>JAEUIP010000086.1 GCA_016795075.1 Planctomycetaceae bacterium | reverse complement strand
CGAGTCGTAGATATGGATGCCCTCGGCGCGCTCGAACAGCAGCGGTCCGGTCGTGCGGTGTGTCGCAAGGTTGGTCGCGGGATGCAGCAGCGTCTCGACGTCACGAGCGGCGAAATTGGAGAGCGTGGCCATGGAACGCGTCCCTTCGAATCGTGGGTACATGGGCGACTTGTACAGTCAGTTGGCAATTCGTTACGAACGAGCTTGCGATTATAAGGGCGCTGGTTCGGTAACGATCCTGACCGTGACCACGATGCCGGGCAACGATGTGACGCATCCGGTGCCTGACAACACGGGCTATATCACGGAAGGCCAATTCTATTTGCACGGGGGAATGATCGATCCGTTTGGTTCGTTGTCCCGGTTGAAGCAGCAAGTAATTGGTTCGGTGACACGCGAGGATCACTCGCAGGTGATGAACACGATGATTCGGTTCTATTCCGGGGCCAAAGACGCCGAGAAGAAACAACAAATGGCGTTTGACCTGTCGCCGCTGGATCACAAGCTATTGAAATTTGGCGAGTTGTTCCAGCGACGGTTTATGGACATCAATGTCGCTCTGCCGTTGAACGATGCGTTGGACTTGTGCTGGACAACGATGGCCGAGTGTTTCAACCCGGAAGAGTTGTTGATGCGTGACAACTTGATCGCGAAATATTTTCGACGAAGCGGTTCGACCGAACCTCAAGGAGCCGCTTCATGAAGTTGGCTCTCAACAAGACGACCCTCAAACGGACTCGGGATGAGCTAAAGACTTACAAGAAGTTTTTGCCGTCGCTGGATCTCAAGCGTCAGCAGTTGTTGGCTGCGTTGAAGGTCGCAAGAGCCGAGTTGGCAGAATCGGAGACCGTTTACTCCGAATTGGAAGCCTTGGTGTCGAAGACCTACCCCTTGTTGGGCAGTAGCACCATGCGAACCCGAAATTTGGGCAGCCTGATTCGGGTCGAAGAAGTCGTGATTGTGGAAGAGAACTTGGTTGGTACGCGTTTGCCGGTCGCCAAGGCCGTCCGATTTGCACTGGCCGACTATTCACGAATGGTGATGCCATTTTGGGTCGATCTTTTGATCGACAACTTGAAGACGATCGCTGAACAACGAATTCTATTGCAGGTTCGGCGGCAAAGAGTCAAGTTGCTGGATCATGCGGCGAGAAAAATCACTCAGCGGGTAAACTTATTCGAAAAAGTGCTGATCCCGCAATCGGAAGCCAGTATCCGCAAGATCGTGATTTTCTTGTCAGATCAAGAGCGTGCGGCGGTGGTGCGATCAAAGATCGCCAAGAACAAAGCCAGCAAAAAGGAAAGGTAGAAATAGGCACTCCAGCGTATGGCCATTGTTCCACTGCAAAAAGTGACATTCTACGGTTCCTTATCAGACCGCGACGCAGTCGTCGGCGGATTGCAGCAATTGGGTTGCCTGCACTTGGTAAACTTATCCGGCCAGGATGCGGCCAAGCCATTGGAGCACGCCGAACGAACCCTGGTCGATGAAGCCATTCGCTACTTGGAAGCTTGCCCAGTTCAGAACTCGAACCAGCGGAATCAGTACAGCGAAGGCTTGGATTGTTTGGGCGCTGCCAACTTGGCGTTGTCGAATCAGAAACGCCGTGACGAGCTGAGTGATCGACAGGATAAATTGGGTGAAGAAATTGAAGCCCTGACCCCTTGGGGTGAATTTCGCTGGCCAGATCTAAGTGAAACCAAAGGCGTAAGGCTGTGGTTTTACGTGATTCCCGAACGAGAGTTGGCGACACTAGAAAAGTCCGGACTGCCATGGCAATTGATCCGAATCGAGTCACAACAAGCTCACGTCGTCGTGCTGAGCACGGATCAGCCCAAACTTCCGTGGCCGCCTAAGTCACTACCTCGGCGCTCCCTGTCCGAGGTGCAAACCGAGTCCAATTCGGTCGGCGAAGAACTTGAGAAAGTGCAGTGGGAACGAGCGGAATTGACTCGGTGGCTTACATTGATGCGCCGAGACCTCAACGAGACGGACGATCTTCTTTCGCGTTTGTCGGCAGCTGGTTGGACACTAACGGATCCTCAACTGTTTGTGCTGCAAGGCTGGGCTCCCAAGAAAACGATTCCGGCGATTCAGGATTTCGCCCGGAAGAAACGACTGGCGTTGATGGTTCAAGACCCGCAACCGGACGAACTACCGCCGACGCTATTGAAGAATCCCTCGTTGGTGGCTGGCGCAGAAGGTGCAGTGACGTTTTACATCACGCCACCGTATCGTTCCTGGGATCCGACTTGGATCATGTTCCTCTCGTTTACGATCTTTTTTGCCATGATCGTATCGGACGCTGCCTATGGGGCGATCTTCTTGGCGGGCCTGCTGTTTGGCTGGCGATATCTTAGTGGCTCGCCGGAATCCCGCAGTCTTCGAAACCTGATGACCGCGATGATCTTGGCCACGATCGGTTATGGCGTCTTGGCAGGTAGCTACTTTGGAGCGACACCGGCCGGTCTCGAGTGGATGCAATTGAAAGTTGAAGGCCAACCGTTCGTCAATCACAAAGACGCGATGATGATGTTGTCATTGGGAATTGGAGCGGTTCACTTGGCGCTGGCCAATGTTGTGACCGCTTGGCAACAGCGCGGAAGCAACACGTCTTGGGTCGCCATTGGCTGGGTGCTCGGGATTTTAGGTGGCTACTTCTGGGGACTATTTTCGGAAGAAACGAACAAGGCCACCATTTGGCTGGCCGCTAGTTGGGGACAATCGCCAGCCGCATTTCAGCCGCAGTTCAAATGGATCGGCCAAGTTGCCGTCGTCGTTGGCTTGTCGCTTGTGTTTCTCTTCAGTAGCTCACGACCTTTAGTCGGCGCAAAGCCGTTGGATTGGGTTTGGCGAATTGTCGATGGCTTGCTGGGTCTAACCAAAGTCAGTCAGGCGTTTGGCGACATTCTCAGTTATTTGCGATTGTTTGCGTTGGGGTTTGCCAGCGCTCAATTGGCAGTGACTTTTAATGACATGGCCAGCAGCATGCAGCAGATTCCTGGGGTTGGTATGTTGTTGGCTTTGCTGGTTTTGATATTGGGGCATGGTGTCAACATCGTGTTGGGCATCATGGGTGGTGTGGTTCACGGCTTGCGCTTGAATTGCATCGAATTTTTCAATTGGAGCCTAACGGAAGAAGGTCATCCGTTTCGGGCATTTCGTAAGAAGGCGATATAGAGATGGACTGGTTATTGATCTTAGGTTGGATTGGGCTGTTCGCTCCGACGGCCCTTGGTGCCGTGGGCAGTATCCTCGGTTGCGCCCGAGCCGGGCAAGCAGCCTGCGGTGCGATGCTGGATTTGGAAGGCGGCTATGGCCGGTACATTGGTTTGTCGGCATTGCCGTCGTCACAGATGATTTACGGGATCGTTGTGATGTTCGCGTTGCAAACAGCGGCAACGCCCGCAACACCCGAAGGCGGAACTCCGCTGCCGATGACCATCACCGCCGCCAACAGCCCGGGCATTTTTGTGCTGGGAGTGCTTTGTGGTGTGGCCCTCATGGTCAGTGCCATTTACCAAGGGGCATGTTGCGCTTCCGCAATTAGTGTTAGCAAACGCAAGCCAGAAGTGTTTGGTCTCTCGGTAGCCCCGGCGGCCATCGTCGAAGGCTTTGCGGTGTTTGCGTTCATCTTCGCATTGGTTTTGTCCGGTAGTATCCCGAAGTAGAAACAAGGAATTGTACATGCCCGCTACAACGAATCCTTCGGCCCAAGGGGTCCAGGAATTGCTGGACAAACTGCGCGATGAAGGTGTGGCCGCCGGCCAATCTCAAGCTGAACGCTTGGTTTCCGATGCCCGTGTTCAAGCCATGGAAATCTTGGATCGAGCCAAAGCGGAAGCCGAAAAGTTGCTAGCCGATGCTCGCGGTCAAGCCGCTGAGTTTGAAGCCAGTGGAAAAGCCGCCCTGCGAATGGCCAGCCGCGACGTGATCCTAAGCGTACGCGAAGCCTGCCACGACGAGTTCCGCAATCGGCTGCGTCAGTTCGTGAAGCATCGTTTGTCGGATCAGAAACTTCTGGAGCAAATGATCCTGGAACTAGCTGCGAAGACTCGCCCCAGCGACTCCGCGGGAAAACTGTTGCTCCAATTGCCCAGTACGCAAGTGAGTTCGGAAGAACTTCAAAAAGAAGTTCGCGATGTGAAGCCCGGATCATTGGCTGCCTTCGTGCTCGGCTTGACCGCCGACGTGCTGCGTGAAGGTTTGACGTTTGGCGTTTCGGAGGAGTCCGGCGAAGGCGTCCGCATCAAACTACTGGACGATGACGTGCAGTTGGAGTTGACCGATCACACGATCACATCGGTTCTGATGCGTTATTTGGCTCCCCGCTACCGCGCCGTGATGCAACAGGAAGTCTAATTGTGGGTCGCCGAACCTATTACGACTTGATCGCGAGCTTGCCGGGATTGCCGTTGCGATTCGATGTCGAGCGACCGCCGATCAGTCAACACCGACTGAACGAACGGCTGCAGATGTTGGAACCGGACGATGCAGCCGTGGTCGATCAATGGACAAACTTCGTTCATTGGGACCGCCAGTTGTTGGATCGCACGGATGACGATGTTGCCCATTCGTATCAACAACTGATCTCGGAAATCTCGAACTCGTTCTTGCTGGAACTGATCCGCCGACGAATGGATACTCGCACGATCATTGCGGCCGTGCGTCGCCGACGCGCCGGCATGTCGGCTCCCACTGGCGTCGGGCAATGGATCGAACGGATTCAGCGCGACTACAGTCATCCGCAGTTCCAATTGCAGACGGTTTATCCTTGGATCGGCCGCTTTGATCAACTGGTGGGTGAAGGCCAAGCGTTGGAAGCTCAGCGGATTATATTTGATTTCAACTATCGTGAACTGGAAGAGTTGGCCCCGACGGATATGTTTTCGTTCGAGGCGTTATTAATTTATTTGGCTCGTTGGGAGATCATCGATCGCTGGACGAGCCTCGACCAAGCCGCTGGTAAGGCGCGCTTTGAAACCCTGATTACGGAGACACTCGGTGAGCACGCTCATCTCTTCGAACCAGCCGAATAACGGATCCGATCTTCGTTCGGGCCACGGCAAGACTCGCGCGCACGTGATTGGGATCAATGGCAACATTGTCACCGTCGAAACCGACGGCGGCCCGATCATGAAAAACGAAGTCGCTTACGTCATCGTCGGTGAAGAACGTCTTAAATCGGAAGTTCTCCGGATCTACGGCAAGATTGCCGACTTGCAAGTCTTCGAGGAAACCTACGGTGTCCGTTGTGGCGATCGTGTGGAACTATCGGGACAACTGCTGTCCGTGACCCTAGGACCTGGGATGTTGGGGGTGATCTTCGACGGGCTCCAAAGCCCGCTCACGACCCTTGCCGAACGAGACGGTTTTTTTCTCAAACGCGGGCAGGACGTTTACCCGTTGGATGTGACTCGCCAATGGGAGTTTACTGCCCACGTGAAGGTTGGCGATAAGATTCGAACCGGCCAAGTGCTCGGGACTGTCCCCGAACGAAATATCACGCACAAATTGATGGCCCCATTTGATCTCCGTGAATCGGTGGAAGTGGTTGCTGTCTTTTCGGGTCCGCGAACCATCAAGGAAACGATCCTGACGGTGAAGGACTCGGCTGGCAAGACGCACGATTGGACGATGACCCAAACCTGGGCCGTGCGGCGTTCCATTCCCGAAACACTATTGCGACAACGTACGGTCGAGCGGCAATTTCCGAGCGAACCGTTGACCACCACGATGCGGATTGTCGATACGTTTTTTCCGATCGCGCGCGGCGGTACGGCTTGTATTCCCGGTCCGTTCGGTGCGGGCAAAACCGTGACCCAGGGCTTGTTGGCGCGTTATTCGACGATCGATGTTGTGATCGTTGTGGCGTGCGGAGAACGAGCCGGCGAAGTGGTTGAAACGATTCACGAATTTGCCGAAATGATCGACCCCCGCACGGGCGGCAAGCTGATGGATCGCACGATCATCATCTGCAACACTTCCTCGATGCCGGTAGCCGCTCGGGAAGCCTCCATCTATACCGGCATCACCTTGGGCGAATACTATCGGCAGATGGGTTTGGACGTCCTGCTGCTGGCCGACTCTACGTCGCGCTGGGCCCAGGCCATGCGCGAAACCTCAGGCCGCTTGGAAGAGATTCCAGGTGAAGAAGCGTTCCCTGCTTATTTGGACTCGGCCATCAAGAGCGTTTACGAACGGGCCGGCGTCTTGAAATTGCAAGATGGTTCGACGGGGAGTCTGACTTTGGTTGGCAGCGTATCGCCGGCGGGTGGTAACTTTGAAGAACCTGTGACCCAATCCACGCTGGGAACGGTCAAGTGCTTTTTGGGCCTATCGTACGAACGAGCCTACAAGCGATTTTATCCCGCGATTGATCCCTTGATTTCGTGGTCACGCTACCGCGAACAATTGCAACCGTATTTTGATCGGCACTTGGCCCCGGATTGGACCAAGTCGGTGACCAAGATGCATAGCCTGTTGCGTCAAGGCAACGATATTCTGCGAATGATGCAGGTGACCGGTGAAGAAGGCATCACGACCGACGACTTTGTGACCTATCAAAAGGCCCTGTTCTTGGACATGGTTTATCTGCAGCAAGACGCGTTCGATAAGGTGGACGTAACGGTTCCGAAGGATCGTCAGAAAGCCATGTTCTTGTTGTGCAAGCGATTGATCGACCGCCAGTACCAATTCCGCGACAAAGAACAAGTCCGCGAGTTCTTCACGCGATTGACCGGTTTGTTCAAAAACTTGAACTACTCGGCTTCTGGTAGCGACGACTACCAACGCTACATTTCGCAAATCGAAGACCTCGAAAGAAAATACGTCGGCGGGGAGTAAACGCCTGCAACGCCCCGGGCAGGAATACCACCCGGGGCCGCCGGACAAACAGCGGCTACCGTGACTGATCCACTGGTTCGGCATGGACAAACAGCCTTGCGTTACGGGATTCCATTTGCCCGGTAAATGTACAGGTTCCGAAGGTCTATGGTCGGCAGGCTATAGAAGTAACAGGAGGACACAGAGAAAGGCAGTAACCCAGTCATCAAGATCTTTGTCCCGTCTCTGAACTCCTGTTCCATGCCTTCGTCTTCAACCCCGCCTTTCAAATCTCCGTTCCCTCTGCGCCCTCCTGTTCCATGTCTTCGTCTTCAGCACTCCAAATGCGCCCTTGGCAGAATTAGTCGCGACACGCGGTCGGTCAGTTTCAGTACGTTGAAATTGATAATCAGGCCCAACGGCACATCGAGCAGTTTCATGTAACTCAGCAACTGTGCCTTGTGAATCAGATGCACCGCTTCGACCGCCTTGACTTCAACCAACAAACAGTCGGCTACGAGCAAATCGAATTTCAACGGGTCTTCGCGCTGAAACTCTTTGTAGCGAATCATTACAGTTCGCTGATTTCGAACGGGAAATCCGCGAAGTTCCAACTCCTTCGTCAGACACCATTCATAAATGGACTCCAGCAATCCTGGCCCCATGGTTCGGTGCACCTCGATGGCGGCGTTGATGATGTCGTGAGTCATGCCGTTGGCTTGTGCAAATCTCGAATGCATCGGTCAGTCCTTGGATTCTAAGAGCCGAAAAGCGTTGGAACAGAAGGAAACGGAGACAACAGAGGAAAGCAATTGTACAGGCTTTCCAATCTCTGTTACCTCCGTTACCTCCTGTTAAATCTGAGCCCGGACAAGCTGGTCGATTTGATGATGTCATGAATCGCGCCGTTCGCCAGTGAATATTTCAAATACATCGGTTGAGCCTTCAATTCTAAAACGTGCAAAGCCTTTGAACAGGAGGAAACGGAGACAACAGAGAATGGCATTTGTACTATCTTTCAAATCTCTGTTTTCTCTGTTAACTCCTGTTCAACCTGAACACGGGCGCGATGAGTCGTGCCGTTCGCCAGTAAATATCTCAAATGCATCGGTTGATGCCTTCAATCCTAAGAGGTGAAAAGCAATTGAACAGAAGGAAACGGAGACAACAGAGGACAGCAATTTTGCTATTTTTCGAATCTCTGTTTCCTCCGTTACCTCCTGTTAAACCTGTGTCCGGGCAAGATGAGTCATGCCGTTCGCCAGTAAAGATCTCGAATGCATCGGTTGAGCCTTCAATGCTAAAAGGTGGGAAGCAATTGAACAGAAGAAAACGGAGACAACAGAGGACAGCAATGGTACTATTTTTCGAATCTCTGTTTCCTCCGTCACCTCCTGTTCAAACGGAGCCCGGGCACGATGGCCGCATTTATGTTGTCATGTGTCATACCGTTCCGCCGGTGAATAGTTCACATCTCTGTTTCCTCTGTTACCTCCTGTTCAACCTGAGCCCGGACTGCAATCAAGAAATCCGCCACGATACAGTAGGCGAATTCTCGATGCCTTCCGAATCGCCATGAGTGGAGAATGTCGAAGTCGAAAAAACACTTCGGCGCAAAGTGCCTCAGTTCATGTTATGAAGGAATCCACAATGAGAAAATCTATCGGAATCGTTGATGAAATCGTTGAACTGTACCCAACTGCCAACGATACGTCACTTGATCAACGAGTCCAACTGACCCGATCCATGAACCAGCTGTTGGCTTCGGCAATCGATCTTCAAATGCAAATGAAGCAAACGCATTGGAATATCAAAGGCTCTAACTTCATGGCTCTGCATGAGTTGTTTGACAGGGCCTACCAAGAAGCAGAGGGCTATGTCGATACCATTGCCGAACGGATCGTGCAATTCGGTGGAATCGCACAAGGAACGCTGGGAAGTTGCACCGCTGCGACGCAATTGCCCGACTACACGGCAGCAATCGCCGACGGAACGACACACATCGACACAGCAACGCGAGCGCTGTCCACGTTTGGCAGCGAGGTTCGCAAAATGATCTCCGAAGCCAATGAGTTAGAAGACGCAGGAACCGCCGACATCTTCACCGAAATTTCTCGGGGCATCGACAAGATGCTGTGGTTCGTCGAAGCCCATTCGCAAGTGGCTCCGGAATGATAAGTTCGCCGAACGGCGGTGGCGATGCGAGGGAACGCGACGCCGATTGGGCATCGCCCCGCCATATTCATACGGCGTTTTTCTTGTCTGCGACTCTGTTGGGGTCGTACCTTTGTTATTTGATTGCCTTGCCATTCGTCCCTTCGGTTACATGGGCAATTGGCTTAGCCGTATTGGCTACCCCAGTCCAGAAGTGGCTGGAGGCGAAGTTTCAGCGTCCGGGCCTATGTGCCCTGGCCACGACGTGCTTGCTTGGGCTCGTTGTGGTCGTCCCGGCTTCTTTAGCAATTCAACAACTCGCATCTCAGGCAGCCAACGGCGCAGTGCTCGTCGTCGAAAAACTTGAATCTGGTGAATGGCGACAAGACTTTTCTTCGCGACCAAGACTAGCTTCGGCAATCGAACAACTGGAGCAGCGGTTGGATCTATCAGAAGTCGCTAAGATGTTATCCGAGGCCATTAGCGGCATCACGATGTCGATCCTGAAAAACTCCGTTTATCAGTTGATCGATTTATTTCTCACGTTCTATTTGCTGTTCTTCCTGTTACGCGATCGAGATGCGATCTTGAGTGGGCTCTGCCGATTTTCACCGTTGACGGCTGGGCAAATGTCCGTGCTGTACAACCGCGTCAAGGACACGATCGATGCGACGGTCTATGGCAGCTTCATCGTCGCCGGTATCCAAGGAGTCATGCTGGGAGGCACATTCTGGTTCCTTGGTTTACCAGCTCCGTTTCTTTGGGGGTTGGTGATGGCTTGTTTGGCGCTCGCTCCGGTTGCGGGTGCCGTATTGGTCTGGGGTCCAGCCGCGGGCTTCTTGGTCCTCGAAGGTAGCTGGGGCAAGGCGATTGCGTTGGTCGTTTTGGGCGTGTTAGCGATCGTTATCGTGGACAACTTGCTTCGCCCAGTATTGGTAGGCAAACGGTTGCAAACCCACACCGTCTTGGTCTTCATTTCAGTCGTCGGTGGAATGATTGTCTACGGTCCAAGCGGCGTTCTCTTGGGCCCCATTGTCCTGACCGTCACTCAAGTTCTTCTGGAAACAAGCCGGAATGATCGAGTGTAGTCAGGCAAAGCCCTGGCACTACGAACGGCGCGATCGGCTGGAGTAGAACACAGTTGTCCCAGCCGCTCGCGTCGGAAGTTCGTGGGCTCCAGCAAATTGATCGGCATGGATCAACGGTCGCGGTGCACACGATCGGAGCCACCGATCTTGACTTGCTTCAAATAGACACCAATCAGCAAAAAAGGTGCCGCCCATTGACCGACGAATAGGGAATGGTCTGTCTTCCCGGTCAACTTGAAGAACAAGGCCAATCCCATCGAACCAAGTGCCGCCCCAAACCAAATGTCGGATGGGAGCTTGGCGACTTGGTTTTCAATCAGGCGAGTCATGCTCCCCTCGGCGTGATCCTGAATTTCATGGCTGACTCTGTTGTGAGTAGTTTCGTACATTGATTGGGTCTTTCTAAAATGAGGAAAATGGATACAAGTCGGAAAACGAGCAATCTAACGAACATGCCGCACTGACGATCGCTTCCGTTGAGAAAACAAAGACAGCCCGACTTCTCCGCCCTCGTTCTCCCAACGTTCGATCGCAATCTGCTGAATCGATTCCACCACCTGACTGTCGGACTCGAACGATCGTGGAAACCCGCCCGGTTCCACTTGGGTCGATGTCTTCATATCTTCAGGAAATAAATCAAGATTCAACATATCCGGCATCCTGAATATTAGGTCGAAACCATGGCGGGACTACCATGTACCGTAGCGGTTATATTGGCTGACTGCAGAATATTGGCCGCGTGTTCCACTTCGTCGGGCGTACCGTGCACGACAAGCAACAACTTGCCATTCTTGAGTTCTGTTTCGTATTGCAGGACGCTATTGTTCGGGATGCCGATACTTCCCAACGCCCCACCGAGCGCACCAATGCCACCGACCACAACCGCACTTTCGAGTGCACTGATAATGGAAACGGTCAGCGGGCCTGCCACTAAGACAGGGCCGAATCCAGGAATCGCGAAGAAAGCCGATCCGAAAAGTAGCGACCAGAATCCACCCCACAAAGCACCGACGGTCCCCCAATACCTCATTCGATCACCGGCGTTGTAGTATCCGACAACATGTTCGTCGGTGTGGTAATCCTTGCCGACGATCGACAACTTCGTCAGGTCGAAGCCGCCTTGTTGGAGCACATGAATGGCCGCTTCGGCCTTCGCGTGAGTTGCAAAAACGGCAACTGCGGAGTTTGTCTCAGACATCATTTAACTTCCTTAGAACATCCCAACTGCCGGTTGCAATTGAACCTTGAGGCTCTCCATCGCATTGCATCCCGCACCTGATATCTTGGCGGGAGAGCAAATCAAGCGACATAGAGACTTCGCTTAATATTCGGTAGCGACATCTACCAGCGCCTCTGCTCTCACTAACCGATGAGAGATGATGCGATTCTGTTCGCGGCGGATCATCACTGACGACTCGCGTTCTCCTTCACACCATTGCCGTGTTGGGCGCGACCAACGCTTGAAACGTCGGCCCTCAATGAAGTGAGTGCCAACCGCCCCGACGATAGGCTGCGAGAAAACCTGGACGAATACAAAAAGATATCGTTGGATGCCTTGCAGGTGGATCCAGTCAATTCACTAGCATAAGCCAATCTTGCCAGCCCACTTCCATTCCCAAATTCCGGGCATGTCCAATCCTTACTGGCGAATGTCATCGTGGTCCGACAGCCAAATAGTTCGCCGCTCGCCACTAAGCATCCATTTTATTCAGGCGATGTCTAGAAAGTTTGGCGACAAGCCTCTTGGAGGTCGTTGGCACAATAAGATCTCTTGGGAATTCCAGTTTCCGGCACAGGTCCCGTCTTGCGTTCCCATTCAACTATTGTGATTGCGCCATTCACCTAATAGACATGGCGGCTCTAACCAAGACGGGAAGGCGACACACTGCGCCGCAGGTCACCCTTTGAATCATGCGTTAAGCCCGAGCCCCAAAGTTGCGGCCTATTTTGACCAACTCAATGATCGTGACAGGAACCAGTGCGAGTCCCAACAACAAGCCCCATTCGGCCAAAGTTGGACTTGTGACGTGAAAGATCGACCGAGTCAATGGAAAAGAAATGACTCCCACTTGCAGCAAGATCGAAACGACGACGGCGGCGAAGATATACCAATTTGTCGTCACACCAAGCTGCCAAAACGTCCATCGTTGACTGCGAGCCGCCAGAGCGCGAAACAGTTCCGCAAAAACAAGGACACAGAACGTCACCGTGCGGGCTTGCGCGAGGTCACTCTCTTGGCCGTAGCTCAGCCAAAAGGCCGCCAGCCCGACGAAGGCCAACAACAGGCCCTGACCAAGCACCGTAAGTGTCACCGACCGAGACAACATCGGTTCCGTTTCCGGTCGCGGCCGACGTTGCATCAGGCCAGGCTCTGGTGGTTCCATCGCAAGAGCCAGGGCCGGCAGTCCGTCGGTCACCAAGTTGATCCACAAGAGTTGTACGGGCAACAAGGGAATTGGCCACCCAAGTAGCGATGCAACCAGCATGAGCATCAACTCACCGACGTTACACGACAGCAAATATATGAGGAACTTGCGAATGTTATCGTAGACGGCGCGGCCTTCTTCGACCGCATTGACGATGGAAGCAAAGTTATCATCCATGAGCACCATTGCCGCCGCTTCGCGCGTGACGTCGGTTCCGGTAATCCCCATCGCGATGCCGATGTCCGCCGCCTTCACGGCGGGCGCGTCGTTCACGCCATCACCGGTCATAGCAACAATCTCGCCGCGCGACTTCAACGCGCGCACGACGCGCAATTTGTGCTCGGGTGCAACTCGCGCGTAAACGGCGATGCCCTCGATGGCCGTCGCCAGATCGTCGTCAGACATTTCGTTCAGTTCTTGACCGGTAACCACACGATCGGCTTCGACTGCGATCCCCAGTTCCCGTGCAATGGCTCTTGCCGTAGCAGGATGGTCTCCCGTGATCATCACCGGTCGAATCCCCGCGTCACGGCAACGTTCCACCGCCTGTTTTACTTCGGCGCGTGGTGGGTCGAGCATGCCAACCAAACCCACGAATGTCAAGCCTTTTTCCTCGATCGTCGCTTCACGCCCGGTATCGTTACGATAGGCCAATGCCAACACTCGTAAGGCACGCGACGCCATCGCGTCATTGGCTGCGGAAATAACGCTTCGGCGTTCGTCGGTCAGCCCGATCACTCGATTGTCCCATCGCTCCGAGAGGCAGTTCTTGAGAACCTCGGTCAACGCTCCTTTGGTATATTGAACTCGCTGCCCAGAATCATCTTGGCACAAGACCGACATCAACTTGCGGTCCGAATCGAATGGGTGCTCGTGTACGATCGTTGGCTTTGTTTCAAGCGTCTTCAGACCGCCCTTCGTGGCCAGAACCACCAATGCCCCTTCCGTTGGATCGCCGATCACGATCCATTGATCATCGGTCTCGCTAAATCGAACCTGAGCGTGATTGCAATACGCCGCGACTCTCAAGGCCATTTGCAAATCTTGATCAGATGGTGTGTCCAACAGCGGAGCGTCGGCCAGAACCCGAGCAATCTCGCCCTCCGGTCCGTAACCGGAGCCCGACACGTGATATTCAATGCGCCCCACCCGCAGTTCACGCACCGTCATCTGGTTGTACGTCAGCGTTCCAGTTTTATCCGAGCAAATCACGGAGACGCACCCCAGGGTCTCGACACTGGGCAGTTTGCGAACCAACGCGTGGCGTTTGGCCATGCGTTGCAGACCAAGCGCCAAGGCCGTCGTAACCACTGCGGGCAAACCCTCCGGCACGGCCGCGACAGCCAAACTGATGGAAGATAACAGGGCATCCAGCCACGACTTGCCGTGAAGCACACCCAGGAGAAAAATGACGCCCACGAGAAACAAACAGAGCATCACCAGGGAACGACCAATTTTCGCCAACTGGAGTTGCAGCGGTGTGGGCTCTCGCTCAAGCTTTTGAAACAAGCCTGCGATTCTTCCGATCTCCGTGTCCATTCCGGTGGCCACGACAACGCCACGACCATGTCCGTTGGTAAGTACCGTGCTGCTATACGCCATATTTCGGCGATCGGCCAAGGGCGTGGCCTCGGGCAGAACGAGCGATGCATCTTTCTCGACCGGCAAACTCTCCCCGGTCAGCGCTGCTTCTTCGATTCGCATCACAAACGTGGTCAGCAACCGGACGTCAGCCGGGACCCGGTCACCCGCCGCAATCTCGATGAGGTCACCGGGCACAAGCTCGCGAGCCGCGATCGATAGAAGTTGCGAATCACGGACGACTTTGGCTTTCGGAGCCGCCAGACTCTGCAGGGCAGCTAGGGAGGCCTCGGCCTTTCCTTCCTGATAGAAACCCAAGATGGCGTTGAGCAAAACGATGGTGACGATCGCGGTGGCATCCGTCCATTGTCCCATACCAGCGGAGATAACCGCGGCCACGATCAGCAGCCATATCAATACATCGTTGAATTGAGCTAAGAACTTTTTCCAAAGCGGCTCGGAAGCGATTTTGGCCAGTTCATTCCAGCCATACCGTGCGCGAAGCGAACTTACCTCGGCTGCCGACAAGCCAATTTGCTCATGGCTAGACCAATTGGTGAGGACCAAGTTCTTGGGCGATGCATGGGCGGGTTTCGTCAAGTTTTCGCTTCATTCCAAACGATCAATGTAACTCCATGGACACAAACCATCATCGCTCGCCATAAATGGATGTCGAGCAACGGAACAGCCGTGGCGTAATCAACGATTCACGCAGACGAATTCTTATCTAAATACGCCCAAGCAGCAAGAGAACAATGAGCACAACGACGACGACCCCCAACAGGCCGCTGGGTCCGTAACCCCAATTTCGACTGTAGTTCCAATTGGGCATCGCTCCCAGCAGGATGAGCACCAATAGGATCAGCAAGATTGTACCTAACATGTTCGCCTCTTCATCGTTAACGTTCTATTTTCATTTCATCGCACCGTTCGTTTGGCTGCGAACACGAGGTCCCGAAATCAGCATGTGACTCGTACTCCACCAATCATTTGCTCCGAAATCCTTAACACTGAAAGTGACTCAGGAAATCGAGTGCCTTGTCAAGCATAAGAAATGGGGGAACTGCGCTTGCCCGAACGCGGATATTCCCATGTGGAACCACGCTATGGCAAGCGCCGTTACTTACGAATCAAAGTTCGACAAAGCATTGCGGACGATTTTTGAGCAAATTCCGAGTCGTCGCCACCAGGCTTGATCCTAAAGGGGCCTGACCTTTTGGTCGGCCTTCGAAATTCCGGACAAAAAGACATGACCGGATTGCGTTAAACTCTTTTAGGACGAAGCCAAGTGGATGGGCCCTGGGTTGGCCTGAGTTGGCGATGCCTCGAAAGCACCGACTCCCGCAGGACGCGTCGAGATTGTACGATTCGTCACGTACCCTTCGAATCGAGCAAGCCCTGAAACAATCATGGCGGATCCCGCCATGGAGTTCGGCTGGAACAGTGTACGGGTTCACTGCTGCTATGGTTCTATTTGAAAGGACCAGACTGCGGGTAAACTCCGATACGCCATAACACGCTGGACAAAGCATCAGGCTCGGTCACGTACCGGAATTAGTTGGGCCGCTCCACCAGCAATCTGAATCACTGCTAGGACGACTTGCCCCGCTGCCGACGTCGCGCAGTACCCCAAATCGAGCGGGAGTGACTTTGACAAAAGTTGAATCAATCGCATTTTCCTACCTAACAGTTTGCTAAGAATTCGTAGCACCTGCTGTGGATTTGAACCGATCTCAACTAACTGAATGCGAAAGTGGCCTTCAGGGAACACTAGCCTGGGGAAACCAACGAGGGCGTCGACCGTTGGCTTGTGGGTGAGTCGTTTCGGGGAACAAGCCACGTTCAGATTGAGTGAGTCCTCATTCTGTGGGCTGACGATTGTCGCACGAGCCATCAAGCGAGCGATGGATTCTTCCTTGTAGGCGGGTGTCAAATAAGCTTGAAACATCGGGGTACCATCGCCCAACAGTATGGTCGCAGGGCGTCCTAACTCCGGATGTTCCGCTGCGAACGTAATATCGCTTGGCAACAGGGTTGGCCGAGATACCAAGTGATAGTCTCGCTCCGCTTCCCGTTTATCGGTTCCGGACAAATGCGGCGGCCGCGACAAGGTTGGCACCGCAATGGTTGCGATGCCTGAACGCTCGGAAAAATACTGTGCCGTCGTCGGGTCCAAACCGTCAGGGAGCACCAACTGGGAACTGAACCCTGCCAACACGGCTGGCCAATTGCATCCGTAGATCGCTCCAAGTTGCGGAATAGCCTGCAAGCCAGCCACTATCGCAAATCCCATCTCGCGACAGGTATGCAAGGTTTCGGCCAATCCAGGGATCGGTCCTGCCGCCATGAGCTCGTCGATAAAGAAGATCGTTTTATGTGGGATGGAACCGCTTACTTCGTTACACGCCACCTGCTGAAACATCCCAATCATCTGGCCCAACAACATGGTCACCAACGGGCGCAGCCGCTTCACAGAATGTTGATCAATCTCCAGGATACACAATCCCCCTTGTTGGACAAACTCCAATACACTGAAGTCATTGCCCATCAAGAACTCTCGCGTCAAGTCGATGAATGCCGTTGCTTCACCCACCGTTGCGACGACGGTCGCCGCATTCGTGTTTCCCGAAGTGACGTAGTCTGCGAATTTCTTCAAGACCGGAAACGCACTGTGGGCCTCGGCAAATTTTTTATAGTCGCCGCTCAATACTACATCGCGAATCTCCAGCAAATGACGATGGGATAGTGGCGAGTCAACACAAACGGCCCGAATCGCGTGGGCCAAGAACTCTGCAGCCTGATTGCCGCACCAATCGATTGATTGCACCATCGCGGCGGCCAAGGCGTTCGCATTCGCGATTTCTTCGCACCCTTCCAACAGGCTACATTTCAGGCTGCGCAGCGATTGTCGCGGTGCGAGTAGTTTGACTTCGTGGGCTCGGCCGGCAGATCTAGCAAATTCCTGGAGGATCCGCGTTTGTTTCTGCCCCTTGATATTGATGTAGACGATGGTCCAGCCCTCTCGTATCGCATGATAAGCGGCAGGCAATGTAAATTTTTGAGTTTTTCCTGCACCCGACTGACCAACAATCAGGGTGTTCGGAGATTGATCTCCGCACGGAATCGGAAACTGCCCCATGTCGACAATCGACAGCTCGGTATCGTGCGCGACTGCGTAACCTTGAAACAATCGCAAGTATTTGTCAGGTGCACACCGAGCCCTGTCACGCACCGTTGTTAACTCGGCGTGACTTGCTAATCGGGCCGAGCCCAGCGGTCCGTTAGGCACCCAATAGGCCCGTGGTGACGCGATCTCGATCGATGACGGAAACAACAAGTCCAACCACAGTGAATCACCTTCGCGATTCTTGGCGTCGTCTTCTGGTCGATCAGGAAACTGCATTTCATTCATTTTTCGTGCCTTCCATCAAATTGCGGAGCTTCATTAGGACCACGGTACACAACAACATCCCTGGCATGACGGCCAGCGAAAGGCAAAGTGCAAACCACCAAACACCTGCGAGAGTCTGTAACGTCGACAAAGCCATCGCGATGGCAATGCCCACGGCCGAAGCCGATAGTTGGTAGGCCAATTGAGCATTCCCAGGAGCATGACTGTGTCGCCGGGCGAAATCCGACAAGCAGCTTTGGGCCAAACAATTGAGCGACACAAAAGCCATGGCCAACATCTCGCCGGCCTCACTAAAGAATGCAAAGCAGGCATAAGCGGCGATCCATGCGACTGCAGCCACGGCAACCCAATAAAGTTCGAGAGTTTTAAAGTACAATAAGAACACGATCTCAAACGTCGCC
>JAEUIP010000085.1 GCA_016795075.1 Planctomycetaceae bacterium | reverse complement strand
AAATCCAATCGCCATGCCAATCAGAAAAAATAGCAGTGCATGCCCCAGGTATACCAGGATCGGTACGCCCTTTCGCTCGAGGTTGAGGTAAAAAGGTTGCCGCAACAAGTCGCGAGCGTATCTCTCGTAATTTGCGATTTTGTTCAGACCATGTTTGTCAACCAACATCCAACCGACATGCCCCCAGATGAAGTTCCCAATGGGGCTGTGTGGATCGGGTGCTTCATCCGAGAAGCAATGATGGATGCGATGGGCCGCCACCCATCTTCCGGGAGCGTCTTGCATGCAACACAAACCGATGTAGACCAGAACTCGCTCGAACCAAGGTGCGCAAGCAAAGCTGCGATGGGCCAATAACCGATGGTAGCACATATTGACGCCAAGACCACCAAAGAAATAAAGACCAACGAACATCGCGACGACACCCGTCCAGCTAAACAGCCAGGGCCACAACGCTAAAAGCGACAAGGCATGGAGTCCGAACACGACGATCGCGTAAGGCCAAATGATGCGGCCTGGGCCGGAAATCGGAGTCGAAGCGCGACGTAGTTCATCAACGGAAGGAGCCTCCGCAAAAATATCTTCTGGCGTCACGGTCACGAATGCCACAGAATTTGGCGACCCGTCGGACAATGGCATCTCGGACACTGGCACGGTGGAAGTTGGCTTCACGGTCATTGGATTCATAGGCGGGTTCCTTCACGATCATGCCGCCTCAGGGAGTCCCCTCCTGATTCGGCATCCGGTGCTTTCCGAGTGTTTCCAGCGTACGGGACGGGGTCAGCCTGTAGCCCCTGTCCGCCGAGCCGTCATTGTCGGAAACCTTGGTTTCTGAAAGCATGGTGCAAGCCGTGAAATGAACGTGGCGGATTCCGCCAGAGAACTACACGTTTTCCAGCATGGATTGGATGGCCAGACGGCTCAATTCAGAGCCGGTTTTGGCATTTAGTTTGCGTTTGATGTTTTCCCGATGCGTGTCGATGGTGTGCGTGCTGAGAAATAATTGCTCCGCGATGGCACCGGTGGTGACTCCGGCGCCGATGAGCCGAAAGATCTCCAATTCACGATCGGTGAGCAATTCCATCGGGTCTTGTGTATCGCTACGTTTCCCCAAGGCCTGCGAGACCATGCGTTGGGTCATTTCCGCGCTCATGTATCGCTCGCCTTTGATCACTTTGCGAATGGCATCGATTATTTTATCGTTTGTTTCCTGTTTATTGAGATAGCCATGCGCGCCTGCTCGCAGGGCACGTTCCGCGTATAAGGATTCCTGAAACGCCGAAACGACCAACATTTTTACCACAGGATTCAGCGCTCGGATTCGTTTGACAAGCTCGATTCCGTTGCCCGATTTAAGGGCAATGTCAATAATCACCACATCGGGACTTAGACTTTTCACTAAATCAAAAGCTTCGTCCTCAGTGGCCGCTTCACCACAAACTTCCAAGTCAGATTGCGAAGAAATCCGCAATGCCAGTCCGTCTCGCATCAATGGATGGTCGTCCACGATAACAATTCTCGATGATGCCAATAATCGCTTCATGTTCAAACTTTCCTAGTTGGTATGACACAACGAATCGTGACCCCTGGCCCCTTATTGCGCTCAATTTGCAAGATACCGCCCAACAAACTTGCGCGGTATTCCATGATCCGCAGGCCCATGCCGCGCCTTAAAGTTTCCGACTCTGTTGACTGTGGTGAATCAAATCCGGATCCATTATCACATATTTCCAACGTGACTGCATCATCTTGCTGTGATAGGCGAATCTGGATCTCGTCCGCCCGCCCATGTTGTAACGCATTATTGAGCGACTCCTGCGTAATGCGGTAGAGTTGCGTGGCGATCAAGTTGCTGGAAATCGAACTAATCCCCGACGACTCGAAGCGACAGGACACTTGGTTCAAACCGTTGGTCATCTCCGCAAGTTCCGCCAAAGCCGATCGCAAACCTTCGCCATCAATCTGGACGGGCATGATCCCGTGTGAAAGTTCGTGGACATGTTGATTCGCAGTCTTCAAGCCTTTCAACAACCTGCTTGCGGTTTGCTTCAACTTCTGAAACCGATGCCCCGCAAGCGTCCAATTCTGCTTATCTTGCGGGTCGTCTTCCTCGTCCTCTCCCGGGTCGCTGGGCACCGCGGTTTCCAGCAGTTCGCAAAGTCCACCAGCGAACAGGGTCAAACCCGTCAATTCTTGTTGGGTTCCATCGTGCAATTCATGCCCAATCCGCCGTTGTTCCTCCGAGACGATTTCCAACAAATGGGCTTGCAACTTCTTCCGAGCCGTAATGTCTCTTACGATACCGGTAAAGAGCCCGAGATGATCCACTTTACCCAGCGCCAGATCGACGGGAAAGGTCGATCCGTTCTTGCGTTGGGCGACCGTTTCGCGAGCGCTGCCCAGGCCCTGAACCTTCTGGTGCTCAAAATGATCTTCAATACTCGAATTCAATTGCCCGCTATTGATCGACGGAATTAATTGAGAGATAAGTTGCCCCAACAGTTCCTTACGTGAATAACCAAACAGTGATTCCGTTGCTCGATTGATACTATCAATCTTACCACTTTGATCAAAGGTGACAATCGCATCGGCAGCCGTGTCCAAGATCGCCGCGAGCCGCTCTGTGCTTTCGTGCAACGCTGCAACTGCGGCAGCATCCTTCTCCCGCTGTTCCAACTCCAACAGTTTCTGATGGGTCAAATCGACAAATGCAACAACGGCACCACCCAAATGGTGATCTGTCGTTTGATACGGCAAAATTCGCCGCAAGTAGTACCTCGATTTATCTGTGCGAATTTCTCGTTCGATGGGCGCAAGCGATTCCAACACTTCTCGACATTCGCTCAACATCTGATCGTTGGGGAACTTGGGAGCAATATCACTGAGTGGTCGACCAAGGTCGGCAGGACGTAGATTCAGAAACGAGGTAGCTTGCGGTGTGTATCGTTTGATATTCAGTTCTTTGTCCAGAAAAATCATCGCAATGTCGCTGCTGGCCATCAAGTTGATCAAGTCATCTTTTGCTTGATCCAATTCGGCGACTTTTTCTTGCAACTGACTATTGATAGTACTCAATTCTTCGTTGAGCGACTGCAACTCTTCTTTGGATGTTTCGAGTTCCTCGTTAGCGGACTGCAGCTCCTCGTTCACCGACATGATTTCTTCGTTGGAGGTTTTAAGCTCTTCCGTTGAATTTTCCATTTCTTCGGTGGTGCTGTGCAATTCTTCATTCAATGACTTGAGCTCAAATTCAAGCTGCTGCACCAACTCGGAATCGTCACCCTGAATGGAGCCGTTTGAATTACTTTCGTCGACATTATTTGCTGCAGAGAGATTTATGGGGCCGAGATCGCGATCCTGAAAGGTTACCAAGGTCAGCCCGTCGGCCTCTTTGGGTTCCATCAATGGCCGGACGGTAATCGAACAGGGCACATAGCGTCCATCGCGTTTCACTCGCGCTTCATGGTCCACGACCGTCTGACCTTCGCGAATCGCAGTAACGCAGGCCATTCGCAGTTTTGTCCGCAGGCCGGGGCGAGCCAGCGCCAACAGATCTTTGGTTAGCTCCCCCATCGGGAACTCCAGGTATTCCACCACACGTCCCGTCATGTACAAGATTTCATGTTTGCGGCTGATCAATACGGTTGCGGGAGCATAATCGTTTAACACCAACCGCTCGGCCAAATCCTTGAGACTCTTGGACCGCGTTCCGGCCGACGTGTGGTGGGGCAGCGACTTACGCTGCTCGTCGGATTTGTTCAAAGGAATGCCAATCGAGTCACGAGCCCCTGGTCCGACTCGGTGATACAGGCGCCACTTTTTGGAAACCGTCGCAAACAAGTCACTCGTTCTGCCGATCGACTCCGACGGTCCCAAGAGTAGATAACCATTCGTGGCCAGCGCGAAGTGGAACAAAGCGATAACCTTTTGCTGCCGTTCCGGCTCCAAATAAATCAAAAGATTTCGGCAGGAGATCAGGTCAAGCTTCGAAAATGGTGAATCGGCGATCACGTTCTGATGCGAGAAGACAATCGACTCTCGCAGTTGCTTGTTGATTCGATAGTAATTGTCATCCACCGGCACGAAGAATTGCTTCAATCGTTCGGGTGAAACATCAACGACAACACTGGCCGGGTAGATCCCCGCGCGGGCAAATTCGATCGCGGCACTATCGATATCGCTTGCGAACACTTGCAAAACGGGGGGCGCGTCGTTTGGTTCCGCGCGACTTGCATCAATTGCCGCGCCCTGTTCTTCTGTCGATTCGGAAGGAACCTCGGTCTCGCGAGTCGGCAGCGACGAAATACCTTCGAAAAACACCATGGCAATCGAATAGGCTTCTTCGCCTGTTGCGCAACCGGGCACCCAAACTCGTATCGGCGAACCGTCCGCGTGGCGGGCCAGCAGATTGAGTACGATCTCCTGCTCCAATAAGTGGAATGCTTCTGGGTCACGAAAGAAAGCGGTGACACTGATCAATAGATCTTGATAGAGCGCCGTCGCTTCTTCCGGTCGTTCGTGCAGCAACGTGAGGTAACTCGTCATGTTATCAATTTGCGCCAGCCCCATCCTTCTTTGGATCCTACGGAGGACCATGGCTTTGCGGTACGAGCGAAAGTCGTACTTGGTTCTCGCTTGAACAAACGACAGAACTTGATTCAACAGATCCGTCGACTCGGCCGTTGGCGCGATCGCTTTTCCAACGCTGCTCAGGTAAGGCTGCTCGATGTATTTGACTAACGCGGCCGGCATTTGCTCCGGAGGTAATATGCAGTCGACCTGACCGGTTGCAATCGCGTTGAGTGGCATTTGGTCGTATTCAGCCGTATCGGGCTGTTGCGCCATCGTCATGCCGCCGACCAGTTTGATTTCACGAACCCCTAAAGCCCCGTGACTACCAGTGCCCGACAACACGATCCCAATCGAACGTTCGGTTTGGTCTTGAGCCAACGAGCGCAAAAAGAAGTCGATAGAAGTCTGCCAACCAAGTTGAAACGGCGGGACACTGAGTTGCAGTTGTCCATCGTTGATCGTCATGAATTTGTTGGGGGGAATGATGTAAACCGTGTTGATCTCGACCGCCATACCCTGTTGTGCTTCCACAACGGGCATCGGCGTCAAATTGCCAAGCAGTCCCACCATCAAACTTTCGTGGGTCGGATCAAGATGTGGAATCAACACAAAGGCCATGCCGCTATTGGACGAAATCGCACTAAAAAATCGTTTGAACGCATCCAAGCCACCGGCAGAAGCCACCATCCCAACAATCGGGAAACCAACAGTATTTGTGTGGGTAAGATTCTCCGACATGATTTACGCGCTTTCAACAGTCGGCATGTTCTTTAACTACCTGCCTATGGTATCACGTATCACTCGTTCCCGATAGCCCTTGAGCTCCGCGGTGCTATCTGGCGGAAACCGCCAAGCGCGGAATGGCTCGATATTCGATTCAAGTTTCGAGACCATCTTGGCACAATCGTTACTTCAGGACGACACGGTTCGGATGTCGTCGAACAGGCATGCGTGAAGGACAACTATATGCGAGTCATGATTGCAGGAGCTGATTACACCACTTTGAGTCGACTGGATTCGTACTTGACGAACCTTGGACACGACACCGTCAGTGTACGGAATGGCTTGGAATGCCATGCCGGCCTGAGCCGATTCGTTCCCGATTTGGTTGTGTTGGAATTGGACATCTTTTGGAGTGGCTATGACGGAGTGATGGCAACGTTGCTCGACAACGCACACACCGAGAAAATCCCCGTCGTATTTTTTACGGATGTTCACAAACAACTTCCGAAAGAGCTTTGCGCAAACATCATCGTGCGAATTGGACATCCCCTGCAATCGCAAGAATTGTTCAGGCTGCGCGACTTGTTGGAAAACATGGAATTGGCGAGCGTCGGAACTTCACTTTTAGATAATGAGGTTGGACTTGCAGTCACGTACGAGCACATGGTCTCGTGAGCTTGTGTGCGTGGCAACAACCGCCACAACACTTTCACAGTTTCTTCGATAGGTCTTCGCCACTCGAACCGCGATAGTTCATCGTCGGCTAAGTTGACCCGAGTTTCTAAGCACGCCTTACTTGGGCGGGGAAACGAGCGGGCGGTCGTTAGCCGGGAAACAAAGGAGTACGTATGAAAGCCAAATCAGACAAGCTGCCCGAAGAGGGTAGCAGCAAATGCCGAGTCGTGAAAGTGTCGGGCGACCGACTCACTTCCACATGTGGCAAAGGCGAGGAACACCAACACACCGTATCCAAAGACGCCAAGATCACCTGCAATGGCAAACCAGGGAGTCTAGCGGACCTCACGGAAGGTTCGACCATCCGAATGACGACGTGCCAAGACGACAAGAACAAAGTCTTGGCCATCGATTGCGGCCGACACATCCGTGAATTGGCCACCAACTAGTCTAGCCATTTTCTGGCGATACGGTTGTCGATGAGCGGCACAGACTGAATCATCCGACGACATCGCATCGCCTTCCCTTCCAACGGGTTATTAAACGGACGGTCCGTGCGAACCCCATCCCAACGTTCTATTCACGAAAGATTCATCACTATGAACATCCAATCATTCGCTGTCGCAACACTGGCAACTCTCCTCGTAGGAAGTTCGCTCTCGGCGCAGGAAACCAAACCTCCCCGCGCTCAGAATCCTGCGGCTCGAACGACCCCCGTTCAATCGACGAGCGATACGCCTACAAAAGATCAGATCTTTGCGATCTGCTTGGCGATCGCCGATCAAGAGCAAGTCCTGCTTTCAAACTTTGCCAAAGACAAGGCAACCCATGCCGACGTCAAAGCGTTTGCCGCTGCTTTAGAGAAGTCTCACCAAACCGCGGTGGAACAACTCCAGGCACTGTCGCCCACAACCACGGCGATCGGCGCCGCGAGCGACCAAAGCAAACGGAACGAAGCAAAGCAGGCCGATGCCAAGCAGGCCGATGCCAAGCAAGCCGATGCGAAGCAAGCCGATCCCAAGCAAGCCGATACTGCCCAATTGACCGAAACCAACTTCAAGCAAGTAGCCGACAACAACATGTCGGTGAATTTCTTGCAACTGCAGCAAGAGATTTCGACTCAATGTTTGCAAGACAGCAAGGAATGGCTGAATTCGAAAAAAGGCGTTGAGTTTGATCAGTGTTTTATCGGGATGCAAATTGCCAAGCACGCAAGTTGTCGCTCCACTTTAACCGTTCTGCATCGACACAGCACCGGTAAGTTGCAAGAGTGGATCAAATCAACTTTGGTAACGAACCAAAAGCACATGGAAGCTGCGGTTGATCTGATGGAGACACTAGCCGAAAGCGACCCGTCCACGTCGGCTCGATAGTCCTAAAGAATGCCACTGTGGAAAACTGGGCAAGTTTCCTTTGCACCTTCTCCCCGTAGAAATCCGCTACGGGGAGAGGGCAAAGTGAAGGAAGTCATTCATCGATCCGTGGCAATCCGCATATTCAATTCGCGGCAACACGGATCAAGACGACGCGTCACGGCCGTTTGCCCCCCAGAAGCTCGCACCTCACGGCCCCGTCGCATCAACAATCGCCACTCGGTCGTTCCCTATAGCCGAACACCTGATTGGTGCTCGATTCTGCGGACGTGGTTCGCACGCGACTTATCGACCGCCACCGTCTCCCGCTGATCCGGCATTCGCCTTGGCGGCTTCTTGGCGTTTCTTCTCTTGAGCTTCGGTCCACTCGCGCAAGAGAGTCTCACGCGATTTGATAACTTCGGGCATTTCTTTATTCTTGTTGATGAGCTTCATCGAGATACTGTTCACACAGTGCCGAGTATTCTTCGCGGTGAATTGCTCTCCTTCAAAAACGTGACCCAAGTGGCCACCACAATTCGAACAAAGGATTTCGATGCGATAGCCGTCGGCGTCCACCACTCGTTTCACCGCTCCCGGGATTTCGTCATCAAACGAAGGCCAACCACAATTGCTGTGGAACTTGTCATTGGAAAGATAAAGTGGCAAGTTGCATTGTCGGCAAATGTACGTGCCTTCGGCCTTGGTGTCCGTGTACTTCCCCGTGAAGGCGCGTTCGGTTCCCTTGTTTTGAATCACATGTTTTTCGCTGTTGTTCAGCTTGTTGTACTTGGGCTCGTAGCTCATTACTTCTTCTTCAGTCATTTCACTTACGTCCTTGGGCTTCTCGTCAATTGCCGCTTCTTTGGTGCCTGCCGCGGGCTTGTCAGTAGAGGGCTTGGCTTCGTCTTGAAGTGGCCGGGTTTCTTTCGTTTCGGACTTTTCCTGCCCAAAGAGGCTCAGTGAGCACAGCGATACGCCAGCAGCCATGCCCAATCCAAGCAAGCGGCGTCGATTTGGCAAATTTGACCCTACGATCGGCTCTACTGGAGATTCCACAACCATGTCCGTGACATGAACGGCTGACGATTCGAGTGGGGGCTGTTGGTTCGACTTCATGATTCGTTCTCCTCGCAAAATCGAAGGGGGGGTTCGTGTGGAGTACGCGGCCTTCCGCAGCTCTGGCAAGAGTTCCGAACTCATTGCTGAGGGATGTCGCCGAAATCCTGTGACTGTCGCGATCGTTGCCTGAGTCCAGAGACTGCTGCAACGGCTTCCGTCACCTGCGAGCTTCCCGCAAACGCCCCTGCTATTGTAACCCCAACGCCGCCGGAAGCAAAACACAGGTTTACCAGGTTTTCGTGGCCGAGTCGCCCTATTTTGTGTTCCGAGCCACTTTTTAGCTCTGTCGCAAAAGGAGCCTGACCCTTTGGAGGGCCCCCTTTTGCGACACAGACCAGCTCGTCTGGAACGCGTCGACCTTCCGCCGGCGAGTCTTTGCCAGAAAAATTGGAATAATCGTGGCGGTATTGGCGGGCGAAGTCCCATCTTGCTCGTGTACAAGGCATTTCGCCTGTGCCCGTTCGCATCCGAACGGAAGCATGAATCCGAAGGAAGGGACTTTGTGATGAAAACGCGTTTGAGTATTTTTTGGGGAAAAATCATTTTCGGTGGCTGCTGTCTATTGGCAAGTGGAACAGCGGCTTGGGGCAACCAAGTGGAAGCGTTGCGCGAAGGGGCTTTGCTCAAGGTGTTTGGCGATAATGCCGCCAACGATATTGCCATTACCCAGAACGCAAACGGCGATGTTACCGTTTCGGGGCGCAACGGCACGTTGATCAACGGCCTGGCCTCGGCCCGCTTTCCACGAATGGTATTAAATGCCGTAGAAATCGATCTAGCGGGTGGAAATGATGTTGTTGCGATCTCGAATCTGCGGATTGCCAACGATCTGAATGTGAAGTTGGGCGACGGCTCGAATCGCTTGCTGACCGGAGCGAGTCCTAGCGCGGTGGGTGCCAATGTCTTCATCGAGGGCGGGCTCCATTCGGATATGATTCGGCTCACCAACTGGATCGTTGGTGGCGATGTTGCGATTGACGGAAAATTCGGGGTGTTGGATGCCGTTCTGACGGGTCTGAATGTTGGTTTCAATTTGACTCTGGTTGGCGATACCGCTGCAGACATCATCAATGTCCGCAGCTGTACCGTAGCTGGCACGACCTCGATCGAAGCCAAGGATGGGGCCAATCGGATCAACGTTACTGATTTGCTAAGTGTGAATTTGTTTGTTCTGACGGATTTCGGCAACGACTTGTTAACGTTGACGGGCGTCGCAGCGGCCCAAGACATTGAAGTGTTTACCGGAAAAGGCGACGATCGAGTAACCATGTCCAGTGTCTTCGTTGGGAAGAATCTGCGGGCATCGCTTGATGAAGGAGTCGACTCCTTTCAAGGCTCCAACACGACCGTAACTTATGATGCGGTGTTTGAGGGTGGTGCCGGGATCGACACCTTTAAGGACCTGGGGATCTCCGCCGGCGTAAAGAAGGAAATCAAAGAATTCGAACGATTCTAGTGCCAGCCGAGTCGTTCAATCGGCAGGACACATAGGTCGGCGTATTTGACACGATGGCACGTCGCCTGGCGAGGCAAGCAATTGCTTCGTCAGGTGGCTCGCTTTACAGAGAATGCACGACAAATCATACTCCCGCCAAGTCGGATGCGAAACGGGAAAATCAGTCCAAAATCGTTAAGAGAAGCAAGTGACCATGAACTGCGAACATCGTTCCGACGGCTCGTTGATGGCCGACTATTCTCAAGGGAACCGCGACGCGGCTGCCGAGCTGTTCAATCGCTATTCGGTTCGTTTGCAGTCGATAGCTCGTTCACGTCTTTCGCGCTATTTATCCAGCCGAGTCGATCCAGAAGATATCGTTCAATCCGCGTTCAAGAGTTTTTTCCGTCGCGCGGTTGCCGGTGGTTATGTGGCACCGGAGTCGAACGACCTTTTTAATCTCTTGATCGTGATCACGATGCGAAAAGTGAACGCCCATGCGGATCGCAATTTGGCCGCGATGCGCGACATTCGGCGCGAGACCGCGGTGGAATCCTTAACAGAAAGCGCGGAGGGCGAACCTGAGACACTCCGAGATTTATTGCTAACCATCGAAGATGTCTGCTGCGAATTGACCCCCACACAGCGAGACATTATCAACCTCCGTTTGGAGGGATACACGATTGCCGAAATCGGCGTGAAGGCTGCTCGAAGCAAACGGACGGTTGAAAGAGAGCTGCAGAATTTCCGTCAACGATTGGCAGGCTACTTTTCCCCTTAGGGCTAGAACCGGACAGCGAAGTCGTCTGTCAAGTCGCCCGCTCTCTCTTTTGAGTATTCGAGCTTTGGAAACGAACATGAACTTGAATCCGACCAGGAACCTTGATGTCGATCCGGCTTGGGACTATGTGGATCGATTCGAAGTGGCGTTGCAGCAAGACACAACGGCCTCGTTTTTGGATTACTTGCCTCCCCAAGATTCCTCGGTCTACGCGATGGTGTTTGTGGAACTGGCGCGGATCAAGATCGAACATTCGTGGACAGCGGGACGCTCCAATTCCCTGTCAGAAATACTTGGCGCGACGGTACCAAGCCAACTTGATCAGGCAGCTCTCCGGTCGATCGTTTTCGAGGATTTTCGCCAACGTTTGCATTTCGAATTGCGAGGTTTACTCGAATACTATCAGCTGACCTTCGGTATCGACACGAAAGCATGGGGAGAGCTTTATCAAGACTTAGAACCGGAACGCTATTCGGGAATCCATTCCTCGGCAACGGCAAACGCCGCTCAGGAAACGGTCGATTTGCGGACCAAGAGTACCAATCGGGGACGAGCCCCGAGGACGGACGAGTTTCCCGATCGGATCAGCCATCCATTGGAGTATGGCTCTGCATTTGGCGAATTTCAGATTCTCGATTTGTTAGGAGAAGGCGCTTTCAGCCAAGTCTATTTGGCGAGGCAAAAACGATTGGCGGATCGATATGTGGTTTTGAAACTCACCAAAATGCCGCTGGGAGAATCGGAGAAATTGGCGCGACTCCAGCATGCCAATATCATGCCTCTGTATTCGGTCCACCGTATCGGTGGCCTGTTTGCAATTTGCATGCCTTTACTAGGGATCGTCACCTTAAAAGCAAGTCTCTCCGTCAATGCCGAGCAGTGGAAGAACACCGGACGTTCGCCAAAAACCGGCGGGCACTACGCTGACGCCATTAGGCGGTCCAGAACCGAACGGAGCGAAATTACCCCCAGTTCCCCGCTTCGCCTGATCGAGCAGTACGAATCACAACACCACGTGGCCGCGTCGCTAGATATTGCGCGTCAAATTGCGACGGGGCTTGATCATGCTCACCAACGCGGCGTACTTCACCGAGACATCAAACCTGCCAACATCCTACTTGGATTTGACGGCACGGCCTTGTTGTTGGATTTCAATCTTTCGCACTTTCAAGACGACTCCAATGGACTGGTCAAAGGCGGGACACTGCCTTACATGTCCCCCGAGCAGTTGCGGGCGATGGGCGATCCAACGATTGAAGTTGGGCCCACATCGGACGTTTATTCGGTTGGGGTCGTTCTGTATGAGATGTTGACCGGTCGCTTGCCGTATGAAAGCGATGATTTGGGCGACTTGCGGTATCGAGATCGCCTGCAACCCGCACCGGCTCCAAGTCGCTGGAACCCGCAACTGCCCAAGACGGTCGATGCCATTCTGGAACGATGCTTGAGCGCAGACGTTTCCGCGCGTTATCAAAGCGCAGCCGAGTTGGTGGAAGACCTCACTTTGGAGCTGTCGGATCGACCGCTGAAGCACGCCGCGAATCGGTCGATTGGTGAGCGAGTCACCAAATACTGTCGCCGCAATCGCGTGCTCCTCAAACAAATCGTTGGCACAGGAACGTTGGTATGCATGCTTCTGGGTCTATTGTTCGGCTATTGGCAATTGAGAAGTCAACATTTGCGGGAACGTGCAACGGCCTACTACCAGGAGTTCCTGTCGGCGGTCCGACAGGCCGAAGCTGCGCTTTTGTTTCCCGACGGCGGAACTTACGAGATCGGACTAAAACGCGGTTTGGAAGTTCGCGAGCGATATACGGATTCGCAAGCCGCAACGATTGACTTCACTGCGGCTCCGCTGCGCAGCTATTTGTTACCGGAGCAGTCTCGAGAATTCGAAGATCAAATGTCCCATCTGGAGACATTGATTGAAGCCGCGTTGTCGGCCGATCCAAAGGAGGCGAACCGACTCGCCGCTCGTTTGCCGCTACATTCTGGTTGGCGAAGGTCAGATACTTTGTACGCAGCCATGGAGAAGTTCCAGGCACGAAACTACGCTGAAGCGATTGAACACATACAAAAAGAGCTGGTCGTGGAACCCGGCCGGTTTGCGTCGCGGTTTTTACTAGGCAATTGTTTTTTTGAGCTGAGAGACTACCGACAGGCCGATCAAGCCTATGCGATTGCATCGGATCTCGAACCACGTTCTTCTTTGGTACTTTTAAAACGCGCATTATGTCGCTACCAGTTGGGACAATTGGAAGAGTGTTGGGAATTTCTGCAGTCCGCCGAGGCGTTGGACTCGGAGAATCCGCAGATTTTTAGTAACAAAGCATTGGTCCTGGAGCGTCAGCAACGATATTCCGACGCGATTGCTGAGATCCGAATAGCGCTTGACTTGGACCCTGATTCGTTGCGTCTACGGTCGATTTACGGTCGTTTGTTGCGAGCGGTTGGCGATCATGCAGCCGCGGAACGAGAGTCGACCGCGTTGCGAGAATTGGAGCCGACCACGCCTGAGGATTGGATCATGCGTGGCATTGCCAGGATCGGTGACTCGGCGGAATCTGCCTTGCACGACTTTTCGATCGCCGCCGAATCACCGACGATGGCAGTCGTCGCCCGACAAAACATGGCGCATGTGTTGAGTGAAAAACTGAACAAACCCGAAGCAGCCATCGACGTTTTGACCGATTTGTTGGAAGACGAGCCGGACTTTTTGCCAGCCCTGGTCGGTCGCGCGGTCTTGAGGGCGCGTTTGAAGCGAGTGCCGGAAGCCGAACAAGATTTAGCCGAATGCCAACGACTGATCTTGACGCCCCAAGCACACTACCAAATTGCGTGCGTCTACGCGCAGCTCCCGAACGACAACCCGAACTACCGCGCGCAAGCGTTCAAGCACTTAGCAATCGCCTTGATGCCGACATACTCGACGGTTTCGCCCGGCGAAGATTCCGACCTAACCTCACTGTTCGACGACTCTGACTTTCAAGCGGTCGTTCGCGGAATTGACGCTCTTCAAAAGTGGCACGAGAATTAGTTGAACAAGGCTCACTTGATATTCGAAAGGCCGACCAATGACGACGATATTTTCATCTTTTTTCAAATGCATCCAAGACTCGATTTTCGTTGAAAATCGCGAGATGGCTAAGAGCGTCACCCAGGTAGAAATTTCGTCAGCGCATTTTGTACCACGCATCGCCAGTTTCCTGCTCGCGATCGTATGTGGCATCGGTTCGCTTGGTGCGGAACGGCCGTTGTTTGGTCAGTTATTGGCAGCGCCGCCGCAACGTTGGCCAAGTTCGCAGCCAATCACATTCAGTTTTGCTCCGGATTTCGTGGAGATCGGTCGATTTCGGAGCGAGCTGTTTTCGCACATGAATGACCAGATGAGCTACCCAGATTGGCAAATCGAAATTGCCCGTGCCTTGCAGGCTTGGTCGCGGCACGCCAACGTTCAGTTTGCCTGGAGGCCCGATTCCCCGCGAGCCTTTGGAGTGCCGGGGTTGTCGCAAAGTGATCCGCGATTCGGCGACATTCGATTTGGGGCCTTCCCACAAGTGAACGTTTTGGGTAACGCCGTTCCATTCAACTATGGAGCTGGAACTTGGTCCGGCGACATTTTATTCGATACAACTCGAATGTTTCATATTCACCAATGGGGCGACGTTCCAGACTTGGACCGATACGACTTGTTCTCCGTCGCTTTGCATGAGATTGGGAATTCATTGGGTCTGATCGATGATGAAACCGATCCAAATTCGGTCATGTTTTTTGCGTATGTCGGGCCGCGTTCCGACCTGAGCCCAAGGGATGTTCGTCGAATTCAAGATTTATACGGTGCACGGGCATCCGACCCGCATGAGCAACTGGGACACAATGACTCGTTCGCAACAGCGAAACAGGTTCCTTTGCCGCCTAATTTTTCGGAAACCATGCAAGTAACGGTTCCGGGGCAAATTGAAGACGCTGATGACGTCGATTTCTACAGAATCGTGGCGCCCACGGGCATGGAGAACTGTTGGCTGAAGCTCCAAGCCAAGGGCAAAAGCCTTCTTTGCGGTCGGGTGACGGCGTACAGCGAAGACTACCAAGAACGCGTAACGGCTTCGGCGGAAAGCCCGTTAGAAAATAATGTAACGAAAGAAGTCACGAGTCTTTCCGTAGGCGAAGTCATTTATGTCGCGGTGGATTGGTCGGGTGTTCCAGATTTTGAATTCGGTGAATACGAACTGGTATTCGATTGGAGGCCCAATGGAGGAACCGAGCCGGGCGAGGGTTCGGATGACGACGATGGCGATGCGCCACGTTTCTGGGAGGCGTTGGACGGTGAGTTGGTGGATCAACTCTATGCTCAAATCGGTTTGATCGACCGAGAGACAACAAGCAACAACACCTTTGCCAAAGCAGTCCGGTTGTTGACGTCGCCAGGGGCCCCTGAGGGCTCGCGGTTTGAAATGATCAGCGCTATTGCTTCGCCTCAGGATCAAGACATGTATCTTGTTCGGGCATCGGCCACCACAAGTGGCACGATGGCCATTAATCTCGGGGTTTTGGGGTTGGAACCGGCGAAATTCGAGGCTCAAGTTTTCAACACGCAGAAAATGCAACTTCCCATGCAAACTCAATTTCGTCAAAACGGCGATCTGATCGCCATAGTCTCAGACATCCGACCCAACGCCGAATATTATGTTCGAATTCGGAACCGAATCAAAAATACGATCAGTGCCAACTATGTACTGGAAATCAACGTTGGCATACCATCCGAGATTTCTCAGCCTTTGGATCAGGTTCAACTTAGCGATTCACGGCCGGACCGATTCGGCGAACTGACGATCTATAAAACACAGTTATTTCGAGTTGAAACCTCGGTGAATGCTGGAGCGGCAACTGGCCAAGGTGCACAGCTAACGATTTATAGCGACAGTGGCCGAGTGGAGCTCATCTCCTCAACTCGCGCGAATCAATCGACCGTCGGTTATGTTTGGTTACAGGCGGGAACACACTATTTTCGCTTGACGGCTCGTACGCGAAACAGGGAACGAATTCAACCTATGGACGTTTCGTTGAACGTATTGAGTGTTTCCGATGATGAGGGGCCGGTTTTGATTGATCCGTCCGGAAATCCAGTGTCGGGACCTCAAAAACCTGGGACAAACCCGACTCCACCCCCGACATGGCAGTTTCCGCGCACGTATGTGTGGCTGAATCAGTTGGCCTTACCGCCGGACAACCCTTGGTTTTAGGGCCCGCACGAAAGTACAATCTCCAATCTCGTTGTGGCAGCGGCAATGTTCGACGCGGGCTGGGTTTCAAGCCAGTCGCGTTACTCGTCCAGCGTTTTGTGGATGAGATTATGAATAGGACGCCGTGAGATACCGTTTTGGAGTCGCGGATGAAGACCGTTCAAAGTCCTTTCGTTAGTCTCGTGATTGTCGGCGTCATCGTTTTGTTCTGCGCGTCGCTGACCGCGATTGCTCCATTCGTTGTCCTCTCGAGAATCAACGACCCGACGGGGACCTCGAGTTCGACAGTGCCGCATTTGACCGCGGCCGAATCCAATCGTCTGGCGCGGGAAGCGTTTGACTCTTTCGATATTGGAAACAGCCCATTGGATCGTCCCGAGGCCGTTCTGCCGCCCGAGTTCGCCGGTTTTCTCGAGCGCTTGGAAGAATTCTTGACCTCGCACTTCGCCAGTACGCTCCTGCCCATCGATGAACAACGAATGCTGCGACGATTGGTATCGTCGGGGCGACTGCAGAATCTAACGATGCTGGAACGAAGAAATTTGACGACATCTGCAATCCAACCATTTTCCAGGGAGCCGTTTCTAGACTCGTTGATCATTGTCCAAGTCGATACACCTGCCACGGATCCGGAAACTCGCGTCGTTCACGCGATCGGGCATTCGGCCGACGGGCTGGAATCTCGCGAATGGCGGTTTTGGTTTTCCTGGCATGAGACGGGAGCGAAAATATTTGATTGGCAACGAATCGATCTTGGGATGAGTCATTCCGAGTGGCTGAGTCATGCGATGGTCAACCAATCACCGGAGGCAACCAAGATCGAAGCGGAACTCAAACGAGTCGGGACCTTTCTCGATCAACGTGAACATACGCAGGCCAAAGCTATTTTGGATTCGCTCGAAACCAACTCCGCTTCAAACCTGCGGGACTACGACTGGATGAGAATGGGGGAAGCGTACCTAGCAATCAACGAACACGCCGCCGCGTTGAAGTGCGGTCGACAAGTAACGGACACCGAGAGGTTTCCGGGGGCTCACCGAATCCAGCAAAGCGCCCAATTCCAGCTACGAGACTTCGAAGCATCAATCGACCAAGGTCAAGCTTACACAGCATTGGTTGGCAAGTCGCCCGAAGTCTATTTGCTATTGGGGATGGCGTTCCATGCCATCGGCAAACCAGCGGAAGGCAACGAGGCCTTGGATAACTTATTCCGAACTAGTCCGTGGAGGTCGGAGCAGTTGGCTGGGTTAACTGCAAGATTCGGACCGATGGCAATGCCGGTTGTCGACACCTGGCTCCAACAAGATGGCACTCCGTTGCAGTCCGCGACCGAGTTGGCGAATCAATTATTGATCCGTGATGACGGCGGCACGATATTCGAGTCGTTGCTTGCGTTTGTGGCAACGGAATCGCCTGAATCAGCGGAAATGCACTGGTTGAATGGCGAACTCGCCGCCTGGAACGACGATCATGAAACAGCGTTAGCCGAGTATCGGTCTGCCAAAGAAAAGACCCTCGATTCGGATCAGCAAGAAAAGTTCAAACATGCTGAATACGAGGCGATGCAGCGTCTCGGAAAAGTGCTGGAGGTCTACGATCTCGAAACAGCAAAGTCGGAGATGATCGTGTCCGAGTATTGGGCCCAACGCAACGGCGATTCAATCCTGAGCGATGCCGAGTGGACGGAGTTGTTGCTGCGACACGGCAAACACTTCCCCGACGACCCACTGGCCGTCGACAAACTGCTGGAATATCTAATCGCAAATGGGGAATTGGAACGCGCGGAACAGGAGATTCGAAGGCGTTTCAAACATTGGCCCGTTGCACGGGAAGTAGCATCGGAGCCGGACGTCGCGATAGACGCTGCCAATGCGGCAGAGGACCAAGTGGCGGACGAAATGAGCGAAGCTGAAGAACCTCTCTATGAAAGCCACATCAGCCTCGCCAGTTCACTTTCCAGCCGATTCGCGGAAGTGATGGCATTGACTGGCCGATCGGGACCTGCCTACGAAGAAACGGTTCAGCGTGCTGGGAAGCAAGTCGAAGTGATCGACGAGTTTTTTGCGGAAC
>JAEUIP010000084.1 GCA_016795075.1 Planctomycetaceae bacterium | reverse complement strand
GGCGTATGCTGCAACTGACCTCGCTTGCGCCGGATATCGTCGAATCGATTCTGGCAGGTCAGGCGTTCGCAGACATCAGTCTGCGAAATTTCCGGAAGGGAATTCCAGTCTCTTGGGACGAGCAACGGCAAGTGCTGATCCCAGCGGAGTGAGCACGCGTTCTCGAACCGTTCCCGAACCTTTGCAGCGCGTTCTTCTGGCTCTCTGTTCAACGAGCGACAACGCCCCTCCGCCTACTTCCCTAATGTCTACGGTACTGTCAAGAAACGATGCTCCTACGGGACGCACTTGTCAGGTTTTTCATCACACCGCCACCTGGCATTTTTCATCCAAACCTCGCGGTCGTTCAAAATCGCGGAAGTGCCGTGTTTTACAGGGTTTCTGAGCACGGGACTCGTTTGGGGTGAGTCCCGTGGTTTCGAGCCTTTGGCCCCGATTTGAGCCTTTTCGGGTGGCGATGGGTGCCAGACGCGTCCCGTGGTTTCGACGCCATCGAAGTTTGGCGATACGAAAAAGCCCCGAATTTCCGCGTAGAAACGCAAAGACCCGCTGGGGTGAACCAGCGGGTCAGTTTGCTTGAGGTCACCTTGCGGTGACCAGTTTAGTGGAGGCGGCGGGATTTGAACCCGCGTCCCGCGATATTTCCGCGATGGCCTCTACGTGTGTAGTCACAGTTTTGAGTTTAACCCGCCGTCGCTCCCAGTGACCGGATTGACGTCAGGCGGTTCGAGAACTTCTTTAACTTCCTACGTACTCGTCATGGTAGGTTGCGATCTGGAATTGGTAACCAGCCGTCAGCTCTCTCCAGCAAAAAGCTTAGGCCGGGGTTGCCGTTTTAGTTAGGCAGCCAATGCGAAGTTTTCTTCAGCATTTATTGTTTTAGTCAGCTTTTTACGTGGCCCACTGACCAACCACGACACGCCACTCACCACTTCAACTATCCGGTCGATTCCAATTCACCCCCCGGTTTGCCCGCGCCATTGCCAACCCCAGAAACCTCGCCCCCACCTCCAGTTTCGGCAATCGCAACAAAGCTGATCAAATTATACGCCAGAAATCCCGCAAGTTCCAGTTGCCTGCTCGAAATACGCGGTTCACACGCGGCCCCAAGGCGAACAAACCCGACAGTTCCTGGCCAAAAATCACTGGCGTTCGACAAGCATCGCCACCGCATTGCCGCCGCCCAAACAGAGACTGGCGATGCCGCGTTTTAGATTTCGCTGGGCCATGGCATGCAACATGGTGACGACAACCCGCGCTCCACTGGCGCCGATCGGGTGTCCCAACGAGACGCCGCCGCCCAAAGGATTCACGCGTTCTTGGTCCAAATTCAACTTCTTGCAGCACGCGACCATTTGGCTGGCGAACGCTTCATTGATCTCGAACCAATCGATGTCGTCCAAGTTCAAGCGAACTCGCTCCAACAGTTGGGAGATCGCAAAAGCCGGGGCAATGAACAGATCCTTGGGCGGAACACCAGCGGTATGAGCCGCAACAATCCGAGCCACAATCGCCTGGTTTTTTAATCTCGGCAATTGCTGTTGCAGCCTGGCTTGATCCATGACCACCACAACCGCCGCTCCATCACTGATGGTCGACGCATTACCAGCCGTGACGGTTCCATCGCTTTTGAACACAGGGCGCAGGGCCGCCAAGCCTTCGTAGGTGGTCTCCGGTTTCAAGCATTCGTCGCGGAGGACTTCGATGGTGGACTTTCGTTGGGCAACGGAGACGGGAGTGATCTCTTGCTCGAAGGCCCCGCTGTTGACCGCGGCAGCGGCCCGTTGTTGGCTTTGTAAAGAAAAGCGGTCTTGGTCCTCACGAGTGACCTCGTAGGTCGTCGCGATGTGTTCGGCGTGCAGGCCCATGTGGCAGGCCTCAAAGGCACACGTCAGCCCGTCGTGGACCATCGCGTCTTGCATTTTGTACTCGCCCAAGCGGACGCCGTCCCGCAGACCACTGGCCAGGTGCGGGGCGATGCTCATGTTCTCCATACCGCCCGCGACAATCACTTGGGCATCGCCACAGCGGATCGCTTGGTCGGCCAACATGATCGCCTTCAGTCCGGAGCCGCACACTTTGTTGATGGTGACGGCAGCCACACTACTGGGAAGCCCAGCCGCCAAAGCGGCCTGACGCGCCGGAGCTTGCCCAACGCCGGCCTGCAGCACGTTGCCCATGATGACTTCGTTGACGTCGTTCGGGTCCACGCCGGCGCGTTGCATGGCAGCGGCAATGGCGGCGGCCCCCAACTTTGGAGCCGCGACGGTCGACAACGACCCGCGAAAACTGCCAATGGGTGTTCGAGCCGCCGCTACAATGTAAGAGGATGTCATGCAGGAACCTCCGAATGATCGTTTTGACTTGCCACCATCGTTTTGTGTTGGCCAGTTCGTAATGTCTTGCCCTTTGTGCGAACCAAGTTAACGGAGTTTAACCGGCGATTATAGCCCCCACAAAGTGCCATGAAGCCCCGATGCATCGACCGTATCGCAAATTGGCGAGGCCCTGGGAAGGTGTGCTCAAACAGACGCCCGCTCTGGAGTGGGAAATGGATGGTTCGTGGCGCAGCGCCGCCGGTAATGTCGGGGGTTGGATTTGGGTCTGCTTGTGGAGTGGAAACGCTTAGCGGCGCGTGGTCGGTCGCATTCCCGCCCGGCCACGCTCCGCTAACCGGTTAACTGCGGAGGCACGTGGAGTTCCTTGACCAGCATCGTTTGGCGGTTAACTTCGGAGGCACGGCCAACTCCTTAATCAGAAACGCTTAGCGGCGCGTGGTCGGTCGGATTCCCGCCCGGCCACGCTCTGCTAACCGGTTAACTTCGGATCGGGAGTTACCTTTTTGTTCGCCACACTCTAGAATCTGGGCCGCCGCAAAGTAGGCTGACAGTCCCCTGGCAGCACGTTTGAATGTAGGCTGACAGTCCCCTGGCAGCACGCTGAATGCAAGCTGCCAGTCCTCTGGTAGCTTACGGCAACGAATCACACGCAACTATTTCCTTACTTCTCCAACCCCGCAATTAGAACCAACTGAGGATACGGATCATGGCAACGCTAACGGACTTGGAAAAACAACAAATCGCCGAGGCCGAAGAAATCCTGTTCTCGGGGCCAAACAAAGAAGGATTTGCCAAGGACTTGTTTTTTGGCAAGTTCCGTGCGGCCTCGATCCGCCCATTCCCTAGTTTCGCCAGTCTCCCAGCGGAAATTCGCAGTCGCAGCGAAGCTCAGGTTGCTCGAGTCCGTGACTTCTGCCAGACGAAAATTGATGCGGCCAAGATCGACCGCGAGGCCCTGATCCCAGACGAAGTGATTCGTGGCTTGGCGGACTTGGGCGTTTTGGGCATGACCGTCAGTTCCGAATGTGGTGGGCAAGGATTAAGCCAATACGAATACTGCCGAGTCATGGAAGTGATCGGCGGGCATTGCGCTTCGACGGGCGTTTTCGTCAATGCTCATCATTCGATTGGCCTGCGGGCACTGGAATTGTTCGGTACGCAAGAACAGAAGAAACGTTGGATGCGACCGTTGGCCAACGGTGAAAAGATAGCGGCGTTTGCCTTGACCGAACCGGAAGCGGGTTCGGACGCCAGTAACGTGCAAACGGTGGCGGTGCCGGACGCGGATGGGCGCGGCTTCACATTGACCGGCGAAAAGCGATGGATCACCAACGGTGGGATTGCCGACGTTCTAACCGTGATGGCTCGAACTCCGGACCCCACGAACCCCAAAGGCAAGATCACCGCGTTTTTGGTGACGCCGGACATGCCAGGTTTCAAAGTTCTGGAAACGCGCATGGAGAAATGTGGGATTCGCGGAACGGCGACCGGTCGATTTGCCCTCGAAAACGTCTATGTGCCCCGCGAAAACATTCTGGGCCCCATCGGCAAGGGCCTGCGGGTGGCATTGACCGTGTTGGACTTTGGTCGCACGACCTTTGGCGCCTGTTGCACCGGAACCGCCAAGTATTGCTTGGAACAGATGATGGCTCGGGCCAAATCGCGACGGCAGTTTGGCAAGAGCTTGGCCGAGTTCGAATTGGTCAAAGGCAAGATCTCCGAGGCAGCAGCCGACATCTATGCCATGGAAAGCGCGACGTATCACACCGCCGCCTTGATCGACAGTGGCGCCGATGACTACATGGTCGAAACGGCGATGATCAAAGTGTTTGCCAGCGACCAGTTGTGGCGGATCGTCAACGACACGCTCCAAGTTTGGGGCGGCGCCGGGTTCTTCACAGATCAGCCGTTCGAACGCATGATGCGCGATGCCCGCTTGAACTTGATTGGTGAAGGCGCCAACGACGTGTTGCGATGTTTCATTGCCATGGTTGGACTGCGCGGCGTTGGGATGGAACTGAAGGGAATCTACGAGGGGGTCAAAGGGTTTCGGCCGCAGAGTTTCTTTGATGCCGGAAAAATGCTGCGTCGCGCGCCGGCCATCTTGTGTCCGCACGATGTCCTGCGCCCCCATGCTCGGGACTTGGCGAAACAAATTGGGGCGTTTGCCCATGCGTGCCAGGCCGCGTGTATTCGCCACCAAGAAGGAATCCTGAACCGCCAGTTCGTGCAAGCGCGGATCGGTGATGTGGCCACCGAATTGTTTATGGCCAGCTGCGTGTTCGCAAGAGTGATTCAACTGCTAGAAGACGATGTTCCGGACTCGCAACAACAGTTGGAAATCCAAACCGGCGTCCTGTATTTGAACCTGGCCAAACGTCGCAACAGCGAACGCTTGAAGGCGCTGGCGGAAACGTTCGACGATCAATCGGTAAAAGTCGCCGACATGTGGCTGGGTGAAGCTCCCTAGCGATTTGCCAGCAATGGATCTTGCAGTGGCGACGCTGTCCAGAGCCCTGGGGCATGACGGCTGGTAACCATGCTCTGGGGGTCGTCGCAACCTTGGCAGGCCCAGATTGGGGTCGCGAAGAGAACACTCGTCACCGATGGGGGACAACATCATGTTGAAGCTATGGACCAACGCCGAATTCCCGCCAGAGCCAACCCGTCGGTTCGAGGCCGGCGTTTCTTCGCATGAGTTGATTCGAGCTCAAGAATCGAGTTCGTTGAACCTGATTTCAGCACCGCCGGATGCCCGACTGCTCGAGGCCGAGATCGCTTTTGGGCAACCCGATGTCGAGCAATTGTTCGAGTCCGAACGATTGAAATGGGTGCATCTCACCACAGCAGGCTATACCAAATACGATCGCGATGATCTGCGAGAGTCGTTTCGGCAACGTGGGATCGTGATGACCAATAGCTCGTCGGTCTATGCCGAACCTTGTGCTCAACACGCGTTGGCGATGATTCTTGGTTTCGCGCGGCAATTGATCCTATCTTATGACGAACAGCGGAGCGACCGAGCCTGGTCGTATGTCGACATCCGACGACGATCGTTCCTGATGGGTGGGCAGAGCGTGATTCTGTACGGCTATGGTGCGATCGCGCGACGACTGAGTGAATTATTAGCTCCGTTACGCGTCAAACTTATTGGCGTCCGACGTCACCCTCGCGGGGATGAATTTATCCCGACCGTTTCCTTGGAAGATCATGTCGAATGGCTGAAGCAGGCAGACCATGTGATCAACATTTTGCCGGCCAGTGCTCAAAGCCATAACTTTTTTGATGCGACGATGTTCCAAAACCTAAAGCCAACGGCCTATTTCTACAACATCGGCCGAGGCACGACCGTTGATCAAATGGCTTTGATCCAAGCGTTGCAGGAATCGCGGATTGCCGGTGCCTATTTGGACGTCACCGATCCCGAACCGTTGCCCGTCGACCACCCACTTTGGTCGGCTCCCAACTGCTTCATCACGCCGCATACCGCAGGTGGCTATGACGCAGAGATGTTTGGTTTGGTCGATCACTTTTTGGATAACTTACGCCGATTCGAACAGCAAGAAGATCTGATCGATCAGATAATCTAGTGCTTTGTCACCATTTATTTTTGGGGTCGGTCTGGTAAAGGGGTCAGGAGTCAATTGCCGGAACGGCCTTTCGGGTGCTTCGCACAATTGACTCCTGCCCCCTTTACCAGACCCCAAGTTTTGGTTGAGACAAAGCACTAGACGCACCCTGCGTTCCGTGAATGGCGGCCTGGGCCAATCGAGAGTACCTGGCTACTGCCCCTGCTGCCACTGATCGCGCAGGGTCCGCCTCAAGATTTTGTTACTGGCGGTCCGCGGAAGTTGCGGGACCAGACAAACTTGACCGACTTTAAACAGCGGATTGAGCTGTTCGCGAATGGCATGGTTTAGCTTCACCAGCCACGCGGATTCGGGCTCGAGTGCGGTCCCGTCCGCCAGGACCAAAAACACGACCAACGTGTCGGGCCCTCCGCCTCGCGAACACGCGACGGCCGCCGATTCGCGGACACCCGGTACCAAGTTGATCGCTCGTTCCAATTCCAACGAGGAGACCTTGATCCCACCCAAGTTCATCGTATCGTCGGTTCGTCCACCGGCTTCGTAGTAGCCGCCCGGCAAACGGCGAAAGTGGTCGCCATGTTTTCGCAAGACACGACATGTCGCACGATTCTCCGACTCATGAATCTCAGCACGCGAAATCGCGCGACCATTTTCCAAAATCGGAGCATCCGCAAAATAGGTTTGATAGTGATCGCGATTCAAAAGTGATTGGGATAAACCGATGGACGGTGGGACGATGTAGAGTTCCCCTTCATTCGCTGGGTTGCCCGCTTCATCCAAGATCTCCACGTCCAGTCCAATGGCCGGCCCGGTAAACGTTGCCGGCGCATTGTCCTCCAAGACCGTGGAGGAGATGTACCCGCCGCCAATTTCTGTTCCCCCGCAGTATTCGATAATAGGTTTGAAACCCGCCAACCAAGACAGATAAAGATAGTCTTCGCGCTGACTACTCTCGCCGGTACTGCTGAACAAGCGAATCCGCGACCAATCAAATTCCTCCATCACCGACGTGGCTCGCCACGATTTGACAATCGACGGAACCAAACCCAGGATGGTCGTCCGCGAGTCTTGAATGAACCGTCCAAAACCACTGCCCAGGGGAGCGTCTTCATAAAGGGCCATCGAAGCGCGATTGATCAACGTGGCAAATATCAACCACGGCCCCATCATCCATCCCAAGTTGGTAGGCCAAGCCACGACATCGTCCGGATGGATATCTTGATGAAAGTAACCATCCGCCGCACACTTGACCGGCGTTAGTGGCGTCCAAGGAATGACTTTCGGGTCACCCGTCGTGCCAGACGAAAACAACAAGTGGATCGGATCCTCAGCGGCAACGTAGGCCGGTGGAATCAAACGATCGTCAACTTCCGACAACCACAAATTCCATGAAACGTCTTGGGATCGCAATCCGCTTGGTTCGGAACCGAGCCAACGGCTATCCCAATCGGTGTTGGCTCCGTTTGATTCACCGCCCACCACCAAACACGGCAACTCGGTCGCTTGCTGAACGCGTGGCAGGAGTGGCAAACGTTTGTCGCCACGAGCCAAAGAGTCCATGGTGATCACAACTTCAGCTTGAGCCAACCGCAAGCGATTGCTGATCTCGGGAGCCGAAAAACTGTCCGCGATCGAAACAACGGTCGAGCCAGTGTAGAGTGCCGCTAAATACACCGCGACACTGATCGGGGACAGTGGCATGATCAGCGCCAAGCGTTTTCCCGCCCAGCCCGATTGGTGCAAGCCCGCCGCAACACGCAACACTTGCCTAGCCAGTTGTTGCGCTGTGATCGTATCGGTTGGCCCGTGGATGGCCTGCCAAACCATTGCGGGCCGCTGAGGGTTCGGTGGAGCAGTGGCGTGTAGACGTTTGGCCAGACCCGCGATCTCCGCCAACTCGGGCAAACAACTTAGCGCCATGTTCAACTTGGCCCCACGGCCCCAAACTGCTCTTTCAAGTCCTTGGCTCAGGTCCAGCCATTCCTGGGGCTCTTGTTCGAAGCGAATGTCCAATCGTGTGCAAACAGCCTGCCAAAACGGAACGGGCGCGTGGGTCGCCCACTGCCGTAGCGCCGGCAAGTTGTTCAAACCCTGTTCTTGCATGAAGTGGGTGAGATTCGCGTGAGCAACTACTTCGCAAGTGGGCGACCAAACCGGTCTTGGCCCTTGAGCCAAGTCCCAATCCTGAAACGTCGCGTCCCAGAGCTGACGGCATTCCGCAAAAGACAACTTGGCCAGCACTGCGGAGTGCGCCGCCAAAGCCCAACGCTGGGATATTGAATTTGGTCTGGCGTTGTTGGAGAACTCAAGCGGCGACATGAATAGAACTCCTGGATAGTTTGAATTAGCCGTTCCCAAACCGGGCCTTCTTCAACGTTTAAACTTATTGAAACAACAGCACTTTCGCTACCGGATGCAAACAAAATGCAGGATAGATCGCTGCAAATTTATGGGAATGTGCATTCCAGTGATTATGTGTAGAGCGATATTCGCGGAGCGAGAATTACAGGCCAAGTGATTAACGACGCAAGAATTTTGGAACACTCGCGTGTCGCGGTTTCGATCCGATCTTGATGGAAGAGGTCATGAAGCCACGAGAACAACCTATCCTACAGTGAGCTTCGAACAAACGATCGAAGGGTATACAGCTCTACCAATTGAATGTCGGCAATGGAAGAGCCCGTTGCGCCAAAAGCCATATCACCGAACGATCCTTTATCAGCCTTGAATCTCTTGTTTTCATTCTCGTGCCCCGACATTTTCAAGCTGTTTTCTAAAGTGATTCTCCTCAACCGTCCCATAGATCGATCCCAAATTGCAACAGGTTTTGTGCTGCTTCGATTTGTCGGCTAAGTCGCTCTGCAGATTGCAAACGAACTTCACGACCACCAAACAGCTTACCTTCTCCTTCTTCGGACTGCCTCCGGGCAGCCGCCAGGAACACGCGGCCTTGTTTGGTTGGTGCGGCGGATGGGTCCAGGTCGCCGGTGATCGCCAACGAGAACTGGGCTTCCGGTGTGTGCCGCAAGGCGGCAACCGCCAATGCCTCGGAACAGGTCAAACTCTCGGTGGAAACCTCTGCCAGCCATGCTGGGTCCAATCCGAGCCACTGGGATTTGGACTCGGGACGATAGACCACCAACCCGCCGCACAGGAATTGGCTCACTCCCGAAACTGTCCCCAGGGCCGCGACCGCTCGACCGCAGGTACAACTTTCAGCCAACACCATCTTGATTTGCTGCCGACCCAGACACTCTACTAATCGCCGGGCAGTTTGGTTCAAGCTAGATTCGCTCGCCAAAACTTCATTTCTATTTTCAGACACTTGCTCGCACCCATGCAAAAAGTTTTTATCGACAAGCCCTATTCGTATGTTCCGCCCATCCGCTCCGAATTCATGGCCAAAAGCTTACGTTGGTCCGGACTCTTTCGGCGTCAGTTGGCCAAGCAACACGGCGTGATCGATTGGGAATGCCGGAACCTGGATCACCTGCGCGAGTCCCTAAAAGCTGGGCATGGGACGATGTTGACCCCGAATCATCCCCGCACGGCTGATCCGTTGGTCATGAGTTTTGTCGCGCAGGAGACTCCGTGCTTGTTTTATATTATGGCCAGTTGGCATTTGTTTCATCAGGGGACGCTGATGCGGTGGATCCTGCGAACGGCCGGTGCGTTTAGTGTCCATCGCGAGGGACTGGATCGGCAGGCCATCGACGAAGCGGTCAATGTCTTGGTCGAGGCGAAACGCCCGCTGCTGATTTTTCCGGAAGGCACCACCAGTCGCACCAATGATCGCTTGATGGCCCTGATGGAAGGCCCCGCGTTTATCGCTCGAACCGCTGCCAAACGCCGACAAGAGCAAGGCAAAGTTGTGGTCCACCCAGTGGCCATTCGCTACCTGTACCAAGGGAACGTCGAACAAGCCTGCCACAAAGTACTGACTTCGATCGAACACAAACTCACGTGGCGGCCTAATTCGCAACTGCCTTTGGTTCGCCGCATCATCACAGTTGGCAATGCCCTGTTGACCTTGAAAGAGATGCAGTATGGCCTCAGTCACATGGAAGGAAAGTCCCTACGACAACGCCAAACCCAATTGGTCAATCACATGCTACACCCCTTGGAGACCGAACTGTTGGGCGGACCACGAAATGACGGGATCGCGATTCGCATCAAGAATCTGCGAATGAAGATCTTCCCACAAATGATCCAAGAAGGCTTGGCCAAAAACGAACGCGAGCGGTTCTGGCAAATGATCGAAGACACGTATTTGGCCCAACAAATCGACTGCTACCCCGAAAACTACCTAACCGAACATCCTTCGGTCGACCGGATCTTGGAAACCGTGGAAAAATTCGAGGAGGACCTTACCGACCAAGCTCGGGTTCACGGCAAATTAAAAGTTGTTATCGATATCGATCCAGCGATTGAAGTTTCGGCAAAGCGCGAGAAATCTGCGGAAGGTGATCCCTTGATCAATGCCATCCAAAGCCGGCTAGAAGCAAAACTAACCAGCCTACAAAGTGAATCACGTCTGTATGAAGGCAAGTAAGGGCCTAGCATCACTCGTTTAATCCCTACAACCGTCACCGATTCCCAGGACACGGCGGCTTTTTTGATGTGTGTATTTCGAATTGCGTCTTTAGCGACGTAGCGTTGCACGACGGGTCATTGTAGTGGTTCGCTCCGCGAACCGTTGGATCGCAGAGCGATCCACGACAATTTGCTCCGCGAACCGTTGGATCGCAGAGCGATCCACGACAGTGACGATCGTTTCAACGCAATCGAGCATCACACCATGAATCAGTGCCACCAGATCTGCTTTTCCACCAAATACATTCTATTGCGTCTGGTCGCTGCGGCGTGCATCTTTTGCATCGGCTTTGGCATGTTGTACCTCTTGCCGCCCTACTCGACGGGATTCGTCAATGGCGGATCCATCGGCTTGATACTCGGGTTCTTGGTCTCGGAAAAGTGGCGGCGGGATGCGGAAACTGAAAAAACAAAACTGCAAGAAGTCGCCACGACGGATCCGTTGACCCGTTTGGGCAACCGTCGTTTGATGGAATCCGAGTTGTTCCGGCGTTTGGCCATCCACCGTCGCTACGGTACGCCGTTTTCAGTGTTGTTGATCGACGTGGATCACTTCAAGTCGATCAACGATACACACGGGCACGATATTGGCGATCGCGTCTTGCAGGCTTTGGCCCGCACCATTCCGGCCACCTTACGTGACGTGGATTTGTTGTTTCGCATGGGAGGCGAAGAGTTTTTGGCCGTATTGCCCGATACCCCATTGAACAACGCCGTGATTGCGGCGAATCGAATTCACGAGTCAATCAACGGAATGGTTGTCGCCAGCAATGACCGATTGCTCAGTATCACCGTTAGTCAAGGTTTGGCCGAAGTCCAACGCCACGAAGAAGTGGAAAGCCTGCTGAAACGCGCTGACAAAGCGTTGTATGCTGCGAAGCGAAACGGTCGCAATACCTTTTTCATGGACTTGGGACAGCCCGATCTGGATCCAGTTCCCGGCAACATAACCTCATCCAACGAGTCGGATCGTTGGCCCAACCAATCCGTTCGCGAAGTTTCGCAGACATAGTGCCGCAACTAAGGATTTGTCGCATAATAAGTTTCGGATTTCGAACGTCGAAAGCTCCCGAATGACTCGCGCTGGCTCTGGCGTTTGAATGATTAATGATTATTGAAGAATGAAAAATTCAAAAGGTACCAAACGTCTAGTTTCAGGCATTCCGCGAGCAAACGATGGCTGTCAGCAATTTGCATTTTTCAATTTCCATTTTTCATTACTCATTTCTTGGCCGCGTGTGAACCAAACACGATCATTTTCCTGGCTGGCGGACTTCCCACGGATGGCAAAGCCGAATTGCGGATGAATACATTCGCGGCCTGCGGTATCGAATTGAAGACCGTCAAAGTATCAGCTTGGGAGTTAGAACATGGCAGTCGGACAAGTTGCCGTCGGTCAAGGACGTTTCCGCGGACGGTTCATCCGCAGTTCGGCTTTGCCATCCGTGGGATTGAACAATCGCTCTCCTTTTGCCGCTTCGCGGCTCAGCCATTCGGCGGCTCAGGCCTAGTGTCTCGGCAGATTCGACGATCGGGGTTCTCGGATTAACCAAGGTCGGACTCTCCCAAATCGGGAAGTTATTTCCAGACAATTCCTAAGAACCGTTCAACTTGCTCAGTTCTTGGTAAATCACAAAGACTCCCATCAAGACCAAGAAAATACCGAAAGCAAATCGTAGCTTCTCTTGCGGCATTCGTTGGCCAATCGCTCGGCCCAAGAAACTGCCGAGGATCCCAATGATCGAGAATAAACCAATCGTTTCCCAAGAGACCGATAGCCCGGCCTCGGCCAAGCCATGTTGGTATTTGTAGAATCCGATCATGGACTTGAGCACAATCACCACCAAGCTCGTGGCGACGGCACGCTGCATCTTCAGACCACCTAGCAAGACCAGCGCCGGCACAATCAAAAAACCACCGCCCACGCCAACAAAACCCGTGACCGCTCCGACGACCAACCCTTCGCCGGCAATCTTCAACGTCTGCAAAATAACCTGTTGGGAGCTTGGCCTTTCCACATCGTCTGACGAGACCTTTTCATCGTTCGGATTCGACTGACGCCGCAACATCAACCATGCAGCCAAACCCAGTACGCCGGCAAACGTCAGCAGTTGCCACAGCGGATTGACCATCAAACCCGCGGCTGCTCCGAAATAGGTCCCAACCACTCCGGGGATTCCAAACCGCAAAACCGTCAGCCAACAAACCGTTCGGCTCCACGTATACGGGATCACCGCGACCGCAGAGATAATGCCGACGATCGCCATGGATTCCGCAAAGACCACCTTCTCGGAATGGCCGACCAAGTACAACAGGACTGGTACGGTCAGAATCGAACCGCCGGAACCCATCAAACCCAGCAAGATGCCGATTATCGCAGCGCCGATGTATATCACTTGGTGCTCTCTTTTGAACGACTGCGTCAGCGAGTTTCGTAGCTATCGTCGCCAAACGGGGAAAGGATCCGTTGAATGGACCATCAACGATGCGTCTACCGTCGGGCGACGGTCGTTACGGATCATGCTTCTACACACCCCCGGTCTAAAGACAATGGCGGCGGGAGTCATGTGAAATGTCGCAGCGAATGGATGCTACTTCTGCTCGTCCACCGTCTGTCGACATCCATTGCGGAAGCAACTTTCGGCGCTGCCACCGTTGGGGAAGTAACGACAAATACCGTTCAACGAAGCACTTAGATCGCTTCCGAATCGCTCAGCGACGCAGCGCCGTTCGATGAGTAGCAGGCACGCTCCGTGTGCCTGCCGCCGATCCTCGAAAAACGAGTGCCTTTTTGATGGTCGTGGCACATGGCCTGTGCCGACGACCGTCTTTTGTTGAACCGAATTGGGATTAGCGAGTACAGGTAGCGGCGGTGCTCGAACGTTGATTCCAAGGCATCTTGGCGATCAACATCCCCATCGCACAAGTGTCGGTGATTCCAGCGAACACCAAGCCTGCGCCGACGAATGCCGACAGACCATAAAACCCCGGATGGACCCCAAAACCAAGTGCCGCACCGATCAGAACCAACGCTCCCGCTGCGATCCGAACTTGTCGCTCTAGAGACATCACTTTGGCGCCGCGAACGACTGGCAAACCAGCCGCCTCGCAGGCTTGGGTCCCACCGGCCACATCCACAATGTTATCAAACCCAGCCGCAACCAGCTTCTCACAGGCCATCTTGCTGCGTCCCCCGCTACGACAGACGACATACAACGGTTCGCCTGCATGACCATTTCGATTGGCTTTGAGTTGCCCCGCGTCCAATCGATCCAAAGGCATGTTTTGCGCAAATTCGACATGAACCTCGCCGAATTCGGCCGGCGTTCGCACATCAATAAGCGCCAAATCCGGGTTCTTCTGCTTCAAGCTCAACAACTCTTGGGGGGAAATCTGTGAGTACGACATGGTTACTTCTCCTTTGCGATCCCTTGAAATGCAATCGACTTATGTCGATAAGTCGATATGTTTTCCCAAATGAAACCGAGGGTTCGGTTCCAATTCTCGGTGGTTATTCCTCGTCCGTGACTTGGCCAAATCGGCCGCGAATACAGGTCATCAGATCACTCAGATGCGGCTCGGAGACCTGATAATAGACCTGCCGCCCTTGCCGCTGGCTTTCCAAGAATCCACAACGTTGCAGCAACCGCAAATGTTCCGAGGTCACCGGCTGGGTCAATTGGCATTCGTCGGCCAATTCGCCAACCGTGTACGCTTCCCCGGTCAATAGTAGCTGCACAATATGCAACCGACTTGGATGCGCCAACGTCCGCAGACATTCGGCCGCCTGCCGCAGCCCAGCTTCGCTAATCAGTTTGGTCTCTTGAGCCATGATTCGAGTCCTGAATGGAGCGAGGAGCATCGCGGCAAAAACTGCCGAACTCCCATCTCCTCCCTTTAATATATCGTAACATTCCAATACGTCAATGCGTTTTTTTTGTCGATTTCGTGGCAGATTTCGCAAATGGGGACAAAAAAGGCTGGCTGAGAAGGGGAAACAAGAGTCCGCCCGGTGGCAATTTACCCGAGCCGTAGTGGTTCGTGAGTATTCAGATTCGCGAACAAGAAAAAATGCGAGAGCCCTCGGTGCGTCAAGCACGCGTTGACCAAAGAGACGTGACCAGGGGCACGAATTCACGACTCTTTTCGTACACCGAGGACTACTCGACTTACAGCGTACCTGGGCCAGGACGTCTATCAGATGCTGCGAACTACGTAAGAATGAGAAACTCCGCGGGGTTTCCGATCCTTAAAAATCACCGCACCCGATTTGGTCCTGGCCCGGGTTGATTGGACGATTAACTCTTATTGCACTTATCGTGCCAGAACCTTCGAGAATCTGAAATTGATGTCGTTACGGGTTGGACAGCTCACAAGATCGAACGAAACAAGGAGGTTTTTAGACGGATATCAAGTGGTTCGACCAAATCGGAGCGAACGGCCAAGGTCTGCGTTCCAAAACCGCTCCAGGCGATGCTCTGTCTTGCAACACAAAACCGGCGAAGTTGCCCAAAAATGCAACCATCCCTGTCGGGAGGGCTGTCAAACCAACAAAGTGTTCGTCAAAATAGTGCGAAGTTGGTAGGCACCGATGGGGAACTTCTTGGGGCACACCAAAAACGCAGCTATTCATTTCCGCCGAACGATTTTCATTTCAGCAGCACGTCAACGAGAGGCATCTTTATGAGCAATCCCAACCAACCACCGTACATGCAGAACCAGCCTCCGGGACAACCTCCCTACGCGCCGTATGCTCCACCCCAGGGAACCCAACCGTATCAACAGCCGTATCCGGGGCAATATCCTCAACAAGGTGATGCAACGGGCGGGTTGATCCCCTATAAAAACCCACTGGCCTTGATTTCGTATTATGTGGGAGTCGCCTCTCTGATTCCGTGCATCGGACTGGTGTTGGCTTTGGTTTCGATTGTCTTAGCGATCCTGGGACTTCGAGCGGCCAAACAAAACCCCATCATTTCTGGGCGAGCCCACGCGTGGGTTGGCATCGCGTTAAGTTTGTTTTCTGGATTCTACCATACCGCAATTATTGTCTTCATGGTGATAACGGCCAATTCTCGGTGAACATCGCAGAGATCATTGCTTGGAAACGCGACGGCGGTGAGTTAAGCGCTGCACAGATCGCTTGGGTTGTCGACAAATTTGCACGCGGTGAAATCGCGGATGCACAAATGTCCGCATTGGCCATGGCCATCTTCTTTCAAGACATGACGATCGAAGAAACGATCCAGTTGACTTCATCGATGTTGCATTCGGGGAAGCCGCTTGTATGGCCAGAGTCGGATCGTCCAAAACTTGACAAACACTCGACCGGTGGGATTGGAGATAAGATCTCATTGCCACTGGCCCCGGTTTGGGCGGCTTTGGGGATCGATGTGCCGATGATCTCGGGCCGCGGATTGGGACCTACCGGTGGCACGCTGGACAAGCTGGAGAGCATCCCAGGTTTTCAAGTCAACTTGAGTCGCGAGGCGATGGTCAACGTCGTTCGTGAAGTTGGGTGTGTGATTGTTAGCGCGTCCAGTGATTTTGCTCCCGCGGACAAACGGTTGTACGCCTTGCGCGATGTAACGGGAACCGTGGCATCGATTCCATTGATCACGGCCAGCATCCTAAGCAAGAAGTTGTCGGAAGGCTTGGACGCTCTCGTGATGGATATCAAATGGGGCAGCGGCGCGTTCATGAAGCAACGCTCGAAAGCACTGGAGTTGGCCAATCGGATCGTGGCGGTCGCTCGACAATTGGGGACGCCCACGCGTGCGATTTTGACCGACATGAACCAACCCATTGGTCGCATGATTGGCAACGCCTGTGAAGTCGATGAATCCTTGGACATTCTGGAGGGGCATGGTCCGTCCGATACGCGCGAGCTGACCATGGTCTTGGCGACACACGGACTACTTAGCGTTGGCTTCGAATCCCAATGGGCAACGGCCTGGCGACAAGTGGAGACCGTCCTGGCGAACGGAGCGGCTCGCGAGAAATTTGCCGCAATGGTTCGGGCCCAGCACGGTGACTTGAACCAATTTCAGCGATCGTTTCAACGCGTTCCGTTTGTCGCGACCGTGGATGGCTGGATCCAGCGGTTCGATTGTGAAAAGTTCGGCTACGCGATCATCGAAATGGGCGGCGGACGAAAACAGGCCACCGACCTCCTGGATTATCGTTGTGGTATCGAGTTATTGGTCGAAGTCGGGAACAAGGTCGAGCGAGGTCAACCGCTGCTCCACCTGTTGGATCACCCGCAACCCTCCGCACGTGTCTTGGAGATCCTACAACAAGCCATCATGATCACGCAGGAACCGCCCGTCCTATCGACTGGCGAAGCCCCATGGATGTTGGTCGAACAGAATGAATTCGCATGAACTGGAATGAACTACTGGCTTGTTCAATGAGCTACGAGGAGTACTTGTCAACGTACGGCACTCCGATCGACCGAGAAAAATGGCAACGTTCGTTGGACGCGACGGAGTTGAGTGCCTCTCAGTCGGAAGTCTTGGGAACGTTTCGACGACGAATGACGCTGCTGTGCATGGCCGGTGCCTGGTGCGGAGACTGTGTGGAGCACGTACCCATCCTTCGGCTCTTCGAACAGCGCTGCTCGCAAATACAATTGCGATTGATCGACCGCGATCAACACGATGGCCTTAAAGAGTATTTGACAATCTGTGGGTCACCACGAGTTCCGCAGACTGTCGTCCTGAGCGAGGACGGACTGTTTGTGGATCGTTGGGGGGATCGCCCACTGGCGAAGTACCGAGATCTAGCAGCACGATTGTCGGGCGCCGCTTGCTCGAGCGGTTTGATCATTCCAGGCGATCCTCTGCGCATGGCAATCATTGCCAATTGGTTCGAAGAATTAGAACGTTGCCAGTACATTTTGCGCACTTCGCCATCTCTGCGCAAACGACATAATGATTGATTCTCCAATGGGCGATTTGCGATTATCGGAGCGGTAATGGGCGAAAGCCCGACGGTTGAAGTTCTATCGAGCTAGCGGTCCCAACGCAGTATTATTGGGAATTGCTCGAATCAAGTCGCTCGGTACCGAACCATGATCGCGTTTGGCACGTATTGGACGTGAACCCTCGTTCATTTTACGGGAGAACGTCTGTGTCCATAGAACATCGTCGTCGCCGTTCGCGGCGTCAGCCATCGCCTTTGGCGGCGATCACCACCGAGTCGCTGGCTATTTTGGGTTGCTGCGGGCTCGTCATTTGGACCAGCGGATCGTTAACGGAAACGACCATTGATCCACTTCCGAAAGTTGCACCGACAACATCCCCTTCGCCTAAGCCCCCTTCGGCAAAACCGAACGACGATCCCTGGTGGGCGTTGGCGGCCCAGCACCGACCGCGTTAGGGAGAACACTCATCAAGTCTTGATTGAAACTCACGAGTGCTTTGTCACAGCTAAGAATGGGGGTCTGGTAAAGGGGTCAGGAGTCAATTGTGCGAAGCACCCGCCGGGCCGTTCCGGCAATTGACTCCTGACCCCTT
>JAEUIP010000083.1 GCA_016795075.1 Planctomycetaceae bacterium | reverse complement strand
ACTTTCGGTTCGAAGCCGGGGAAATGCCGTAGCCCTAGAATAGTTCGTATCCAAGGTCGGGTAAAGCGAAGAAGCGGATACAGACCCAAAAACCCAGGTTTAGCGGTGGGTTCCGTTGGAAATCCGGAACATGAACACAATCTCGGCCGACCACTGGTTGGTGACCGACACAAAGTAGTACAGGCCTGGCGGGCGTTAAGTATTCTCGCACTAGCCCAATCGTTCATGACCTGTGTCGGCCCGCTGGGCTTTCCGATATTCCACTTCACTTTTCCTCGGGACCGACGACCCCGGCAGAGGCTCTGTCGGCCTTTCAGGCCCGGGGCTCGAATGTGTCGAGAACGTGTGATCTCGGGATGATTTCATTCGTGGGAACGGCGAATTTTATGAGCCAAGGAGCGGGAAAAAGACCCTTGTCCGGTTGAGGGTACTCCACTATACTTGGCCCTTTCGGCACCGGTCGGATGACTTCGGGGCTGTTGCTATTTGATCCAAATGGGATATCCGATGACACTTGACAAAAGCCTCAAAGTAAATGCTGGAGCGGTTAAGGACCGCAATGTTCTGACTCGTGCCGAACGATTGGCACAGCGAGTCGCACAAGGGACCTGGACCGAAGAATCAACGGTTTTGGGCATGGCCAAAACGCGAGTTAAGAAACTGGCGATGAAGAAAAAGAAGAAGGTCAAGGCCGCTGAAGAAGAGACCAAGAAGAAGTAGTTGCTGCTGGGCCTTTGAGAATCGTGGCTACATTCCCATATAGTAGCCGCTTTCCAACTCAGGTCCGACTAGCGAAAAACGCAATGCAAGGTCGCTCGGGAGAGATTCGAGCGGCCTTTTTTTGTCGCGTTTTTCGGGCGGCTCGATTTAGCTCGCGACAGGCCGACGGTTTTGATACGTGAGCGTCGCCATAACGGCCAAGGCCACCGAAACGCCCGACAGGACAGGCCGCCAGAATTCCGCCACGCCTAGCCCACTCCAGAGTCCATTGGCGACGATCCCGGAAACCACGCCCATACAGATGACGGGGACCAGTTGGTGAAGGGATTTCATAAATCAAACTTTCTAAATGTGGTGATCGGGGCGTCCTTACTTTTGATTTAACTCAAATTCAGACGTCCAGTCGCTCGGAACCACTCGAATGCCACCCACCGCCTGGTATTCTGTAGCGGTTGTGTGGACCATTAGGGAAAAGTAGCCCATTTCGGGACCTTATTCTGGTGGGCAACGATCGGGCATCGGCGGCGAGATTAGATATACTAAGACAATGAGTGGGGCTCGGATGGGCCTTTTTTTCGTGTCGGACCAGGAAAGCTGCGTCATGTCCAAAGTCAGCGTTGCGTGTCCCAATTGTTCGGCTTCTTTGACCGTCCCAACCGACGTTTTAGGGCGTAAGATCAAATGCCCGAAATGCCTGGAGGTCGTCCGCTTGCCCGCCCAAAGTGAATTGCCCGGCGCGACCGCCACAGTCAAACCGAATCCAGCCTCTGTTGCCGGGAGCAAGACCACTCCCACGACGGCTTCCCCAAGTCCGATCCCGACGAACCCAAGTCCGGTTCCAACGAATCCAAGTCCGGCCAGCCCCGCGTCCTCCAATCCAAGCCCAGTACCCGCGAGTCCCGCGCCGGCCAGTCCAGCACGGGCAAATCCAGCACCGGCAAGTCCGGCGGCCCCAATGATGGCCAAACCAATCTTGCCGATGGCAACCGTCGTGACTCCCGGGGCTCTGCCCGTTATTTCCAAGACGCCTGCCAAAACAGTTCCAGCTCCGACGGTCGTCCCCACAGACTCGGCGGCGACCGCGATTAGTCCATCGACCAAAGAAGCCCCTCCCAACTTTAGTGGGCTGGATTCGAAAGTCGCGGCGGATAAACCGCGAATCAAGCTCAAACGCAAGCAAGCGAACCCATGGCCGATGATTCTATTGGCAGTCGGAGCGCTGGTGGTTTTGGGCCTGATCGTCACGCTCTTGATTCTGTTCCTGCCCAAGGATTTTGCAGGTGGTGGGCCCAGCGTCCCGGAAATTCAATTCGTCAACGATTCGCAAACCGAGGTGGGCAAGACGGTTCAGATTCCCATCGCCGTGACTTACCCGAGCAGTTTTTCAGCAGCGGACAAAGAGCGTTGGACATTTCAAGTGTCGCCGGAGAATCCGCCCGGAACGGCCTGGGATGCCGCAACCGGTTTCTTGACTTGGTCACCTGGAGTTAAGGACGCTGGTAAATCGCATGCCTTGGCAATGATCATTCAAAACAGCGTCACTCGAGAGACCAATCGCGCGACGTTCCAAGTACACGTGCCAGCCCTATCGCCGGGTATCATGTCCGCGGTGGTTCAGTTGAACCAAAATCAAGTGGTGTTCACAGCCTCCATTCCCAAGACCAGCGAAGTGATGAAACATCAAGAGACCATTCCCAATGTGGTCGAGTTCCAGATCGGCAACGACCGAGTCGATGTGTACGATTATTCGTCGGTGGAAATCGCGACCGCAAAATTGGCGGAACTCGACGACACCAAACTTGAAGAAATGGGCTTGACCGCTGCGATGACACCGCCCCTGCGTTACATCCAGCGCGACACCGCCATCATGATTGCCTCAACCGCCGCCATCGAAGCTTCGCCCGAAATCAAAAACTGGTTCGACCCGCCAACACCACCGACTCCCTAGGCCAAGTCCGTTCCACGAAGTGTGCCTGATACTGATTGAACGGCATTTTTCTTAAACGAGATTCGTCGTCCATCCTCGCTCCACCGGCGCTAGCCCGAACAGCTCCGCCTACCAGGCTAAGACTTCGGTCATCGAGTCACTTGCGCAGCGGGATCGCCGGGTTGGAGGATTTGGCCGTCCTCGGAAACTTCTTCGAATTTGATACTGACGCGCTTGCTCACTCCCGAGTCCTGCATGGTCACTCCATACAAGGTTGTTGCCGCCGTCATGGTTTTTTTGCTATGAGTCACAATCACAAACCGAGTCCATCCCAAGAACTCTTTCAGCACGTCGACAAAACGGCCGATGTTGGCTTCATCAAACGGCGCGTCCACTTCGTCCAGCACACAAAACGGACTGGGGCGATATTTAAAAATCGCCAACAAGAGACTGACCGCGGTCAAGGCCTTTTCGCCACCACTCAACAAGGAGTTGTTGAACTCCGATTTACCAGGAGGCGTGGCGACGATTTCGATGCCCGATTCCAAGATGTCTTCACTTTCATCCAAGATCAAGTCCGCATTGCCGCCACCAAAAGTTTTGCGATAGAGCAATTGAAAGTTTTGGCGAATCGCCTCCAAGGTTTCTGCAAAGATTCGGCGGCTATCCATGTTGATGCGTTGAATGATCTTGTGCAGGCCATCTTTGGCAGCCATCAGATCTTGATACTGGGTGTTCAATAACTCGTAGCGCTGCTCCAAGTCCTCCAGTTCGGCCAACGCATCCATATTCACCGCACCGATACTGTTGATCTTGCGACGAAGCTGTTGAATCTCTTGCTCCACGGTTTCCCGATCGGGCGACACTAGCAAATCGGCGCTGTTCAATCCCAAACTGGAAGCAACGGACACTTCGGTCGACTCGATTTCTCCCAACGCCGAGGCCGAATCGGAGGCCGTTAGATACTTGGGCACGTATTCCAAAACTTCATCGATTTCCAAACCGTAGTCGTCGCGCAAACGCTCTAGCATTTGCGTCTTTTGCAGGCCGAGCTGATTGTTTTCGCCTTCCAATTCCAATTGGCGATGTTCTTGCCGTTTGATATTGCTCTGGTGCGACTCGTACTGCAAGACCATTTGCATACGACGCTGCTCCCACCGATCGCGATCTTCTTTGGCTTGAGCAAGCTGAACCTGAAAATGCTCTCTCTGCACGTCTAGTTTTTGTCGCAGTTCCGCCAATTCGGCGATGCGTCGTTGCAATTCCGCGTGCTCCACCGCGACCGCTTGTAACTCCGCGTGCAGTTCATTCAACTGCTGATCCCGTTCACTCAACGCAGCCACAATGGACTCTTGTTGATTCTGAAACTGTTGCAACTGTTGTTCCAACTTGGCGAAGTGAACCTTGGCCAGCGTCAATTGTTTCTCGACTTCATGGACTTCAACCTGCGACTCCTTGGCAACCTGTCGAGCGGTCTCCAATTGCTGACTGGCTTCTTGAATGGATTGCAGCAATGTTTCGTAACGCTGGTGATCTTCTTTGACCGATTCGTCCAAGGTCAGCAAGCGTTGCTGCTCGGTAGCTTGTTCGGTATTCCATTGATCACTTAATTGCCGAGCCTGCGTTTGCTGCGACTCGTTACTGGCCAAGTTGCGGTGCAACTCTTGTAACTTGCTACTGAGATCTTTTTGCTCTTTGAGCAACGACTGATGATTCTGCCGATAACTTTCTAATTGGCGTTTGAGATTTTCCAATTCCGTGGCCAAGGCACTCATTCGTTCTTGTCGTCGGGTGATTTGAGTTTCCAGCAAACGAAGTTCGCTGCGTCTTGAGACCAAGTTGCTGTTGGGAGATTTTGCACCGACGATCACTCGACCATCTGGTTCCAAGATTTCGCCGGCCATCGTTACTAGGCGAACGTCGGTAAAACCTTGGCTGCGTAATTCCAAGGCACCAGCCAGATCCGCGACAATCCACGTTCCACCAAGCAGACGCTCCACAAAAGCTTGGTAGTTTGGCTTGGCTTGAATAAACTCCATCGCTGGGCCAATGACTTGCGGTCCCGCCGGCAAGCGGGTTTGCGGATTCCCACCCAAACCGACCGGTTCGACCAACGAAATCAGCCCGACCCGGCCCGCCAATTTCAGTTCTTGTCGCGCGACGGATCGCACCAGACTATCTCCGGTGAGGACGACATGTTGAGCGATGTCGCCCAACGCCAAATCAATCAACAAAGCGTGTTGCATTTCGACTTGGATCAAATCGGCGACCAAGCCCACGACTTCTTGATACTTGGCCTGCCCTTGTTTGGCAGCCGCCAAAACTTGCTTGACGCCGCTGTTGACGCCTTCCAATTGGCTTTCCATTTCGCGAATGACGGCGGACCGCTGTTGATCACCGTTTTGCTCGCTGCGCAGTTCGCCCTCTTCGACCCGCCGTTGTTCCAAGGTCGTTTGCGTGAGGGTGATGGCGTCGCCCAGTCGCTTCAGATCCGAGTCCTTTAATTCGGCTTGCCGATTCAGCTCCGCAGCGGCTTGTTGCCATTCGATTTGTTGCTGGCCAAGCGTTTGCAGTCGCCCGGAATATTCGGCCAAGAGATTCTTACGCTTCTCCAGCGACTCTCGAATGGCGGTCGCCTCCGTTCGAGAAGCGGCGAGCCGCGAGGCTGCTTGATTGGTCTCGGTTTGCCAAGCCGACAATTGAGTTTGCAATTCATTGGTATGTTGCTCGGAGTCGCGCCGTTGAATCTGCAAACTAGTCAACCGCGGTTGCAAAAGCTCCAACTGCGTTCGCAAGTCAAAATAGTTGACCTCACAAACCTCGACATCCTTAAGCAGCAACGTCTGTTCGTTGGCCAATTGTTCGCGCCGTTGGCGTCCGCCTTCCCATTGAGCATGCAACCGTTCCAACCGCTGTTCCAACTCCGTAACGCGGTGTTGTTTCTCTTGGAACTCGGAGCCGAGGGAAGCCAATTGCTCGCGCAAGTCGGCAAACTGTCGTTGGTTATCTTCGAGCGTGCTCTGCGATTGTTGTCCTTGCTCGGCGATTTGTTGCAACTCGGCTTGAGCTTGCGTAGCATCCGCCTGAGCTTGGGCCAACGTCTGCTTGAGAGTCGCGCTTTCGAGCTGCACCTGTTCGAGACGCTGCTGGAAAAATTCATAGTCGACTTTTGCCAGATGGGTGCGGAGCAACTTGAGTCGCGTCGACGCTTGACGATAGCGAACCGCTTTTGAGGCTTGAGCCTTGATGCTGCGATAACGACTGCCGACCTCTTCCACGATGTCGGCCAAACGAAGTAGATTCTGCTCCACGCGAGCCAACCGTCGTTGCGTTTCGACGGACTTGGCTTTGAAACGACTGATGCCGGCCGCTTCCTCGAAAATCGCGCGGCGGTCTTTGGAGGTCGATTGCAACATCCGCTCGACCTTGCCTTGCTCGATCAGGCTATAGGCATCGGTCCCCACGCCGGTCCCGCGGAAGAGATCGCGAATATCTCGCAGACGCACAAGGTCATTATTGATCAAGTACTCGCTTTCGCCACTGCGAAAAACTCGGCGAGTGACGCGGATTTCATCGTGATCGTAGGGGAAGCGTCGATCTTCATTTTCGAGCACGATGGTCGCTTCGGCGCTGTTGGCGGGTTTGCGACCGTGCGGCCCACCGCTGCCCTTGAAAATCACATCGGCCATGTCTTTGCCGCGGAGACTCTTGGCCGATTGTTCGCCCAAGACCCACTTCAAGCCGTCGACGATATTCGATTTGCCGCTGCCGTTGGGGCCAACAACCACAGTGATCCCCGGCGGAAAATCGAATCGTGTTCGATCCGCAAAACTCTTGAATCCAACAAGTTCGAGAGCTTTAAGCATGGAGTCCGTGCGTTATTTCTGCCACGGCCACTTGAACTCTTTGGCCGTTTTGGTTTCCGAATCACTAGCCGGCTGCAACTCATTTTCCGTTGCCACGGCGTCAGTACTGACCAACGTTTCGACGTCCTCTTCGGCCTCCACACCCGCCGCATCATCCATGCCGCCTTGGAACATGTCGGGCGTGGTCATCTGGCTACCGGTTGGATCATAGGCTCGCTCCGGCTTGGGCAAAGCATTGATGACCAAACGTCCGTCCAGCGCTTGTTCAGCTGCCGCTTGTTTCAAGAACCGCACGACCAACGAATAATTCGCATTAATCTTACCCAAGCTTCGCAACACTTCAATGAGCTGCGACCCCGATTCCACGCGGCGATCGCGGCCATCCAAGGGATAATGCTTGATTTCAACGATGCCATCGTTGCGGCTGTTGATCGTCCAACCCATCACTACGAAACTAAACCCAGGCCGCAGGGTCTGATCGGGGTTGAAGATCACAACTTCAGGTTCTTTGAATCGAGCCAAGTGAATGACGGGCTCCGCGGTCGAGAAGACGGTCTTTACGGCAAAGTTCTTCTTGTCCTCGCCACCGGGCCCAAACGACTCGACCATTACATCCGCATCGTCCTTGTCGCCGTCTACCAAACAGCGAACCGCGCCATAGCGAGTCTCGATGCTCTTGGACTGCAAGAGCTTGCGCAACGCTTCTTTGCCTGCTGGGTTTGGAATCGCGGTCAGTGCAGTCAACGCATGCCAACGGAACGCCCATTGCTCCTCGGCCAAACGCCCCAACTCCGCACAAGCAACCGCTTTCTCTTGATAGACCAACGACATAGCCGCCATGAAGCGCACTTTCGGATCGGGATCGCGCAACGCTCGCTCGAGAACTGCAATACCGATCTCGCCCAAAGCCTCCAGTCTTAAGGACGCGGTTTCGGCTGTCGCGGGATCCCGCAGTTGCTGCTCCAGACTCTCCAATCGCGATACTTGTGCGGCCGGAGACTCGCCAATCGCGACATTGCGAAGCACGTGAAAATAACGATTGATGTTGGAGCGATAAATCTCAGGAACTTCCAATTCAATCGTGATATCACTCTTCGGGTTTGCCACCGGTTGTCGCTGAGAGTTCTCAATGTAGTTGAAGCGTGCGTTGATCGCGGAGGCGACGATCATCGCATCTTTGATTGTGCGAAATTCGGCCTTGGTCTGCAGCCCAATCTGGCGTTTCAGCGACGAGCGACCGCCCCCAGGAACAACTCCGGAGACCTTGCTGCCGCGACTTTCACCATCGAATACCGAATGCACCACCACAGGACCAGTGGCGGTGCCCGCCAAACTTCCTTGCAGGACCTTGCCCCCACCAACTCGCACCGGCGTCAAACGAGCAGGCAGCAAAAATCCACCCTCGAGACTGGTGGTTCCACTGCCCGGATCCAGCCCCACAAAGACATCAAACGGCGAGCCCGTCCGACATCCGGCCGGCAAGATCCCCTGCAATAAAACCAAGCTGGTCCAGTTTTCACTCAATAACTTGTTCGGTTCGGGAACGTTGCGAACACGCAAGTCCTCGAGCAACTCGTCGCGAAACCGAGACGGGGCTGGAGCACTACCGGTCGCCGCCAATTCGCTGACCATGCCAACGCCATCGATCCGAGCCGGAGCCGCACCCCATACTTGAGTCATGGTCGATACGTAAGGCAACTTGTCCGCTGCTGCCGCCAGTGAAGCCTTGGAACGATCCGCACCAAGATTCCAACTCTTGCAGCCTCCCAATCCTAGCAAGCCCGCCAACAGGAAACTTCGTCGGTGACAAAGCCATTGCTCGGAACGGTCCGCCGAAGTGCGATCCGCAGATAACGGCTGGGACATCGACAACTCATCCAAGCGTCCTGAAATAGCTTCCTGCGTAAGATCATGATCAGCCACTTGATGCACCTCATTCATTTATTTTGACTATCGATGACGACCATCCCGACCGGTGGCGGCGGCGAGGGTAGAGAAATATCTCTCTGAAGGTCAAGAGCAAACAGGAAATCAGTATTTCATCATTTGGCATCTATCCAGTAGATTTCAGCGACCCGTCCGCAAAATCCCGGGATCGCTAGCACCGAGAGGCCATTGCCCCCATGCCACATCGTTCTGTCACCATTCACTTTCCACCGCAATCGCAACCACATATCCTGATCACGCGACTGAGTCACATCGGCGATTGTGTCTTGACGATGCCGTTGGTCGAAGCCCTGAAACGACACTGGCCGAATTGCCGCATAACGTGGGCCATGGAATCCCCGGGCCCAAAGCTCTTGGCCCACCATCCGGCCATCGATCAAATCTTGCCGATACCGCGCGACTATTTGAAGAACCCACGCGCGATTTGGAAACTGAGAGCACAACTACGTGCCGCGAAAATTGATATTGCAATCGATCCACAGTCGCTGACCAAGAGTGCCGCATTGGGGTGGTTGTCGGGTGCCCCATTACGATTGGGATTTGGCGGGCGATACGGAAAGGAACTCTCCCCTTGGCTCAACAATCATCGCGTCATTCCATCGGATTCGATTACCCACTTGGTGGATCGCAGCCTCGGTTTAATCGATGAATTGATCGGTCAAGAAACCAAGTTACCGAACCAAGCCCGGTTGCACTTGCCGCTGACTGAGGCCGCAACCCAGTGGTTCGTTGACCAACAGGTTTCGGGAGCGATCCCTCAGCGTTATGTGGTCCTCAATCCCGGTGCCAGCTGGCCCAGCAAACGTTGGGAGAATGAGCGGTGGGCCGAGGTCGCCGAACACTTGGCGAATGAACATCTGTCGGTCGTCGTGACCTGGGCCGGAGCCGAAGAGAAGGCTTGGGCCGAATCGATCGTCAACGCTTGTGGCTCACAGGTCATGTTGGCGCCCGACACCACGCTGTTGCAATTGGCAGCGCTGTGTCACGGCAGCGATTTCTTTTTGGGCTGCGATACGGGACCGATGCACATCGCCGCAGCGGTAGGCAAACGTTGTGTGGTATTGTTTGGACCGACTCGCCCGGAGGACTCGGGCCCTTATGGGCCTCATCATGTCTGCCTGCAAGCCTGGCATCAAACCGAACAATCAGGAAAGAAGAAATTGGCCGAGAATCGGGCCATGCGCGACATTACCGTGGACCAAGTAGTAGACAGTTGTCAAACAGTCATGAAGCAAGGCCAGACAGACAATCGGTGGATGATTGCAGGTCAAACCGCTTGAGAGACGCGAATCGTAGCAAGCTTCGCCCGAACGTGGAGTTCCCGAAACCCAAAACTCGCTAGCAACAACGGAGAGCGTTTCTACAGAATTGGGCTCGGATGATTCTGGCGTTGATGCTACATTTAAATGGCCGAGCACCACTTGGACTTCCACCCTTTAGACATCCTTTGTGTTGTCTATCGTTGCGAAAGAAGTTCGGTTCTGGGAATAACGTCGCCAGGGAGGGCGGCGCTGAGTTTACCTCTCGTTTACTCGACATTTGATCAGGGAAGACCCTATGTTGCTACGCCGTCGTGTGATGTTCATTTTGGCCGCCGGGATGACGGCATCTTCTTTTATCGCGAACGGGGCGGCCGGTCCTTTATGGGGCCAGCAGTCAGGGCGACTGGATAATTTTCAACCGGGTAGTCAAGGAACGTCTTCGAACACAGGGTTCAACAACGCTATTGGCGATCAAGTCCCACAAGCGGCCAATCAACAAACGATCCCCATTCCGGCACCGGAAGGATTTCCACTTAGTCAAGGACATCAAGACTACGTGGATCAGGTCCTGACCTACTGGGAGAGTTCCAGTAGCCAAGTAGAACGCTTGCGTTGTCAGTTCAATCGATTCACGTACGATTCGGGGATTTGCAATTATGCCGATCCAACCACTTCGCAGATGGTAGCTCATGAAATCGCGGGTGGCATCATCAAGTACGAAGCTCCAGATCGCGCCATCATTGAAGTCGACAAGAAGCGATTTGCGTTTCCTCCCAGCGCGACGAATCCCAACTTGGAATACAAGGACTTGGACGCGGCGGCGATGGAGAAACAACGCGAGCGATACGTCTCGAGCGGCGATGCACTTTACTTTTTTGATTACGCTGAAAAGCAATTGATCAAGCAGATGTTGCCGGTCGAACTGCAGGGTCAAGGCATCCGGGAAAGCCCCTTGCCTTTTTTGTTCGGCGCCAAGGCCGAGGAATTGAAGGCCCGCTATTGGATTCGCCCGATAACACCGGACGGTGTCCAGAAACAATGGTGGTTGGAGATCTTCCCCAAACGACGTCAGGACGCGGAGAACTACAGCCGAGCCGTGATCGTCTTGGGTGGCGACGAGTTTTTGCCGATTCAGATCCAGCTTTTCGCTCCGGACCACAATCCGGTAAAATTTGAATTGGCCGACGGATCGATTCGCCCGGCGGTGTTGAAGTACCAGATCTACGACTTCCAAAACAGTGAAAAGAACTTCAACTTGGGTTTGAATGTGGTCCGATTGTGGCGTGACGAATTCTCGCCTCGGCCCCAGACTTTATTGGGCTGGCGATTGGTCGAAAAAGAAGCCCCCACGATGGCCGCTCAACAACCGGCCCCCGGAGTTGGGACCACTCCCATCCCGCGATAAAGTTTGAGTTTCGGTAGGCGGTTCTTTGACCGAGCGGTTGTTGTGTGCTACGATGCGAAGCGAGCCCCACGAGGGGTTCGCTTCACTTGTTTACATCTTGCAACGAGCCCTACTTTGATTGGTCGCCATCATCGGTTTGTGCTTTGGATCGATTCGGTCGCTGGGGTTTTGGTCTGTCCGCAGGATGAGGTCTGGATCGGTCAGGCGGTCGAAGCGGCTGGGGTTCAACTCCCTTTTCAAGCCAACCTGCGCCGTCGGCATCTGAAGTTGCTCCGAGATAACGGGCGTTACTGGGCCCAGCCGTTCGCGCCACTCGAAGGCGAAGTCCTTCGTGACAAAGAAGGTGAAACGACAGCCGCTGAATCATCGGGTCAATTGATCGGTTCGGGCCAAGTGATCTCACTCGGCGATGGACTGGGGTTGCGGTTACGAATTCCAAGCCCACTCACAACCACCGCGGTATTGGATTATCTGGGGCCACTCAAGTCCGTCCCGCGCACCGATTTTGCCATCCTGATGGCACAGGCCTGTTTGCTGGGCAACACCAGCCAACATCACATCGTGATTCCCGAGCTGGATCAAGCGACCTTGTACTTTCAGGGTCAGCATCTGGCGATCCGCTGTGCTCATCCGCTGACGATCAATGGCGAAGCGGTTCCGTCGGGTGCGATCTTGCGGCACAACGACCGAGTGGAAACCGGCGCATTTGCTCTTTCGATTGAAGTCTGCGGGTTGTAGCGATTGTGCTAGGGTGGGCTGGAAGGATCGGTCGGTCTGGGATGACCGGCTAGCACCGAGCACAGTTCGACCACGCTTTGGGTCGATTCATCCGACATGGACGGACGCCACTTAAATCGAGACCTGCTCAGCCTGGGACTCCTGGTCGTAGTATTGCTATTGGCCATGAGCTTGGTGACTTACGATCCTGCCGATTCGATCGCGCAGGCCTCACCGCGTTTGGCGGCTTGGTTTCCGACGGATCAATTGGTTTTTCCGGCCAACGAGAAGATTCAAAACGCCTGTGGTTTGTTGGGGGCACTGATTTCGGAGACTCTCTATTCGGCTTTGGGTTTTGCCGCGATCTATGTGGTGGTTTGCTTGGGGTTGTTGTGTTATTGGTTGCTGACGGGTGCTTATCGCGAGTATGTCTTTGGTCGGGGGTTGGGTTGGGTTATTTCGGTGGCGGGCCTAACCGCGCTCTTATCGTTAATGGCTCCCGCGGCAACCCCAGGTCCCTTGACGGGAAGTGGTGGCTATGCGGGCCTGTTTTTGTCGAGCACCTTGCGCGAACATTTTAATTTTGCTGGTTCGTTCGTGGTGGCGTTTGGGGCCACGATCATTGGTTTGATGATGTGGACCGACTACGCCATCGTACGAGTCGCCATGACGGTTGGTTCGTTGGCGGGTGTGGCATGGCAAACCCACGGAGCGTCGAACGTTTCGACTTGGCAAAACTTGGTGGCGAGGTGGAAATCGCGATTGCGAAATCCTGGGTCGACCGAGATCGCCGATCCGGAACAATGTGGCACCGATGCGAACGGAGCTCATGCATGGGTTGATGAACCGGGTTATTCACCGGCCGTGATCATCGGTGGGAAACGTCGATCGGGACTGATCGTTCATCATCCCGACGATGAGGAAACTCAAGACTGGGATGATCGGCAAGAGACGGCCGCGATGGACGATGACGCGGAACAACCGGCGGTTGCCACGGACGAGACGATGCTTCTGGTAAAGATGCCTCGCAACGCGCCCGTCGTTGACGAACCGCCGGCCGCCCCGCCACTGGACGATCAAACCAGCGATCAGCCACACGCCAGTAAAGAGGCCGCTCGCAAGTTGACCATCGTCAAAAAGGACAAGAAGAAATCCAAAGAGCAGGAACGCGAAGAAGCGATCTCCGAAATCGAACAACGCATCGACTTGAAAGACAAGGGCGATGAAATCGACGATTACGAATTGCCCGCATTAGAATTATTGGCGACCGGTGATGGCGTCAATTACGAAGAACAAGAAGTGGAGGTGCGCCGCAAGGCTCGTTTGTTGGAGCAAACTTTTAAGGAGTTTGGCTTCAACATCAAAGTGACCGAAATCGAGACGGGCCCGGTTATCGCTCAATACGAATTGGCACTGGAGACCGGGCTGCGATTGTCCAAAATTGTCAGCCTGGCGGATGACTTGGCGATCGCGCTGCGGGTCCCCAGCGTACGTATTGTGGCTCCGATCCCAGGCAAGAACACCGTCGGCGTGGAAGTTCCCAACGAGAAGCGGCAGATCGTGCGCCTGCGCGATGTGATTCAGGAATCGTCCGAGAAGACGAAGAAGATGAAAATCCCGCTCTTCTTGGGAAAAGATGTCTCCGGCAGTCCGATGGCCGCGGATTTGGCCGCCCTGCCCCACTTGTTGATTGCCGGTCGGACGGGTACCGGTAAGTCGGTTTGTTTGAATGCGATTATTTCTTCGATCTTGATGACGCGGCGCCCCGAAGAGGTCCGCATGTTGATGATCGACCCGAAGATGGTCGAACTGAGCGGTTATTCACGCTTGCCCCACTTGATGCATCCCGTCGTAACCGACATGAAAAAGGCTGAAGCAATTTTGGCTTGGGCCGTTGATAAGATGGAAGAGCGTTACGCGCTCCTCGCCCAGGTTGGCGTGCGACATTTGGTGAACTTCAATCAATTGGGCGCCGAGGAAGTTTATCGTCGCTTGGGTGTGGAAACCAAGGAAGAACAAGACGGAATCCCCACCAACCTGCCGTTTATCGTCATCATTGCGGACGAAATGGCGGACTTGATGATGACGGCTGGGAAGACCGTCGAACAGTACATCATTCGTCTGGCTCAGAAGTCTCGCGCCGTCGGCATTCACTTGATTCTTGCAACTCAAAAACCCACCGTGGATGTGATCACAGGCTTGATCAAATCGAACTTGCCGGCCCGAATTGCGTTCCAGGTCGCCAGCAAAACGGACAGCCGAGTGGTGTTGGATGAAAACGGCGCGGACAAGTTGTTAGGCAACGGGGACATGTTATTCCTCGGGCCCGGAACCAGTATTCTGTCACGCGGGCAAGGCACCTACTTGAGCGACGACGAGATCGAATCGATTGTCGATTCCTGCGCGATGGCCGGGAAGCAGGACTTTATCTCGGAACTGGTCAACTTGAAGGTCAAGGACGATTCGGACGACAACGGTGGAGGCAATGCGGATAATCACGGCGATGACCTCTACGAGTCTGCCGTCGAAGCCGTGATCCGCGAAAAGCGCGGCAGCGTGTCGATGTTGCAGCGAATCTTCAAAATCGGCTACGGTCGCGCGGCTCGGTTGGTGGACTTCATGGCCGAGGACGGCGTCGTTGGTCCCTACAACGGCAAGATCCGCGAAGTCGTGATGACCATGGACCAATGGCGCAAGAAGAGTGGGCAAGCTTCCGCTGACGATGACCAACCTGGACCTCCAGCCAAAGCCATGGTGGTCAACCATGATCAAATGGAACCGGTACCGAACCGGCGGCCAACGCCAATTGTGTATCACGATCCTGAAGATCCAGAAGGCTTTGACGACCATGAAGCGGACACAACTTCTCTGGTAAGCCATCCCCCGACTCCACGGTCCACAGCGATAGAACCCAAGGCGCCGCGACTGGCCACCACGATTGCCGACGACGACGACGTTGACCCAATCGATGCACCAAAAATCGCTCCGCAGAAAAAGCCCCGTTCGCGTCCGCCACTTTCAATCGAAAAAGCCGAGCCCACTCGCGAACCAGTGACCCATTGGCTGGAGGAAGCGGACGTGCAATGGGAAGATGTGGAGTAAGTTGTTTGCCCAGTTTGGTTGGCCGATAGTGGCTGCGAAATCAACTATTCTTGAAGCTCTACCGAGATCGCAACGAATCGCACTCACAAGCCCACTCGCTCCTGACCGAAGATCAACCAACGACAAAGCACCGCCCCCAACAGGCGGGTTCCGGTCGGAGCGAAAGTTTTGAGGTTAAGTTAGGACGTCGCCCTGCGCGGGGAAGCGGTTGAGGGACTGACTTGTTTAGCAAACCAACTTTCCCGAGACGGCATCGTTTCACGTCCGCAAGTCCGGACGTTCCATACCCAAGGCCGAACTTCGAGCATGAGATGCCCCCCAACTGGTTTATCCAGGGCGAGGGAAAGTTAGTCGGCGAAATTATTCTTTACTTGAACGGTAATTGAAAGACGATCCATGCTGCCGCTAGCGGGACTGGGTTTGGGGAGTTGCACCGTGGACAACCGCTGGCGATGATCGAAACCTACCACGAGATCGGCGTGTGGGAGTTTCTTCCTTCGAGCATACCAAACGTGTCATGTCGGTCGGATTTGATTGGAAGCGTTTAGAAACGATCGCAGGAGATTGAGGCAATGGAAGGGCTACCCACACCCCACAACAATTTGTTTCACTTGACCATGACGCATTTGCCCAATGCGCGAAGTCTGATCGAAACCAACTTTCCACCCGAAGTACTTCACACGATCGATCTCGATTCTCTTCAATTCGAAAAACGAGATTTCGTGGACGCCAAGCTTAGAGAAAAGCAGTCGGATTTACTTCTGTCAGCGCGGTTTGTCGAGACGGACGGTTCCGGCGACAATGGTGCTCGGTCTGTGTTCGTGTACTTCCTGTTCGAGCACAAAAGCAAGCCTGAGCCCCTGACCGTCTTGCAATTGTTGTCGTATATCGTGAGATTTTGGGAGACACAAGCTCGCAATGGCCAGCCGCTTTCTCCCATTCTGCCGTTGGTGGTCTATCACGGCGAGACCGAATGGACGCTGGCTCGTCGTATCGAGGAATTGGTTCAATGTCCCGCGGTCATGTCCGATTTTCAGGTCCGTTTCCGCTTCCCGTTGCTGGATCTGACGCGGATGTCCGACGAAGAAATCCAGGGCGTTCCAATTTTACAAAGTGTCCTGCACTTGCTAAAATATGGCCGAGGGGAGCAGTTACCCAAGCGGTATGCCGGCATCTTGCGATTCTTGATCGGGTCGATGAGCCAACAGGAATTAGAATCCTGGCTCGAAGCTTTCCGAATTTACGTCATTGGTGTGAATCAGCATATGAGCATTGAAGACATGGACCGAATCGTGCAAAGCGTTTTCCCAACCCAAATCGAACCAGGGTCGATCGCGGATCGCTTGCTCAAACAAGGCCGAGAAGAAGGGGTTGTGATCGGTAAAATCCAAACCTTGCAGGAACTGGTTGGAGACCGTGTGTCGACCCGCGAGGAATTGCTGGTTTGTAACCTTTCGGAGTTGGAACAAACCCTGCTTGGGCTCCAACGCCGACTCCGCCAGCGACAGTAACTTGCTGCCAATATGTTACTTCCCGTGGTGCCTGTTTCTGTGCTGGTTTTGTAATGTTGGGGTTGGTTCGCCCTCGACGGACGCTCTCCCGCCAGATCGACTGTTGCCCGAAGAGACGATTCTTTTGATCAAGGCCGATTCGGTGGCGCGGTTTTTTCAGGAAATTTCAGGCACAGCAGAACATGCGGAAGTTTCGGGTCGAGACCGAGCGACAGTCCGGCTTTGCTATCCGCAGGCATTACCGCCCCATCCAACATCCGACGTTTATCGCTGGTTTTTAGGTGACAGTCGGGAGTAAGAAGTATAAGGCCAAAAAAACTTCGACCGAGATTGAACCGCAAGAGAATGGGAAGACGCAGAGAAATAACTTCTGTTCAAAAGTGTTGAATGACAGGTTGTTCGCCTACGGATGGCAATGCCGATCTGCGGATGAAGACAGACGCGAAAAAACGGTTGGATTTCGAAACTAGATGTTGTGGTCGAGTGCAGAGACAGATGAAGGTGCCCCAAAAAGTCTATTGTCGTCGGCGAAGTCGATCTTGGAGACCGAACAGCATTTGTTCTAGTCGCGGAATGTCGAGTTCCAACAACTTCTCGATCGGTGAGACTTGGTCGCCGATTAACTCTTGCAACGTCTGGACTTTGCCAATGATTAGTCCTTTTTCAACGCCCTCTTCCCGTCCTTCTTCCTCGCCTTGCTTGATCAAGCGATCAGCAATCGATCCACTTTCGATTTGGGTAGGGAACACACTTTGAACGATGCGGTCCATCTCTTCTAGACTCATAAACCGGTTGACCCCCATGACATAAATCCCAAAAGCTTCCAACCATGTCCGCACGTTCTGTTCGGACCGCACGCTCGCTAATATTCGCAGGATTTCTGCGTAATGCTGCGACAACTCCGGACCTCGTCCATATTTTAACAAGTGCAGGACACATTGTAAAATTGGAACGCCCCGGATTTCCTCGTCCGGCAGTCGTCCTAGATCCAACAACGGGAAGCGAAACCTCACCTGATAATCGGCCAATGCCGCAGGACACGGAACCGAATCCTCGATGTGCCGAGCCACCGTCCAAGGTGACGCTCCGTGATAGACCACCAATGGCAAGATCGGGTGCAAGCGATCGCAATCGCGGGCGCATTATTCCCAGAATCGAACGATATAAGACAGTAATTGCAACACCGTCAACTGGTCCGGTTCGCTTTTGTGTTCGAACAGAACGTACACGTATACCGATGCCGCCATGTCAGTGGGCGAGCCTTCGAGTTCGCGCAATCGGGCGGACAGCAATAAATCAGATTGCTTTTCACGCAGTTTCGTATCGACGAAGTCACACTGCTCGATTTGCAGCGAATCCAAATCAATCGCCTGTAGCACTTCTGGTGAAAAGTTGGTTTCAATCAGACTCCGCGCGTTGGGCAAATGCGACATGGTCAATTGAAACAAGTTGTTGTGTGGTGTTGGTAGCCTTTCCATTCTCGCTATCTCCAAACAGTAAACATCCAGTCAAATCGCCGAGGAATCATCCCAATGGCATAACGGCGACACAACACCCCAGCAAACGAACCTCTAGCGGCAAATGTCGCGAGCCCGTGAATCACCAACGGACTGTGCAACTCTGAGCAAACTTGCACTCCAACGTG
>JAEUIP010000082.1 GCA_016795075.1 Planctomycetaceae bacterium | reverse complement strand
GACCGCTCGCGGCAGGGTTCTCATTTTGCTCTGGCGGAGTCCCCCAAGCTTCTGGTTCGGCTTCCCAAACGGCATCTCGCCCCGCAACCAGTTGGCCTACCGGTAGTTTGGTATGCAGCGGTCCAACCGGAATTTCTTCGCCAACATCCTTGATGAAGTTGGGTTCTTCTTCGGCAGCCCCGCGAATGACTTGCGGGAATTGCTCGCGCTTTGCGTCTGCCGCCAACATCGGTCCGCCATCGGCAGCCGCCTCGCCAATCCTCGGCTGGCGTGGTTGGGCCACCTCGTTCCCATCGGCCTCGGCTCCATTCCGATCAACCGGATTCAGGATTCTCGCTTGATCGAATGGTTCGACGCCCCTTGCCGCTGGATCATTTTTCTGAGCTGGTGGTCTTGCCGGCAGCGCACCACGATCGTTCTCTGGTGAAGCGGTCGCGCCCGCCATGTAGGTTGCCCCCTGGAGCACCCACCAAGTGCCAGTCGCCGTCAGCAATGCGGTCGTCGCGATCGACAAGATCAAGACCCAACGATTCGCAGTACTTCGAACAGGCACAGCAGACGAAGGTTCCGTTTGACAGACCGGTGGGGGCTCGACCGCAATCGGTGGAATCGAGTTCGGCTCCTCAAACGTGATGCCATTGTTCAAGTCAAAAACAGGAGGCGCGGAGTCGCTGAACAGAACAGCCGGAGCACCCGTCGCTTCTAATTGACGACTCTTTGTGTGGTTGGCCATCACCGCGGGCGTCGCCGAACCGACCGCTTCCAAGCAGCGCGCCACAAATTGGGCATCGTTCAACTTCCCGAAAGAACGCTCCGGCAACGATGACAGGACGGCATGGAGCGCGGGTTTCGTCGCAAAGTGATCCAGCAACAGTTGATGCACGTTGGCATCTGCCGCCAACGCCGCCGCCAAATCGGGCTCCGCGACCAGCCGCCGCCCAAGAACTTCATGTTCCTCAACGGTCAATTGACCTTGCAGGTATTGTGTCCAATGCTCGCGCACTTCGGAGGAAATTTTCATGGGTTTGGACCTGAAGATTTTGATTCTTGACGTCGTGAGATGCACTTGCCCAGCGATCGCCGGATGCGCATCAAGATCATGCGAATCGCTCCCGCCGTGCGTGCGGTGTGAACCGCCAGCACTTCCGCGGATTGGCCGTGCGCGTAATAGCCGTCGACAATCTCCCGGTATTTCGGCTGGAGTAGCTCGAGACACTCGGCCAAAGCGTCCAACTGCGCGGATTCATCGGGCTCGGTACCCTCCGTGAGCAATAACCGCTTGACCGACGAGTTCCCCAGTCGTTCGTGGTAGTTGGCCAACAAATGATCGTACCGCTGGGTTGCACGAAAAAAGTTTGCGGCTTTTCGCCGGGCCACTGCGACCAACCAAGCCGCCAAGGAGGTGATTGCCCGGGACGGGATTGGCTGCGAGCCGTCATCAGCGGGCCAGTTTTCGCCGGTTGGCCCTTTTTCGCTGGTTGGCTGCGTTCCGGACGGGAGAGACTTGGCGAGATCGACAAACACATCTTGAGCCAGATCATCTACTTGATCGGCCGGTACCAACCGCACCAATCGCCATCGCACCAAACGTTGGTAACGTTGCACCAATTCGGCGAACGCTGCCCGATCTCCGTTGCCGGCGGCTCTGAGAAGTTCATGATCGGCAGCTTCCATCAACTCACCTCCCACGCCCCGAATCCTCTCCAATAGTCGCGTCGTGTTGCCTTATTGTCACAGAAATTCCGTTGAAGTACAGCAGAATTGTCTTGCGTTTTCCTGCGTGGCGCGTGGCGTTCCCGTTCTGTCCCACGGTCGGTTGACGACCGTGATCGAGGCGCCACCGCCCGGGCTACGCTGGGAAGGATTTCCCACGGCGAAAACAGGCCCAAATGGACCGAAACATTCCACGAAGGCGGGCGCGAACTACCGATTAGCCTAGTCTCTCGACCACACCGGCTGGAAACTTGACACGTCGTGGTTTCCCAACGACCATGCAGCCAATGGTGATCGAGTCCCTGAGCCAGGGTTGGGGATGTCGACATTCGCTGAGCGGAGTTTTTGCATGTTTTCCAGGTATAGCGTTGTTGCTTGGTTCCTTCTCGTGTTGGCGGTCGCCAATCCCCTATACGCCCAGGGGACATCGGCGGCGAAGCCCATTGTTCTGCGGTACGACTTCCACAAAGGACCTCAAGGCTGGATTCCGGGTTTCGCCGAATATTCGCTGGACTCGTTGGAGTCGTACCAATTGAAGGCCAACATCGCGCGGCTGCCCAAGGAAGTGCACGCAAAGAATCGGGGTTACCGCATCCAAGGCATGAATCGGTCCGACGATTTATTCATGTACCTGTCGCGCCAGATTGGTCGAGAAGTGGGTTTGGTCCCCAACCAAAAATACGAATTGAAGTACGATGTCAAGTTCGCCTCGGATGCGCCGTCCGGTGGCTTCGGGATTGGCGGTTCACCGGGGGAAAGCGTCTTTCTGAAGGTCGGAGCATTTCCTTGGCGGCCCAAAGCCTATCTCGGTTCGGGCGCGTACGCACGTTACTTCTTGTTCAACGTGGACAAGGGGAACCAGTCGAATTCCGGGTACTACATGTCCGTGGCTGGCGACGTCGCCAACGGCCGCGATGCGGACTTGCCGAACCAGTTTGTTTCCATCCATCGATCCCATACCCATACGGAGTTGATTTCGACGACCAATAAAAGTCGCCTATGGCTCTTGGTGGGAACCGATTCCGGTTACGAAGGTTTTACTCGCTTGTACTATCAAGAGATCCGAGTGACTCTGACGCCAAAGTAGTACCTAGCCCGGCGCAAGTTGAATTGTCCGAATGGGAGCATCGCCAGAATGGATTCGATCTTGAATACCAACCCGCCACCATTGGCTTCACGCCAATGGGGCGATGACTGTAGGACCGACTTTGCTTCAGACATGTCAGCAAGTAGGCCGAGCGGGATAGTAGCACGAGCGCCCCGATCGTGCCGGGAGTGAAGACGAGTCTGAAGCTTAGACGAAAAAATGCAAAGCGTGCAAAAGCGTCTTTAATAATGCTGGCCGAGCGATCGGGGCGCTCGCTCTACTATCTTATCGCTCGACCTTTGAACACCTGAGCCATGCCTGAACAAATCCCAGTCGGTTGTAGCTGATTTCGCTTGTCGCGGGCGGAAGTACTCGATTAGAATAAACCCGAATTCCGATCAAGGCAGCCAACGCATCGAGGGCGTCATCGTGTTCGCCGATCCCCGCACTTATATCGACATCAAAGAACCCCATCACCGCCACCATTCTCTTCGTCGGGTTTTTCTCATCGCAGTGCGAGACTCAAAACCTCAAATACGTGCAACCACCGCAACCAACAATACTCCATCATCTGCCTCGTTTCAGTAATTCGTTAGTGACCATGTGTGCCAGGTTGGAGAGTATGTCGATGGACGAAGAAGATACGAGATATTGGTCGCTTGCTCGCCTCTTTAGTTTTGCTTCCGTGATCACGATTTCGCTGGCAATCGGCGTTAGGTATGACGGACTCATCGGTACAACATTCTTTGTTTGTGGGATCACGTTGGTCGCGAGTATAGTCACTTCCGATGAAAGAATATCGCGATTTGGGTATTTATTCATTCTGTTGGTATCCTTAATGACGACTTTAGCTACATCAACGATTTTTTCAATTTTTGCCTATGTTAGTGAATCATTTCACCCTAGTCGCGGGTCCCTGGGGCCATTGACACTTGCGATTGTTGTTTGGATTAGTATCACGGTACATTGTCTGGTGGCATCTGTTTTATTCGGATCCTTGTTGTTGTTCATTCCGTTTTATGGGGCACCTTCCGTAATGAAACCCCACCCGTCAACTTGGCGTCCAAGAAAGAACCATGAGTAAGCCTGAATTGGATAAATAGGCATGGAGCTGCCGCGAGGCTGTCTTGATTGGCATGTGATTCGCTAAAAGATGTGGTGATTCTTGAGTTTAGCCGCAGTGTTTGATTGGTGCGGCGGTGCGATTGAGTGCCGATGTCGCGGATGAGTCAGGCGATACAGTTGATTTGGCGTTGATGAACTTGAAGTGATTGCAGAGCGGTAACGAGGCAGTCGGTTTTGATCGCTGCGGAAAGTTGAATCTTGTCCGTCGCTGAAGGTGCGACAGTTTGGTTACGTTTTTTTCCTCGATTTCTTTTTCCCTGGTGGTGGAATGCCGGTTTGAACTTGATCTTGATGATTGGTTCGTCGTGCTTGGTTCTTTGTTCGCGATGTCTGATCACCGCTTTTCGTGCGGTGTCGTTTGGGATCGTACACCGCGTCGGGATTGAATTCGTAGATCTTCGGATTGCGAAGTTCACCCGACTACAATCGCTCGGCAATCTGTTCGATCAAGTACCAATAGACCGCTTGATAGAACCACTTGTCGAACCACTTCGTGCCCACCATCGCGGGTTGCAGTTGACCCAATAACCGCCCCCGACGTGGCTCGTCCCGTCGGAGCGACAGCTTTGAAGTTAGAACGAATTCGCAAAAACTAGAATCAACAGTGGGGTAGATTTTGAAGGCCGTAGGACCGACTTGGCTTCAGGCACGTTTGCAAGTCGGCCGATCGGAGTTGTTCTTGGGTACAGAGTGTCCGATCCTGCGCGCGTTAACCGTTGCGGTCTCGGTTGAAGTTGGTTCGCCAAACATGCCTGTCCCTCGACCGCTGCACGCGCCTGGGGTTCGTTCTAGCCTCCAAACTTGCGCTCCCACGAGATGAACCCGTGGGGGCGGTCGGCGATCGGAAGGCGAAGTTGGGGACACACATGTTTGTCCGGCAAGTTGTTGTCCGGCAATCGAGTCGGCGTCAATAAAGTCAGCGCAATCGATCTAGCGATCCCGTTTACCGAACATGACCACATGACCAGATTCGTTGTTGATTTGGAATGGGACGATCGTGGCAACGTGATTCAACCAACGAATTACGGAACCGACTTCGTCAGAAGTCCAACTGGATTCGCATTCCCCAAGCATCCATTTCCGAAGAAATCATCTGACTTCCAATGATGGTTCCGTTGCGGATGGCTCGTGACTCATTCCAAGAATGGATGTAGTTCAACACACACTTGCAATTCGGGTTTACGTACCAGTTCAAACCGAGGGTCATGTTTTGCATGTCGCCCCCTTGAATCTGCTTGTCCGAAAGATCCAAGTAAGACCAGCGAGCAGCAACTTCCCATGCCCCATAACCTTCGCCACATTTCGAAAAGTTTCTGAAGGGGATGACTCGGTCAATTGCCCCAGCCTTTCGATCGTAAGGCCGGTGCTCACCCGTCAGAAAGAAACCAACCTGCGAGTAGCCCCCCCAAAGAAAACCATTGCCAACGGTCGACGTGTCGACCGCTGTGCCGATTACTTCGCTTTGCCACGACAGCGGTCCACGAACCCACAGCGATTCCGTTCCAAAACTTTGGGACAAGCTAGTGCCAGTCAGTAATCCGGTATCCACAACAAAGGGCGTGCCATTGGCAACGTCCGGAACGGCTTGGCCGCTGGTGCCGATCGGCTCACCCGAGGGCACGACAAATTCGCCCACATATATTTCGGGGATACTGCGGAATCGAATTCTTTCGTTTGGTGGTGCATTTAAAAAGTAGCCAGCTCCAACGTGAAGGTAATCTTCGCCCGTATCGCCATCATGCCAAAGAAGATGGGTCAACCTGCCTGCCAATCCATTTCCACCATCCGTACTCAACGATCCGCCAAACTGATCTTGCCCGGTTCGCAAGTAAGACATCGCCCACGTCCAGTTGAGGTCCTCGGAGTTATCATAAAATCCAATCCCAAGATGGCGGAATGGAGTGAACGCCTGAAATGTTCCCGCTCGTTCCATGAAGGTGGTGTAGCGAAAACTACTGACGACCTCCAACGAGAAAGGCTGTTTCCATTGGCCGACGCGAACTGTCCCGAGTGGCCCCGCGTCTTTGAAATCCACCCACAGATCCGTAAACGTCGGCCTCCCAAAAAAGGCGAAGTCCATCTGCATGAAGTAGTCCATCTGATCGGTAACCGACCCTTTTGCCCCGAGCCGGGCGCGACGAAAATCGGCGCCGCCTTCAACACGTCCATAGGCAGCTCGGCTATCGTTGTCTTGATCGAAGGCGACGCCATCCGCTTGGAAGACTCCGTTGATGGTGACGCTAGGCAATTTCGGTTTGGCGGTTTCCTTAGCCTTGTTCGACTCTTCTAGCTGCTTGATCTTTTCCTGCAACACAATCGATTGCGACTCCATCGACTGAATTCGCTCGATGAGGTCGTCCTGATTCAGGACGATCCCAACTTCCGCACCGGGAGTCTGAAGACCATCCGCAGAAGTTGGTGTGTACTGCGCAAAAAGAAGCGGTGCGGTTAGCGACGACAGAGTTACCAAACCTGTGAAAGCGATCCCGCGCAAATAGGACATAGAAACTATCCACCAATCTCGATGGTTCTTCATGCTACCCGCGTTTGATCTTCCGCATGAATTTGTGTAAACAACCTTTTATATCGGTCATCAGGTCTATTCCGGTTAGGTAATCTAGGTGGATTTAAGAAGAATTACGGGAGGATCGGTTCATGCAGGGATGTCGGGGAGAACAAATTGATAGCATGGGCGGCTAAAACTGGCCTCCGTAGGTCGTGCACCAGTGGTTTGGTGGCCATGCCATTGGACTCAAATCTCCAACGCCACCCACCCGATTGTGTCCGACCGATTCCTCCTTAACTCGTGGCCTAGTCCCCAATTCTCTGAGTTCTCTGCCAAGTGCTCATGATGAGCTTGGTGTTTCGCGTGGCGAGGAATGAAGCAAGGGAGGTCGCTGGCGACACTCAGAGCAATCAAATACGAGATGAATCGACCGAGAGAATTGGCGGACGCCATCGACGTTTACTTGCCAAGGGGTTCCGGATTATTGGACGCGATTTTCGAAGTCGGGTTCCGTTTCGGAGTTCTTTTTCAGATGCTTTCAGACTGCCAGCCGGAACCGTCAACCGATGATTGACGGACGCTAAGGATTTGTCGCGAAATAAGTTCCGGATTTCTAAAGTCGAAAGCTTCGGAATGACTCTCGCTGGCTCTGGCGTTTGAATGATGAATGATTATTGAAGAATGAAAAATTTAAAATGTACCCAACGTCTGGTTTCCAGCATTCCGTGAGCACGCAATGGCTGTCCGAATTTCGCATTTTTCAATTCCCATTTTTCATCACTCATTTCTTAGCAGTGGGAATTACCAAACGCTCGCATTTTGCCGCTTTGCGGCTCAGGCCATTCGGCGGCTCAGGACATTTGGAGTCTTGGCAGATTCGACGCTAGGGGGTTCTCGGATTAACCAAGGTCCGACTCGCCGAAATCGGGAAGTTATTTCCAGACAATTCCTAAGCATCGTTTGGGTATCAAAGACTACTTGACTCTCGCCACGATCTTAAGTGCAATGACTTATCCGTCACGAGCACAATCCTATAGATGCCGGCTCAGCTAATTCGGGTGCTAACTCGAGCCTGTCGCAGCGGTCGTCGTTCCCAGTAAACAGCAAACTGCCCTTGGTCTCGGCACGAAAGCTGCTAAATGGCATAAGATCAGAGCGTGTCTGGCCAACCATACGACTTGAGATCGTCTAGCTAATGATGCAAGAAGCCGAACAATTCGCCGTGCTGATCGTCGACGACGAGCCCAATATTCGGGCTGGTCTGGCAAAAGGACTGGCTACGGAGGCCGACGTTGTGGAAATGGCCGGCGATGCAGACGAGGCATTGGCCAAGTTCGCTGAAAAAGGACATCGGTTGGTAATCGTCGATGTACGACTGAATTGCAACATGACAGGAATTCAGCTTCTGACACGACTGCTGTCAATCCGTCCACAGACGGCAGTGATTGTGATTACTGCGCACGGAACGGCGGAAACGGCTGTCGAAGCGATGCGTGCCGGTGCTTTCGACTTCATCCTGAAACCCGTGGACTTGAATCTTGTCCGTCAACAGGTTCGCAGGGCTCGGCAGCACTACGAATTGCGACAAGAGAATCAAATTCTGCGGAATCGGCTGGCCGCGTCGGGCGAGATTTCCAGTATCGTTGCTGGTGGTGCGGCCATGGAGGATGTCTTTCGTCAGGTACGGCAGGTTGCCGCGACCGAAGCAACCGTCATGATCCATGGTGAAAGCGGCACAGGCAAAGAACTAATTGGCAAAGCACTGCACAACTTGAGCAATCGCAGTAGTGGGCCATTCATCGCCGTGAATCTAGGTGCTTTGCCTGAAACATTATTGGAAAGCGAGTTGTTTGGACACGAGAAAGGCTCGTTTAGCGGCGCGCTTCGGCGAAAGCCGGGCTGCTTCGAACTCGCTAATTCGGGTACCCTGTTTCTTGACGAAGTGACGGAGATGTCGCAGAAAAGCCAGGTTGACTTACTGCGCGTCCTGGAAACGAGGGAATATCGGCGCGTCGGAGGTGAGGAAGCGCTGCACGCGGACGCTCGAATCGTTTCAGCGACTAATCGGTCGGTACAAGATCTCATTGAAGAGGGCTCGTTTCGCGAAGACTTGTTTTATCGGCTGAACGTCATTCCGATCGAAATTCCTCCATTGCGAAATCGTCGCGAAGATATTCCTTTGTTAGTCGACCATTTCCTGGAACACTTCTGCTCGCGGCACAAATGCCAACCAAAAAGAATGTCAGCGGAAGCGATGCAGCTACTTATCGCAGCAGCATGGCCAGGCAATGTTCGCCAATTGAGAAATGTCGTCGAGCGAATGGTGATCACTTGTGATGGCGATAGCATTCCGCAAAGTGCGTTGCCACGGGAGCTGCGTTCTGTTCCACGCGGCAATCCTACATTGCCAGGCTCGTTGGCCGATGCACTGGACGAATGTGAAAAAAACACGATCCAACTGGCGCTTGAGGCCTGCAATCATCATCGCGAAAACACTGCCAAGGCGTTGGGAATCAGCCTGCGCAGTTTGCATTACAAAATGAGTCGGCATGGTCTGCACTAGACGAAACACGCGACAAGAAGTACACCATCGACTGGTCCAATAAGAGGATGAGACTGCTTCCTCGTCGCGCGGTGACGTTGCCACCGCGCAAACCAAAACTAATCAGAGATCGATTAGTTCACGAGATACAAAAAGTCTCGCGTCGGCGACAATCTGCTCCTGTTCGCTTTGCGTTTGGACCTGCACCTTTGTGGTCGCAAGGGTTACGGGTCGTGGTGGTTTGCTTCGAGACGAACTGGCGGCATCCGAAGCGAGCAAACCCGTCAAAATCGATAACAAAAACGAGGCTTTTACCATGGCGTTTCTCCGAAAAAAGGGGGGACCGAGTCCTTTCGAGCCATTCCGGCAAGAGTCTTCTCAAGCCGGCCGTTTACAGCTCATCTGTCCACGCGAGGATCAATTAGCACTTTCTGTGCCAATTCGTCGCACCCCGTTTGTACGAGTAAATCAATGCAACTAGCGGAAAGAGAAGCCCATCGCTCGGCAGTTCTTTGCAGATGGTGCAAATATTTGCACGAACTTTGATTTTCATTGGATCAACGAACATGTTTGAAACCAACGGTGACCCAAGTGTCAAACCTTACGTCTTTGCAATGGGGATTTTCAGTTTACTGGCGTTCGTCGTAACCGCCTGGGTGTTGGCGAACGTACGTCACGAGCAAGAGATCGTTACTCGTCTGGTAAGCCATTTGCAGGGTAGTGATTTGCAGATGGCTAGTGAGCTATCGAGCGAATTGGGACTTCAGCGCAGTTTGTCGGTTCTGCTTGTTCTGAACACTGTAGCCGTTGCCATTGCTTTCCTTTTCGTCGTCCGAGGATTCTTAAGCAGCGAGAGAAATCTGAAAGATGCGAAGGTGCTGGCGGCCGATATTTTGGCCAGCATGGATGCAGGTGTCATCACTACCGACATGATCGGCGGAATTATCAGTATCAATCCGCGCGGGCGGGAGTTGATTGGGAGTGAAGATGCGCAACCGGTTCGATCGCTGAAAGAAATTGGCGCGGAACATGCTCTCTTAGCGTCTATTTGCGACGAACTGCGGAGGAATCATCATCCAATTCGAGATCGAGACTACCACCTTCAAAGACGTGGATTGAGCATGACCTTGAGAGCGGGTTGTACCATGTTAAAAGATCGGAATGATGCAGAAATTGGAATCGTCATTCACGTCCGTGACGTCACGGAGAGGGTGCTCATGGAAGAGCGAATGCGCCGAATGGAGCGATACATGGGCCTAGGAACGCTGGCGGCTGGTTTGCAACATGAGATCAAGAACCCGCTTAGCGCGCTCTCGCTACATGTGCAACTTTTGTCTGAACGTTTGAAGAACGAGGCTTCCGACGACGTTCACGAAATGTTGGATGTCTTGAATACCGAGGTCCAACGCATTGGGGATGTGTTGGATGGCTTTCGCAACTACGCTTCCATTCATGAACTTGGTCGCGAACCAGTTTTTGTATCGTCACTGATTGAAAAGTTGATCCGGTTGTTACGACCGGAAGCCGAGCAACGTAAGGTCCATCTTGAATTCGACAATCCCACCAAGGAAAAAGGCACGATTCAAGCCGATAGTGCTCGGTTGGAACAAGTGCTGTTGAACTTGGCGCTCAATGCGTTCGCGGCGATGCCTGACGGCGGTACGCTCCGTTTCAGTCTGTCGAAGCATGATGGCAAATTGAAAATCGATATTAACGATACGGGCCAGGGGATCTCGCGCGAAATTCAATCACAAGTCTTTGATCCCTACTTTACAACTCGCCGTGAAGGTACTGGCATGGGCTTGGCGCACTGCGACAAGATTGTCCGCCAGCACAATGGAAGTATCGATTTTCAGACTTCTGCGACAGGTACAACATTCACCATCCAGCTACCCATCGCGGAGGCAAACTGATTGCCGAATTCTTAACGAGTTTCGGATTTTGGGGGGCGCTATGTTTTGGTTTCGCGGGGCAAGCAACCGGGGACACACAACTATTGCTGGGGGCGAGTAACGTTTGGGGGTGTAATTTTTGGTGCCAACCACTCCTCGAACGATCCGCGCCCGCTAGCTACCCGTCCGGGCACTAGAAAGTTGAGTGTCCCCGGTAAACCCGATGCAACTGCCAAAGCGATTGAACTCATCGACCGTCACTGGTGGAACGCGAACCTCAATAAACCGTTGTGTGTGTCCCCGCTTGGCTTTCTTCCGCTTGGCTTTCCCGACGGGCTTTTTTGCACGCAGCACTTGAGCGAGGCCTTCTTCCCGGGTAGACTGTTGAGAAAAATATCATCAGTCAGTTTTTCTGAGAATCAGCTTCGATTGTCGCAATCGAAGCGGGATCCATGGAATCAATTTTCCTGTCAGCATTACCCAGGAAGCGAGATCATGCAAAAGCACATCACCGACAGCAGCAGTACTGTTCGCATCCGAACTGGCTTTCTTGTTGCAATCACAGCTGGGGTGTTGGCGTGCGCCGGTTCCGCCGAAGCGCAGGTCAGTCTGGCCTGGAGCCGACAGTTCGGCACGACAGCTCAAGATAATGGCAACAGCGTCGCGGTGGACTCGGCGGGCAACGTCTATGTCACCGGGTTCACCAACGGCAGCCTCGGTGGAATCAACGCGGGTTTCGCCGACGCCTTTCTTTCTCGGTACAATGCCAGCGGCGCGCTGGAATGGACCCGTCAAATTGGCTCAAGCGCACTCGACGTCGGCAATTCCGTGGCTGTAGATGCGGCGGGCAACGCCTACATCACCGGCTACACCGGCGGCAGCATCCTCGGGGGTACCAACACGGGTGGAGAAGACGCATTCATCACTCGCTACAACACCGACGGCACGGTAGCGTGGAGTCGGCAGATCGGCACGAGTACCGTTGACCGCAGCTTTGGCGTGGCAGTCGCGGCGGGCAACGTTTACATCAGCGGATTCACTCGCGGTAGCCTCCTCGGACAAACCAACTCGGGTAGCGACGACGCCTTCGTCACACGCTACGACACTGACGGCAATGTGGCGTGGAGCCGGCAGATCGGCACGAGCACCGCAGACGACAGCCGCGGCGTCGCCGTGGACGCGGCTGGCAATGTCTACATCAGCGGGTCTACACTCGGCAGCCTTGGGGTTGCGAACCCGTCCCCGGGCAACGCTGACGCTTTCCTCACCCGCTTCGACGCCGACGGAACGCTCGCCTGGAGCCGTCAGATCGGGACGAGCGAGAGCGACTTCAGCCACAACTTGGCGGTTGACGCGGCTGGCAACTCGTACATCACCGGCGTCACCCGAGGCAGCCTCGGCGGACCCAATGCAGGTCTCGACGACGCTTTCCTCGCCCGCTACAACGCCGATGGCTCGCTGGCGTGGACCCGACAGATTGGTTCAAATTCGTTCGACGCCGGTAACGGCGTGGCTGTCGATGCAGATGGCAACGCCTACATCACCGGGTTCATCAGGAGCGACCTCGGACGCGAGGACGTACTTCTCAGCCGTTACAACTTCGACGGCACGTTGGCTTGGACCCAGTCGATCAGCACAGGCGCTGCTATTGACGAACGTGGCATGGGCGTGGCCGTGGACGCAGCAAGGAATGTTTACATCACCGGTTGGACCGGCGGCAACATTCTCGGAGGCACCAACGCGGGCGGCATCGATGGCTTCCTCATGAAGTATTCACAAGTCCCCGAGCCGTCGAGTCTGGTGATGCTCGCCACTGGCGTGGGCTTAATGGGATTGTGGCGCTCGCGCACAAGAAGCGGACGATAAACGTCGTGTCTGAAGCAAAACCGTGAATGCCCCTTCGCGTCGCAATGTATCCAAGGTTCCACCGCGTCTTCATCAAATTGTGAACCTGAGACTTGGGGTTGCCTTCGCGGCGGAGCAGGAACACCGGGGACATACAATTTTGGGCACGCAACATCCGGGCGGATACACAACTATCGCTGGGAACGAGTAACGCTTGGGAGCAACGTTGGGGAGAATAATGTTTGGTGCCAACCACTCCTCGACCGATCCGCGCGGGCTACTCGTACGGGCACGAAGCACAACCCCTGTGGACACACAACCCTCGACACTTCATTAGGGACGGCTAGCAAATATCGTGCTGAAAAGTTGTCGGAGTTTCCCTGGGTGCAGATGGACGCGTGGGGGTTCGTTCTAGCTTTCAAACTTGCGCTCCCGCGGGATGAACCGGATGAACCCGTGGGAGGCGGTCGTCGCTCAGGGTTTTCCTGCAAACCTGAACCCGGGGAACCTGAACCCGGAACCTGAACCCGGGGACACTCAACTTTCTAGTCCCGAACCTAAACCGGGGACACACAACTTTGGGGCGGATCAGGGAGACACAGTCGTCGCGGGTTATTGGTTGCCCTCGCCAGTTGACAAAGTCTGGCTAAAACAAGGCCAAAACTGCGGTGATTTTTCCGATTGGGGTGACTTTGCGGCCGATTTCGATTGACCGGGGGGCTTGGGATGAAGTAAAATGCCGGTCCCGCCTTCATTCCGCTTGGCAAGTCGGGCCTTCCCAAACAACCGTTTCAACCGCTTGGTCGGTCCGGTCAACGGAGGGCTCGCTGGCTAGGTCCCGCCTTCCTTTATCCCTGCCTTCGACCGTGATCCAAGGTGGCTGATTCTGGCCTGTCCTAATTTCGGGGCATGCCAAGGTAATAGCCGTCTGCCTGTATATTCGTTGTCCTAACGGATCATCCCACCGTCCCGTGAGCCCCTTGATGATTGTTGGCAAACCAAAATCGACGCCCTTGCTGACGTCCGATCAACTGCGCGAGCTGCGTCGGTTGTTGGGGGCTGGGCAGTCCGATGTTGATTTGGTCGATGTAGCCTTGGAGTTTGGCTTTGCCGACGACGTGGAACTGTTTCAAAGTCTGGCCCTGACTTTGGATCTACCGTTCATCCCGCCCGGCAAATTGCAAGCGGATGGACAAAGTTGGGAAGTCGTACCGGCCAAGCTGATTCACCGTCACGGGGTCTTCCCTCTGGCGGTCGAAGACCAGATCCTGCGTTTGGCCGTCAGTGACCCGTTCAACATCGCCGCCTTGGATGCGGTCGCTGCTGAAACGGGACTCGGGGTATCGGCCGTGATCTGCGTTCCGGCCGAGCTGAATCGCCTGATCAAATCCCACCTGGGCGTTGGTGCCGAAACGATCGAAGGCTTGATCGCGGCTCAGAATGATGACGGGATCGTTTTGGACGATGACTTGTCGTTTGACGGCAGCGAAGACGCCGAGGCAGCTCAACAAGCTTCGGTGGTTCGGTTGGTCAACGAAATTCTGTCCGAGGCGATCGAGGCCCGCGCCAGCGATATCCATATTGAAGCGCAAGAGCGTGGCCTAAAGATTCGCTACCGCATCGATGGTGTGCTCCAAAAACAACCCGCCCCGTCAGAAATGAATCGCTTTCGCAATGCGATTGTCAGCCGCTTGAAGATCATGTCCCGGTTGAACATTGCAGAAAAGCGAATCCCGCAAGACGGTCGCATCAAGCTGCGAGTGGCTGGCCGTGAAATCGATATCCGGTTGTCGATTATTCCCATGTTGCATGGCGAAAGCATCGTCATGCGTATCTTGGATAAGACGAACCTCAGTTTCTCGCTGCGGGACATCGGCATGCCCGAGCACATTTACGACACGTTTAGTCGTTTGATTCGCTTGCCACACGGTATCGTTTTGGTGACCGGCCCCACGGGCTCCGGCAAGACGACGACGCTCTACAGCGCGCTCAACGAAATCAAAAGCGAAGACACAAAGATCATCACGACCGAAGATCCGATCGAATACCAGTTGGAAGGCATCAATCAGATTCAAGTTCACGCCAAAGTCGGCCTAACGTTTGCCGCCAGTTTACGCAGTATCTTGCGGCATGATCCGGATGTTTGCTTGGTGGGCGAAATACGTGACTTGGAAACGGCCATCAACGCCACACAAGCGTCGTTGACGGGTCACTTGGTGTTTAGCACCTTGCACACAAACGATTCCGCGGGCGCATTCATGCGACTTTGCGATATGGGCGTTGAACCATTTTTGGTCAGCTCCACGTTGGAAGGCATTATGGCCCAACGGCTCGTGCGACGTCTGTGCAAGGAATGTCGCGAGCCTTACGTTCCCGATCCAGAAGTTTTGCCTCCTGATTTTCCAAAACGAAAATTCGAGATGCTTGGGGGCCAGCTATGGCGACCCATCGGTTGCCAGAAATGTCGTGGCAACGGCTACATCGGTCGAGTTGGGATTTACGAATTGTTGACGGCCAATGAAGACATTCGTCGGTTGGCCAACGAACGGGCTTCAAGCAACGAAATCAAGAAAGTTGCCCGACGTTGTGGGATGACGACTTTACGTGATGATGCGTGGACCAAAGCGTTAAACGGCATCACCTCCTTGGAAGAAGTCATGCGCGTGACGAAGGAGGATTAAAGCCGATGCCTGAATTTGCCTACACTGCGCGACAAGCCGACGGCCAAGTGGCCCGAGGAGTCATCACGGCCGATGACCGACGTCAAGCCTTGAGTAACCTGGCCAAACAATCGCTGACCCCTTTGCAAGTCAACGCCAAGTCGGGGTTCGATCTCAAATCATTCAAGTTGCCGTTCAAAAAGCGAGTGAGCGGTGACGTCATGGCCAGTACGCTCGCGCAGCTTTCCGAGTTGCTCGAGAATGGTGTGTCGCTGCTCGAATCGTTGGATATTTTGGCGAAACAATCGACCAGCTCCGTCATGCAGGAAGTGCTCCTTCAGATTCGCAACGATGTAGCGCAAGGCGTCAACATCGATCAAGCAATGTCCAAACACTCGGTGTTCGACGAATTGACGCTGTCGATGGTCCGTGCCGGAGCGGAAGGGGCTTTCTTGGAAGACGCACTCAAGCGGATTTCGATTTTCCTGGAACGTCGTGAAGAACTCAAAGGGAAGGTGACCGGAGCGTTGGCCTATCCTGCTTTTCTATTGGTCGGCGGATTGATTGTCACTGTCATTTTGATCGTGGTGTTTGTGCCACGATTCGAATCGCTGTTTAGCCGATTGGAAAAATCGGGCCAAGGACTGCCCGGTCCCACCGTCGTGCTCTTGGGCGTCAGCGATTTCCTGCGGAGTTATGGCCTGTTGGTCATCCTGGCTGTTCTGGGTTCGGTAATCGCGTTTGGACGCTGGGCCCAGACCGTTCAAGGTCGTTGGATTTTGGACGGGGTTCGTTTGAAGTTGCCCATCTTTGGCAAAATTCTGCATCATTCGGCCGTCGCCCGTTTCTGTCGCGTCTTGGGAACGTTGTTAACCAACGGAGTTCCCATCGTCAAAGCCTTGCAAATCAGCAGTTCGTCCACAGGCAACAAGCGGCTCGAACAAGCGATCTTGCGTTCCTGCGAGAACATCAAATCGGGCGAGACATTGTCGGCACCGCTGACCGCCAGCGGTTTGGTGCCACCGTCGGTGATGGCCATGATTCATGTGGCGGAACGGTCCAATACCTTGGATTCGGTGTTGATCCGGATCGCGGAACGAACGGAACTAAAAATAGAACAACAACTGGGAACAATGGTTCGTTTGATCGAACCGCTGACTTTGGTTTTGATTGGGGGCTTGGTAACTTTTGTGTTGACAGGATTGCTGCTGCCGATTTTCGACATGAGCGCTGCAATTTAAGTCCACCCATTTTTTTGGAGAATGATCGATGAAGATCACGTACAAACAAGTTCGAATTCGGGCACGACGGCGTCAAGGTTTTAGCTTGGTCGAGTTGATGATCGTGCTGGCGATTCTCGTGTTATTGGCTGGGTTGGTGTTGCCCCGACTCTTGGGACAACAGAACAAGGCCGACATCAAAGCCACTCAAACTCAGATCAGTAGTTTCAAGCAAGCCCTGCAAAACTATGCCATCGATGTTCGCTCGTTTCCCGATACGGAAGCAGGTCTCAACGCGTTGCTGACCAAACCAGAGAACGAGCAACAAGCTCGCAAGTGGGACGGAAGCTATATCGAAGAGTTGCCGGCTGATCCGTGGGGCAACGCCTACAACTACGAATATCCCCCCAGCAAAGGCAGCAGCGACTTCCCAAATATTTGGTCCAATGGACCGGACGGTGAAAGTGGCACCGACGACGATATCAAGAATTGGACGGAGTCCGCCGAGGGTGATACAAACGACGAGACAACCCCCAGCGACTCGAACCGTGAAGAACGCACCACCAACCGACAAGACAATGACCTTTAGTCGGTTGTCGATAGCGACCATCGCGCGCGTCGCTACCGTCGCCAGACGGTGGATGGACGCGCGCCGACCACGCGCTGGCGGGCGTCGGTACGAAGTAGGTCATGCCGCACCCGTGGCCGATGTAGCTGCCTTTGCCAGACGGTGGACGGGGTCTCTACTCTCTCCGCGAAGCCATGGTTTTTCGCTGGTGGAGTTGATGATCGTGTTGGCGATTCTGGTCACATTGGCTGCGATCGCCGTTCCCAACTTGCAACGCAGTTTTCAACGCAACGAAATCCGCGACGCGGGGCGATTGCTGCAGGAAACGCTGGGCGAACTTCGACAAGAGGCCATGCAATCGGGCCGTCCCATCTACCTCCAGTTTGGCTGGGATTCCAAATCCTTGCGAGTCTTCCGCGATTCGGCATGGCGACCAACAACTTCGGGGGCCATCGGTGATACATCGGGCGGCAATTCGACCACCAATCTCAGCAACGAGTCGTTTGGTTCGAACCTGCAAACATCGGTTCAGGAAGGCCAAAGCGATGTGTCCGTGCTTGGCGACCTCGCCACCTCCGATAACGCCGACAGTGCTTGGGATAGTCAAGAGATCGAACTGGACACGGACGTTCGATTTCAATCGCGACCGGTCGTGATAAACACTGGTGAGGAACCTACGGCCCGACCAGAGTCGAATCAGAATGGCGCGGCCGGAACCTCACCCGCAAATACCAATCGCAGTGACGGTTCAGTGAGTGGAACGGACCGCGGTTCTGGAGCAGCGGATTCAACGATCGATCGCGTCACCACTTGGTCCGCTCCGTTGGCCATTCTGCCGGACGGCAGTGTCGAAGAAATTCAGTTTTGGTTGGAGTTGGATCGGCGCTGGCAATGTCCGGTTTTGTTTCGCGGGTCCACGGGTCAATTGGAGATTGGCTCGGTTCAGACAGTCCGGGATTTGACGGA
>JAEUIP010000081.1:1630-18184 GCA_016795075.1 Planctomycetaceae bacterium | reverse complement strand
ATCGGCCGTTGTTTTCTCGATTTTGGGTCAGCATTTGGACTCCATTACCGACCCACTCGGCTTTTGGCTCCTTACCCAGCCGGCGTTGAGTTCGTTTTGGCGAGCCGTCGATACAATTCCGGGTTCCGCGTGGATGAACCTAAACAATTCCGTCGTCGTGGGTTCGATGGTGGTCGCCGGTTTTTGTGGCGTTCCAACGCTGTTGCTAGCGAACTGGGTGACCCGCCGAATCCAGATGTTTATTGCCGCCCGCCCGTCGGCCGTCGTTGCATCCGCCCCCTCTTTCGTGACGGAGCTAGAATGATGAAGTTTGTGAAGTTTCTGGCTCCCCGAGTTGTGCTCTTGGCCATTCTACTCATCGGAATATGGACGAGCAGCGAGATCATGACGAGGACCGCGATCAATCAGTCGAATGCGTTCGCCCCGTTGGATATTTCGGTGGATCAAGCCAGCGTCGAGTGGGCGGACCGCAGCGTTACCATGCGAAACCTGCTTATTGGCCGCAACGGTGTTGGACAATTTCAGGCGGATAAGGTTTCGTTGAAGCTCGATCAAAAAGCACTTTTGGATCAACGCTGGGTCGTGTTGGACGGAATGATGACAAATCCGTCGCTGGTCCCAGAATCGGATTCTGTCCGCCATTCGACGGCTCGTACATCCAATTTGGCTGAACTATTGACCGAAGCACTGGCCGAAGCTCGCCAATCCGATTCCGCTTATACGGCGCGACCGAAACTAGCGATCGAACCAACGTGGTGGCAGCAAATCCAAAACGTCGAGCGAGGAACAGGCCAAGCCGGCAATCACACAATTCAAGCGTTAGAAAGTCTCAAAACGAAGTGGGAGTCGCAACTTTCGGCTTGCCGGCAATCGGCCGCTCGGCTGCAAGAGCAAGTCTCCGCGGCGCAACAACTGGCACGTCAACCAAACAATCCGCTTCGCAATAATGCCCGGCTGGCGATGACCCAGCGGGTCAATGAGCTGAACCAAGAGATTTTAACGATTCGTGGGCAGATCGAGCAGATCCAACGTGCGGCTGCAGCGGACCTGGCCGTCGTTGCCGATACGGCCGTCGGCGAAATCGAGGCGCTGGATAACGCGTTTCGTCTGCCGATCCCTGCCGCAAGCAGTTTCGACGTTGACCTGTTGGGCCAACAACCATCGCAACCACTCCAGCAGATCTTTCAGTGGGTCGAGTGGGCTCAAGCGGTGGTCCCCAGCCTGGGGAATGAGGCTCCGGTTGCCGCTCGCGGCCGGGACGTGTCGTTTCGCCGCGAGGAATTGCCGAGCCTGGAAATTCAGAAACTGACGCTGGCGGGTGTCTCCAATGTTGGCAACCAATACTACCGATTGATGGGCAGCATCAATAACTTGAGCAATCGTCCCCATGCGCAACGTTATCCCGCCAGCCTATCGCTGCGAGCTCAAGGAGATCACCATGTGATCGTCAACGGTCTGTACGATCAACGACATGGCAATCGCAAGGCTTATTTTTCGATTCGAAGTTTGGATTTGGCGCGAGAAGAAGGCTTGGCATTGCTCTCGGCGGAACAAAGGGTCGGGCTTCCCATCCAAGTGACGCCTGGAAAATACGCCGCCCAGCTCAACTTGAATCTCGACGGAGAAGCCTTGGACGGACAACTGTTGGTCCGCCATACGCAAACGCGAGTCGATTGCGACCTTTCCACAATCAATGACCCCGTTTTGGCGGCCCGATTGCGCGACGAGCTGCAACGCATCGAATCGTTTGTCGTCACCTACGATCTTAAAGGTACAACCGACAAGATCGTTGCGACGAGCAAATGTGATTTGGGCTTGCAAATCGCTCAAGCGTTGGGCACGAGCACTCAAGGGCATTTCGAATTGGCGGCTCGGCAGCAGGCTCTGGCCGTTAAGCAATCGGTGCAGGAACACCAACAACGTCTCAACCAATGGGTCGATCAGGAATCTCAACAAATCATGGTTGCCGTGCAACAGGAGATGACTCGTATCGCCAGCTTGCAAGACGACGCTCAATCCAATGAAACTTTACGACTGCGCTGATCCGAACAACTTCTCATTCTGTCTCAAGTGGCACAAACGCTAAGTCGTGCGATCTTTGCGACGAGCTAGAGCCCGTCCCGTTCTCCAGACGATAGCACCTCTTACGTACGCAGGCACCCGGTACGTATGAAGGCACTCGTAAGTCGGAGACCCTGTTTCCTCTGGGTGGAAACTAGGTGTCCGGAACGTCGTGCTTTGTTACGGCAGGTTTCTACCCTGGACTTGGAAGTAAGATGAGCGACCTCAAAAGCAAACAACAAGACGACGACACCGATTTGCGCGTGGACATCAGCCGATTGGAACGGGAGCTGGATTATGTTGAGAGCGCGATCCGTGAAGCGACGGGGCTGCAGTCGCCTCTCGAAACCTACCTACGGGAAATCAACGAAGCCAAACTGTTAAGTGCCGCCGAAGAACGAGAACTGGCGAAGGGGATTGCAGATGGCGATGTCCGAGCCCGTGATCGTATGGTCCGAGCAAACCTCCGGTTGGTCGTCAACATCGCACGCTGCTACACCGGCAAAGGCATGGGCCTGCAAGACTTGATCGAGGAAGGCAATCTTGGATTGCTGCGAGCCGTGGAAGGTTTTGATCCCGACATGGGAACGCGGTTCAGCACCTACGCGAGTTATTGGATCAAGCAGTCGATCAAGCGGGCATTGATCAATTCTTCGAAGACCATTCGCATTCCTGCATACATGGTCGAGCTGTTGTCCAAATGGCGGCGCGCCACCTCTCGATTGACCGAAGAACTGGGCCGCAATCCTACGTTGGAAGAAGTCGCACGGCTGTTGGGTGTCCCCAAGAAAAAACTCCCCATCATCAAGAAGGCCATCCATATCCACAATCTCGCTCCGCAAACGGAACAGAGCGATTCCGGTTGGAGTCTGAGTGACATGGTGATGGACGAGCGCACCAAGACGCCCGAAGATGAACTGATTGAAAACGATATTTTGACGCGTGTCAAACAGATGATGCACGAGTTGGACCCGCGTGAATCCATTGTGCTCAAGATGCGCTATGGACTGGACGAAATGGAACAGCACACTTTGAAGGAGATTGGCGAAAGCCTCAACCTGACCCGCGAGCGTGTTCGGCAGATCGAAACCGAGGCATTGAAAAAGCTCGGGGACAGTCTTAAGGACCCGAGTGAACGCATGTTCCGCGTCGCACGCCCCACGCGACGGTAACTTAAGCTACCACTCCGTTTAGAAGTCGATGATCCTTCGCAAGTTCACCGGTTCGCAGAGCGTGGTTGGGCAGGAATCCCTCGGCTACGCGGCGCGACTACCAAACCGCCTTGGAGTTAACCGGTTAGCAGAGCGTGGTTGGGCGGGAATCGTTCGGCTATGCGGCGCGACAGCCAAACCGACTTGGAGTTAACCGGTTAGCAGAGCGTGGTTGGGCGGGAATCCGACCAGCCACGCGCCGCTAAGCGTTCCCAGTCCGCAAGCATCGCCAAACACTAAAGCCCAAGCTTTTTGATTCCGGAATTGACTTTCGAATCGGCCACTCCGGACGGCACCTTATTGCTGGAGGTGGTTAGCCAAGGAGCCGCCAGAGGACTGGCGACCTACATTGTGCCGCCAGAGGACTGACGACGTACATTTGCCGCCAGAGGACTGACGACGTACATTTGCCGCCAGAGGACTGGCGACCTACATTGTGCCGCCAGAGGACTGGCGACCTACATTGTGCCGCCAGAGGACTGGCGACCTACGTTGCGTTAGTGGACTGGCGACCTGCATTTATACGGATACCTCGGTGGACGCACTGGCGGGTGGCGTTGCGGATCAACTAAACTACTGGATGGTTGCTTTCGAGAAACGCCGTTTTCGTGATGCCGGATGACCGACCCTATACCCGCCCCTCTACCGGATCAAACGCAACTCCTGGAGCAACTTCGCCGAGAAGGTCAGCAGGGGTTGGCTCACTACTTCGAGCAACTTCGTGCTCGTTTGGCTCGAATCGTGGCGTTTCGATTGGATCGGCGATTGAGTGGTCGGGTTTCTGAGTCGGACGTGGTGCAAGAAGCCTACGTTCGCGCCGCAAAACGTCTGGATAATTACCTTAGCCAACCCGAACCACCGCCCTTGTTTGTGTGGTTGCGGATGGAACTGCAACAACAGCTGATTGATACCCATCGCGCCCACTTGGCGACCGAAAAACGGGACGTGCGGAAAGAAATCGGCATGTTTGGGTTTGCCGATCCCAATGAAACCTCGCGGGCGATGGCCTACGAACTGTCGGCCCAAATGACGTCACCCAGTCGATTGCTGCGTCGCGCCGAACAATTGGCGTGGTTGGAGACAACTCTCAATCAAATGAATGATCTTGATCGGGAAGTCATTGCCCTGAGACATTTTGAGGAGCTTAGCAATGAAGAAACGGCTCAAGTGCTGCAAATCTCGCCGGATGCGGCCAGCAAGCGATACTTACGGGCACTCAAGCGGTTAAAGGAGATCTCGGCTGCATCCAACCCTGGGGACTCCGTGCAATGACAGACGCTCGCTCCACCGACCGCCCCGAACCTCAGCTTAGCCTGGAGTCGGTTGTCGACCACTTCACGGCCCAATATCGGGCGGGGCGGGCCCCAAGTATTGAAAATTACCAGCGACAATACCCGCACTTTGGCGAGGAATTGGGGGAGCTGCTGTCGTCGGTCGCGATGATCGAAAGCCTCAAACAGCAAGCGACACAGTCGACGCTACCTCCCACGCTGGAAACAATTCCTGACGACGTGCATGAATTGGGCGACTATCGATTGATTCGCGAATTGGGGCGGGGAGGCATGGGTGTTGTATTTGAGGCAATTCATCAATCGTTGGGACGCCGGGTGGCGGTCAAAGTTTTGTCCCAAAGATTGGCGGCCGATTCGCGGGCCGTTCAGCGTTTTCGTTGGGAAGCCGGAGCCGCTGCGAAGTTGCATCACTCGCATATTGTCACCGTGTTTGGCGTGGGCTTCAGTCATGGCTATCATTATTACGTGATGGAATTTGTCGAAGGCTGGTCCCTCTCCGAGTTGATGACTCGACTCAAACCCAATGACACCGCCGGAACGATGCTCAAGTCCAACGCGACCCCGGTTCAATCGACCGTGTTGGAAGGTCAGTCGCCGGCCCAATCTCGACCGAGCGCGGCCAATACGCCCCGCGTGGACAACGATGATCGCACGCGAATTGATTTTTCGGTTTCGGTACCGGTTCCGTCCGGTGCCCCAGCCCTTGTCGATCGCCCATTGCTGAGCGGCAGCACTTTTTGGCAGGACCTTGTTGATCCACGTCGACGAATACGTTGGGCATTGCGGGCGATGAGCGGCATTGCAGACGCGGTCGATTATGCCCACCGACACGGGGTTCTGCATCGCGACCTCAAGCCCAGCAACATGTTGGTCGATTTGGATGGCCGAATTCGATTGACGGACTTTGGTCTGGTCAAACATCTGGATGAGCCTGGAATTACGAAGACGGGTGATGTTGTTGGTACACCACAGTACATGCCGCCGGAAGCCATCGAAGGAAAATACGATCAGCAAAGTGAAGTCTATGGGCTGGGTTTGACGTTGTACGAGCTCTTGACGCTGCACCCGACGTATCCCAATCATTCGCCGTCAGGCTGGGTCCAACAGGTGCTCGGACGAACGCCCCCGCCGCTGCGGAGTAAACTGGCGCAGGCGTCGGGGGATCTTGAACGAGTCGTTCACAAGGCTCTCGCGCGGGAACCCGGAGAACGTTATGCCACCGCCGCAGCGCTGCGAGACGATCTGCGATGTTTGTTGGATGACCGCGCGGTTTCGGTGCGGCGCCGTCGGTTTCATGAAGAGATCTGGCGATGGGCTCGACGCCATCCAACGACGGCGGTCCTGGCGAGTTCCTGTTTGGTACTTCTCGTCTTGGTCGCGATCTCGACGACGGTCGGATATACGATGACACAGCGCGCGCTCCATGAATTGAACGTGCAACACGAACAGCTGATCTGGCAGCAACAAGAAACCGAAGATGCCCGCCGATTGGCCGTGGAAAACGAACAGAAGACAACGAAGGAGTATCAACGAGCCGAAGCCAACCTTCGGGTCAGCATGGACGCTTTTGATGCTATGTTCGTCCAGATCGTTTCCCAAGGACGAAGTCCCAACGACTCTGAAAAGGCCGCGTTGGCGGTGGAATGGGACGGGCTCAATGAATTGGCGGGTGTCCAAACAGCCATCACGGCTGCGGATGCCGCCTTTCTCAAGGATATGCTCAAGTTCTACCATGAAATTGCCCAACAGAATGCGAACTCGAAGGATCTGAAACTACAAAGTGGCCGAGCGTATCGGCGCGTGGCCAATTGTTATCACTTGATTGGCGATTGGTCCCAAGCGATCCAAGCCTATTCGGAAGCAATCGGGATCTATACGGACTTGGTCCAAAATGAACCTGAGAACGAGAATCTCTTGTTGCAATTGTCGCAGATTCATAACGAAACTGGGCAGGCGTTTCGCCGCAAAGGTGAACAAAGCGAAGCGATCCGGTATCATCAGCGGGCCATCAAACACTTGGAGGATAGCCCGATCGCGAGTCAGGCTATTGTGCGGTTGGAAGTCGCCCGAACGTTGAATTTGTTGTGCACCGCCGAAACCGGATTGGTCGGCGAAGTGCAGCGCGTGCCGCCATCGGTCTCGGAAGACTACTTCGGATTGCAAAGTGGCCGGCGTCCTGCGGTCGCCGCGTTCGGAGGGCGTTTGGGCGATCGACGGCGAACTGAAAATATGGTTCGACGCCAAAAGGGCTGGTTGGAACAAGCGATCCGAATTACCGACTTGCTCTTGTTGGAAAATCCCGATGATGATGCCGCTCGGTTGGTTCGCGCCAAAAGCCTGCGAGGATTGGCGGTCCTGCTGGACCCAGCGGTGCAAGCAGAACAGTTCAAACAACTCATTGCCGACGCGACCCAACAGATTGAATTATTACAAACGAAGTACCCGACCGACCCTCAATACACCTATTCGCTGGCTTTGACGTACACGATTCCGCTCGCCCTGCAGGATGCCACTGCCGTCGAGTTCCTCGAAAAAGCAGCTGTACTTACGAAAACACTCTGTGCCGACTTTCCCCAAAACATGGAATTCCATCAGCTCAACTCCAACGTCCATGTTGAATTGGCCAAGCTGATGTTTGACCAGGAGAAAGACGACGATGGGATCGAATGTTTGGATGCGGCTGCCAACTCGTTAAGTCACCTGGTTCAGACGGCTCCAAATTTGCTCTATTACCGCTTGGAGTACGGTAATGTGTCATTAGCTCTCAGCAAAAAACTATCAGACAAGAAGCTCGTTCGACGAGCGATTGCTGTTTTGGAACGCTCCACCGCGGATAGTCGAGCCGCCGAGGAAAAGGTCCCGCTGCAACAACGCTTACTCAATTTGGAAATCCGCCAATATCAAGCATTGGCGGATTTTTATCAATCAATCAACAATCGCCCCGGTATCCAACGGGTCAACCGTGAATTGCGCAAGCTTCGCGGCTAATGCTGGGCAGGTTCGAGCTGCCCGCCAACCCATGGTATTCCCGGGGAAGATTGCGTTTTGGTAAACACTGCTGCCCCGTTTCGCAGTCGTTACAAATCGTTCGGCGTTTGAGACGACGAACGGTACACGTCCGCCACGTTAGTCGTTGCTCGCAAAGATCTTGCGTCCTCTTGTGGCAAACCAGGCCACGTTTTCTTTCCCATGGACGGTTTCTTTATCGAAGGTCTGTTCTTCCTCCAAATAGACGGTAATTTTGGACGACTTCACATCGGTCGCCCGGACGGTGACCGTGTCCACTTGGTTGAGCGATTGCACACCGGCAAATACTCGTGGCATTTCCGTCAGGTTTTCGCCGAAATTTAGCGTGGTCGGATTCGACGACACTTGACCCAAACCGGACCAAAATTTGAAATGGCTGGAATCACTCGCGGACGGGCTAACGACCACCCAGTGGAGCGTTTTGGGGGCAGCAAGCCCGCGCGACACTTCGGCTTCTTGGACCAGAATCTGGAAACCGTCGCCGCTGACTTTGATGATTCGAGACGTCGCGGGATTTTGACGACCTTCCGACTGAAGTTGCGTGAATACCAATGGCCGTCGCTCTACCGATTCGATCGGCACAAAGCGGGGTAAATGATCCACTGCGGTTTCAATTCCCGCTTCCAACGTTTGGCCGTCTGGCAATAAGTGACGACCAGCTTCAACGACTAGATAATCAACAACTTCACCGACCCGAGCGCGGCCGCGGCGTTCCCAGTTCGCGATTCGAATTTCGAATTGGTCGGATTGTACGTTGCGAATCTCGACCAACCCGGGTTGCCGCTCGTTATGTGTCGGAGGCCCAGCCAAAATCACTGGGTCGACAAACGAACCATCGAGCAGAACAGTTGTCCACTGATCGGTAATTCCCGACAGGGTTCCGGTTTCACCGATTTGTGGCGCAACGTCGACGTGGATCGAATAGGCATTTCGGGCTTCCTGCACACCAAAGACTTCGATGTAATACAACTCTTCGGCCTGGGCAATAAACTCCAAGAATTCATTATCCGTCTGAGAATCGGCCCTTCCAACTTCCATCAAGGCCGAGTCATAAACGATCATGTCGAGATTTCCATCCGCATGGGGAAACATGATTTCGACTTGCGCCGGTCCACCTACTCCAGCAATAAACCGATAGAAGTCTCGATCTCGACCATTATGAATACTCACGTTGTCTAATGTCGCGACACCCAAGATCCCCAAATCGACAGCCTGCGGATGCGCGTTGTTCGGTTCGAACCGATCGCCCGGGTTGAGATTTTCCCCGGTGAACATCAAACACCAACCGTGCAATGTTCCCGTGTCGGCAGAAAACCAATCACGAATTCGGACACGCCAAACGCCTTCGGCGTTTTCTCCGTTAAATACCGACAATGGATTGGAGCCCGTGTTTTGGTGATTGATGCGATACCACCCGGTGTACGGCTCACCGCCTTGCGAAAGATTGATCGCTGCTTGATCGTCCATGCGCGTGTTCAGGAAATTGTCCTGGCTATTCAATAAACCTCCACCGGATTGCCATTGCGAAGTTAGTATCTTGGCCGTTGTTCCTTGTGGGGAGGTTAATTCGATTTCCAAATCACCTAACCATGTATGATCCAATCGCTCGAAGATCAAGTTCATGTCTGTCAATTGGACTTCCGGCCCCATCAAGAAACTGGTGGCCCAGGCACCGGGGGAATTGGATCCGACCCCGTCGGGAATGGCTACGGGGACATCGGTGCTCTTGGATATGATCGTGATCAGATGCCCCGGTCCGTGAACGTCCAGTTCATACCCGTTGGTAGCGCCATCGACCCCGCGAATCACGAGGTAATAGGCCTCACCTTCATGACCATGAAAATGAATTTCTTCATTATCGGCCAGTCCGGTTGACGACTCAATCAGGTTTTGCTCCGCGTCATAAACAAACAAATCCAAGTTTCCTAGTTCGTGCGTAAAATTCACATGCACATCAAAGTCGCCGTGTTCATCGGCAATCACTCGGAAATAATCTTCGTCGGTTTCGGTGTGGATCGACAAACCCACTTCTTGGAACTCGCTTGTCCGTCCAAAATTGGTCGCTTGGGCAAACGAATTATTAGCCTCCCAGCGGTCGCCACCGCCGGTTGGTCCGCCTCGATTGATTTCAACCAAAATTCGCGAAGTATTGTTGGTGGAGTCACTTTCCAATAGAAGGTTGTCTGGATCGACTGTTACTTCCAACCAATACTGCCCGTCAGGTACCAGGCTAATGTTGATCCATTGGTCCGGCAAACTCCGAGTGTAAACGTCCGACCATCCAGCAGTCACTCCTTGAATTTGTCCACAACTGTTGTACCGAGAGCTGCCGGCATTGGATCGATACTTCGTAATGTCGATCAAACAAAAGCTGATTTTGCCACCAGTCGCAACGAGGTCACCAATGCCACCTCCTGGCAAATACTTCCGCAACGCATAGACTGCATAACCGTCGAAGTGGATGTGGCCGTGACCGGCATGGTAGGTAAACTCACCAGCCAAGCGATCTTGAAACGTGCCATCGTCGTAGAAAATCCGTTGGTGCACTTGTTGATTTCCGTTCGGCAAGATGTCGCCGCCGCGCAACTCCAAGTGCCCAGCTCCACCATTGGCGAACGCCGTTGTGAATCTCAGGAGGTCCCCTTCGACAACCCAGTCATGAAGGAAGCCTTGTGATTCACTAGCCCATGGGAATAGGTCTGGTAGCAATGGCTGCGGGTCATCCACCGCGATCTTGGCAACTTCGCCTACCGCAAGAGCTTCGCTGTTTGGCAAACACGCACTTAGCAAAAACAACAGGGATGCGGACATCATTCGCCGGATTAGTAACATTGGATATTCTTTCATCATCGATAGATGCGTCTGGATGGTTCAAAACGAAAAGGGGCTGCCAATGATCGGAACGATTGGATGGGACGGCGTGTGTAGCCTCACATCTTGTGCCCACTTGTCCGTATCTTGCGCGATTGGCGGCCAAGTGTTGTAATGCGAAGGAACGACCGTTCTCGGCTGCAACAAGCGGATCGCTTCCAGCGAGTCTTCGGGTCCCATGGTGAATAAATCACCAATTGGCAAGATCGCCAGATCGATTTGCGTTGCGAGTCGTGACATGTCCGAAAAGACGCACGTGTCACCCGCAGTGTAAATCGTCTTCTGTCCGACTGCAACAACGAAACCGCCGGCCAGGCCTCCATAGCTACCATCTGGTAGTGACGAACTGTGAATTGCGGGCACCATCTTCACGGAAATCCCGGCGACGGTTGTTCGCCCACCGATGTTCATGCCGATGCCGTTGGCCACTTTATGGTTTGCGGAAAACCACTGGACGATTTCGTAGTTGGCGACCAACGTCGCGCCGAACCGATTCGCCAACTCGGCAGCGTCGGCCACATGATCAAAGTGCCCATGAGTCAATAGAATCGCATCACAACCTTCAACCTCTGCGGATTTGATCGGGCAGCTGGGGTTGTCGTTGAGAAATGGATCGATCCAAATCGACTTTTCGCCCGACCGCAAACGCCAAGTTGCATGCCCATACCATGTTAGGTCGATCACGTTCGATTCCGTAGAACTCACGTCATTTGCTCCACATCTCTTAACACCAGGCGACTACTTCAGAAGTCGCTTCATGTTGACCTTGTATTTTTCGACGCCGGGTTGGCCGTAAGGATTAAGTTTGAGCAGTCGACCTTCGACCACCGTCGCCAACATCAACATTTGAAATAGTTGGCCAATACTGGACTCGTCGGCTGCAGGTAAATGCAGATCCGCAGTCAACCGAGCGTCTTCCAAATAAGCTTGGTTTGTACCGGCAATCGCCGCAGTCATTAGCTCTGGAAGTGACTTACTCGCTATCTCGTTAAGTCCGTCTTGGTCATGGTCACTCCTTCCCACCGGTAAAGGATCATAACGCCATGAATCCAACACCACGTTGGTAATCAGCTTGTCTCGCCGACCTTCCTGATGTTGTTGCGCTCGGGAATGCAAGTCACGAGTGTTCACAACCGTCAATGGCAAGGCACCCATTTCTCGTTTGCCCAAGCTCTCGGCCAACAATTGGTCGTACCAGAGGCCAACGGCTTCCAATGACTTTGACCAAACGGACATGATACGCGTATGGTGCCCTCGCAACTTTTCGGTCAAATGGCAAACGGCCGTGTAGTCCAACACCGGGTTATTGCCCAAGCCTTGTGTCCGAAATCGTTCGTTCATTGCGACTGCACCCTGCAACATGGCCACAATGTCGACTCCCATCAACGCCGCCGGCAGTAGCCCAACCGCACTGAACACTGAAAAGCGTCCGCCCACACCGTCGGGCACTGGGAATCGTTCTTTGCAGCCCAAGGCATCGGCCAACGATGCCAATTTACCGGTCTCGCCGGTCACCGGAATGACAAATTCAGGTAGACGATTCTTCTCGGTTCCTAGCGAACTTTCTAACGCGCGTAAGAACTGCCGAAAAGCGACTGCGGTTTCGATGGTGCCACCGCTCTTGCTAATAACGACCAACGCCCACCGCTCGTCAACCGAATGGGCCGGCCGACCATTACCCAAGAATTGCAAGAGCGCCTGACTATGATCGTTGTCTACATTATTCCCCTCAAAATAGATTCTTGGGCGACCGCCACGTTCCGCGCGGCTCCATTCGTTGTAATAGGGTTGGCAACACGACTCGAGAATCGCTCGAGCCCCCATGTAGCTACCACCAATCCCCAATACAACCACGCGATCGACTTGGTCCCGAAGTCGCTTGGCGACGGACAGGATGCGTCCTAATTCGCTGGCCTCACGTTGCGATTGGTACTCGCTCAGCAAACGTTGTGGCAATTCGATAAACCCCGCATCCAATGGTTGCCACTCCTCCGGTACCCCCGATTGCGCATGGTAAAGTGGCAGTTCCCGCGAGAACACCTGATCGCGGATTTCTAGAAGTTCTGGATAAAGTCGTTCGATATCGCCGCTAGAAATCCCGTATTGTGGGAGAAGCGTACCGTTCCAGCGATAATGGATGGGTTTGACCTTACTACTCATAGAACGACGCATCCTGTGCCAAATGAGTTTGAAACCGCAGCCCGAAAATATTAGGCCGTCCTGTCAGTTGTAGCAGAATCCATACCCTTGGAAACTAGGCTACATTAGCCACATTTGCCAGAAAGTGGATTAGAACTCGTAGCGAACCCCACCAACACAGTCGTTGTTGCGTTCGCCACAACGTCGACAGTAGCCGGAACGAGCCTCGACGAACGGCGTCACCAGAGTTTCCATGATTTTCGTCCACGATCAAAGGAACGTCGGGACCGTGTCACTTCTGCGGATGGATCACCCCGGATTGCAGTTCGTGTATCCTACGGCGAATCAAACTGCCCCAAAGTTGATATCCTTGGCGACTTAAATGCAGCCGATCCTCAACAAACAACTCGCTCCGGACTTGGTCTTGAGTATCCAAGAAATACTCAGCGGTGGGAAGAAAGTAGACGTTTGGCTCCTGTAGTGTCCAATCACGAAGCCGATGATTGAGGATTCGTTGCAGTTCCCAAACATGACGGCGCCGGTTCGTCGGCGTTACCTCGATCACCAATAGAGGGGCGTCTGGTTGATGCTGTTGCGAAGCCTGCCAAACTTCACGCATCCAGGTCAAGACGTCGTCCGGAGAATGATCGGACTTTCCATCTTCACCAGAAATGTCGTTGGCGACAAATACGACCAACATCGAGTAGCGGTGGGCTTGAAGAAGTTCGGGTCCAAAAACCGCCAAGTCGACGCTCTGAGCCCCGCCAAATCCACGCCGGATCGGAACCAAAGGGGCGAGATCTTCGGCAATTCCGTCCCACAGTCGGATGCTGCTGCTGCCGAGAAACAGAATCGCATCGTCAGGATAGGTTTCGATTTGGTCCAACTGCCGAAGTTTCTCGACTTCCGAGCCCCATTTTTCCCGAGCGTTTTGACGAAGTAGTTTGTCGAGATCTTCTCTAGACTGATCCGCTGATCGATGTTCAGGGCCAAGCGACTCTTGGCCGAACGTCGACCCTGATGCGATGAGCCCGATCGTAATGGATAGTGTTACCGCGACGAGCCACGAAAAAACCCGCCGTTGCCCAGACAAAAAAGGCAACTGGCGGGTCGAAGTTATCGTCTTCTGCGGCGACATCAAGTCAACCGGTTGTTCACCGGTCCTATAGTGGGGCCACCAACAATCCATTCGCGCTGGACGCACCACTCAACTGGAACCGAGTCCAAACTCCGTCAGCGGCTAGGCTGTTGAAGATATGAACCAAGTCCACATTGGTCGAACCAAACGCAAGGGTCTCGATTTGCGAAGCGGCCAAGTCCATCCGACGCAGTAGAACCGTGGATTCGGCTGCGTTATTGTCCAACGTCAATTCGATCGATAGATTCTGATCGTCGCGATGGAAGGCAAAGTCGCGTTGGAAGATCACCGGGCGTTGCATGATTTCGAAGAACGGAGCCGTGTCGTAAACTTCGAGACGATCGTTCCCCCCGCCGAGATTTTCGAAAATCGTGGCAGCGCGGTGGCCGAAGGGCACCACACCCTGATGCCCAAACCCAACAATGTATCGATCATTGCCCAGACCACCGTCCAGGGAGTCATCTCCGCCGCCACCAATCAGTGCGTCGTTACCTAGACCGCCAAACAGCGAGTTGTTCCGATTGCTACCGATCAGCACGTCATCACCATTGGAACCTAGGCCGCGTTCAATTACGGCACCAATTGCGATGGTCGTTCGGCCAAAACGATAGAAGTCGCGGTTGTTGGTCGGGATGTTTGGATCCAAGATAAAGCTGCTTCCACCTTCACGCAGGTCGATAACCGCTTTAAAGCCGTCGCCAGAAACCAAGTTGGCACTTTCAAAACTGATCGTGTCAACGCCACCCGCATCCCAAATCAACCGAACGCGCGGTTGTGTGTCGTCAAACACATACAGATTATCGCCGGTCGCATGGAAGACGTTGGCGCCATACCGCGATTGCAATTCGTAAATGTCGTACAACATGGGGGTGATCGGGTTCGGGTTGTAGTCTGCTTCACGAGACAACGCCGAATTATAGCTGTGACTGATACCCAACCAATCAGGACTCAAGAACGGTTTTTCATCCAGAATCACCGAGCCGCCATTGGTGTAAGCCAATCCCAACGAACGACCGATTTCGCGAATGTAAGTCGTGTAGCCCCACTCGCCTTGATCGGGATCGGTCAGTGACAGTGTGCCCGCGCCGGTAAACGCTCGATTGAACCACATGTCGCCGTCCAGCGTATGGTCAAAGTCGACATCGGGGTCATGCACGATTCCTGCATTAAGCACTGTGTAAGCATACTGCGACGTGGGGTAGTCCGTCATGTCCATCCAACCGATACCAAGGTCGAAATCCACGAATTCCGGAACCTCAACGAATGTCATGTCGATCATGCTCTCGTAGACGTCCAAAATTTCCCGCACGGCAGCGCGTGTTTTGGCATTCGGGGCCATGAATCCATGGCCGTGAACTCGTTCAACCGAGCTCGATCCATAATAGAACGCCAAATCACTGACAAAGGCATACTCCAGTCGATGAGCCACGAAGCCATCTTGATCCAACCAGATCTCGTCCGTCCCGAGTACTGTATCCAGCGCATCGTTGATGCGTGGCGCATCCAGAACGTTGACGCTCGACCATTGGCTCCAGACGTTGTCGATCTGAACTCGAATCCGCACGTCGGCGATGTTGAGAATTGGCGAGCCATTATCCGAATTACGACCTGCTACACGTACTTGCCCAAACTGAGCCCGTGTGAAGGTGTAAACTTTATTCGGGTCCAGCCAATTGCCTTCAAAGAACAGGTGTTCACCCATGACTTGGAAGTTGTCGCCTTGATTGAAATCGAATAGGTGATTGATTGCCAAGTCGGTCGAGAACGCGGGTTCCATCGAGGCTGGTCGCGAACTGTTGCTCAACTTCGGATCGTACAGATTTCTCCAGTAGATCGTCGCATCGCCAATATCGCTCCAAGTGTGTCCGTCGGAAACCTGCACGGAATACGAGTCTTGAGTTAAATAGACATTACCCTTGAATGTCCAGTTATCCAGATCAGCGGCATCGATTTCGTGCCAAACCTTGGATTGCATGGAGATGCCGTTGCGAGTCAACACCCCAGTATTAACGTCGTCGTTGCGGTCGATGATTCGAATTCTCGCCAACGGATCGCCGTCGATATCCATGTAGTTGAACAAGTAGCGCAGGCGAATCTGGTCTTTGTTGTTGACGGCACGATCCCAGACTTCCAACGTCGGAGTTGAGGAGAAGCTGTTGACAACGGCGATTACAGTACTGCTCCATTTGTAGCCATTGGAAACTTCGATCTGCAACGAATCTTGGAAAGAATGTGCTCCAGCCATGAATGACCAGTTGGCGAAATCAGCTGCGGAAACTTGGTACCAAGTATTGGGACTTTGAGGATTTCCGGAACTGATGAAGTTACCCGAGTTCAAGTTCGCATTGGTATCGCGGATTCGGACCCACTGAATCGGCAGATTGTCGGGATCCGAGTAACTGAAGAGGTTGGCCAAGCTAATCGAGGCGCCCGGCAACAACGTGTAGTTGAACGGAGTGGCTGTCGGTGTTCGAGTATCTGAGGTGACAGTGCCCGTGGCCAAATTACCCCAGATAAATCCGTCATTCGCCCAGAAGGAAATCTCGTCAAAGCCCAAGAAATCCCCGGAGACAAATTCCCAAAGGTGGAGGTCCGCCGCCGCAATGACGTATTGGACTCCTGCCGATTGGATCACACCATCTCGCACGAGGAAACCACTATTTCCATCGGAGTTCTCGTCCCGGACTCGCAAATGAACCATCGGGTCCCCGTCCGCGTCGAAATAGCTGAACAAGGATGAGAGTGCCAAGGGGGTAACAGGTAGTACGGTTTGATCGAGCGGAGTAACCGTGGGAGCGGTGGTCGTCGTGTTGAC
>JAEUIP010000081.1:0-1620 GCA_016795075.1 Planctomycetaceae bacterium | reverse complement strand
TACCCGTCATAAGCCGCAAAACGAACTTGATCAGCACCGATCAACGTGTGAGCGGTGTAGGTCCAAAGAGCCAATTCGCTAACATCAAATTCGTGCCAAATGAAAGTGTCTTGCTTCACACCATCACGAGACAAAAAGCCGCTGGCAACGTCGGCATTGCCTTCGGTCACGCGGATCCGTTTCATGGTGTGATTGTCGATATCGCTGTAGGCAAAAAGATCTGCTAGTTGGAACACAGTTCCCGGTTTCACCGTGATCGAACCGTCCGTTGTAACAACTGGTTTGTTGGAGAAGCCCGTAACCCAAGACTCGCCAACGTTGCTCCAAGCGTATCCGTCGTAAGCCTGGATCTGAATCCGGTCCTTGCGATTATGTTCATTGGAACGGAACGTCCAAGTATTCAAAGTGTTGCCAGCGAACTCGTACCAAACCCCAGCATCTTGCTTGACGCCGTTACGATACAGTGATCCCGAACCGGCAAAAGTATTCACGTCCTTGATCCGAACCAACAACATCGGGTGGTTCTCTTTGTCGCTGTAGCTAAACAAACTACTGACGGCAATTGTAAACTCTGGCAGAATCGTACGGTCGATGCCCGTTACGACAGGTGTGGAAGAAACGGCTCGGAAGTCCAACACTTGATTCGAAGTGTACGAGAATCCATCCGACCCCATCAAGCCAACCTGGGTGTTGACTCCGACGGCTCCGGCTTGAAACTCCCACATCGCAACTTCTGATCGGCTGATTGTGTGCCAAACGTTGTTTGCCATTTCCACGCCAGAGCGATAGAATCGACCGTGCCACGCCATGGTTCCGTAAGAACGAACGCGAATGAATTGCAACAGGTCGCCGTCTTGATCACTAAATTCGAACAAGGCCGACAAGCCACGGAACGCACGCTCGTTGGTCGAATGCGAAATTGCCTTCAAAACCGGAGCATAGCGATTGTTGGCGGTCAATTGCTGAGCTATCAAAGTCGAGCTCCACAGACTTCCATCGTAAGCTTGGAACTGCAAGGTGTCCCACCAAGACTGCTTTGCCCCCACAAAGGTCACGCGGAACATGTCTTTCGCTTCGATTTCATGCCAAATACTCGAAGCAAGTCGAGTATCGTCCATCATGAAGTAACCAGATGGATCAGCATGAGAGTTGTCGCGAATCCGAAGTTTCTTCAGCGAATTTCCATCCGCGTCCGAGTAGTTAACGAACTTCGCTAACTCAACTTTGCTCTCCAAACGAACCAACGGATTGGCGAATGTTAGAACGGGCGCCGCATTGTTGGCCCGATTGGTAACGGCAATCTGTTCCCAATTGCTCCAGAACCGGCCGTCATACGCTGAAACCAAAATGTTCTCGGCAGCGGCTTGATTGCCTGTGTAATACTCCACTTGTCCCAATTGGCCGGCCGTGATTTCAAACTCTACGTTTTCCGACTGCATGATTCCGTTGAGCAACAGATGTCCGCCGCCAACGGCCGAATCACGGAAACGGTACTTACGTGGCGTGGAGTTGTCCGCATCTTGAACTTGGAAGTGATTACCGACCATCACGTGTTCATAAATCGGTCGATCAATCGGCGTGATTCCGACAATGCTTGGTTGATTGGCGTTGGAGGCAATC
>JAEUIP010000080.1 GCA_016795075.1 Planctomycetaceae bacterium | reverse complement strand
GGAGGCCAGGATATCGTGGGCCGAGGTGCGGGGACGACTTCCGCTTTAGGATCATCCGGCCAGTTCGCCAGTATCCCGACGCCCAAGCACACGGCGCCGATCAAGATCCATAATCCAACACGACCTGGCCGTGGCCCGTTGTCGGACCAATTCGTCAGTTCTTGCGTGAGTGGGGGTGACGGCTCCACGTCGACAACTTGGGAAGTTCGAGTTGGCATTAGTTCGGCAATCGAGCGGGTTCCGGCTGTTGGGCACTTTGCAAGTTTTCGGTCGTGCCGTTTGGCGGGACGTTCCCCGGAGTTGGCAATGGAGCAAACTGCACCGTGACTTCATCGACATAAGCGGTCCCATACCCGGATAACGCGATGTTCAGACGTAAGGTATGGGGCTCGTTGGTGGCGCGATAGATCGTGAACGGTTGCCAGCCCGTCGTCGCGCGAAACCGTTGAGCCATTTCTTCACCACCCAAACTTTCTTGAATCACCAAACCATCGTTGGAAGCCGTGATGGGCGCATCGATTTTGACAAAACCATTGATTCGAACCAATTGGTTCGCGGGAACCTCGACCGGACCCGAGACGATCCAGACCGGAGCGGACTCGATTTGCTTTGGAGCCAAGCCGCCATCGGGCTGAGCCGCCAACAGCAGCCCACGGCGGCCGTCCACGACGGCGTCTTGATGCAATTGCACGGTCGTACGAATCGACTGGCCTCCCGCGCTCTGATGCTGCCAACCATTGTTGGTCAAATGCCCGAGGTCTTCGAAGTCACCGCCTGGCAACGCGTTTGGCGACCAAGCGACACCACCCAAGCGAGCCAACGACTGCCAGTGCAACGGGATCAAGATCGGATGTAAAACGACCGGACTGCCCGCCGGCCAAGGCAACATCGCGTGGGCTTCGCGAATCAGTGAATCGTGAATCGCGCCCAATTCACGCTGCAATTGAACACTCGAAGCCCAGACCGCCAAAGCATCACTGCTCGTGACTTGGGCTTGCGTGATATTCGCCAACTCGTTGATGCGCATCACTTGGTCGCGCAAGCCCGTGGGTTCGCGCCCGGCCTGCAACATCGCGGAAAACACGCGGTTGGCCCATTCGGCAGATGTTTGGGCTTGCTCGATAAGCAACTGCTGGGTGGTAAAAACTTGAGCAGCCACGGAGGTTTGTTCGACATAACGAACCACCGCGGGATCTTGAGTCAGAACCAACAACTCCCAATCCGCTGCATTTTCAATTTGAATCGCCATTTGCCCACCCAACCGTTGGTGGGTTGCTGGAATCAATCCCGTGGGCGTCATGCGATAAGGTTGTTCGGAGGTGCCGGCCGCTGGGTCCCGAACCGTGAGCAGCGAACGTTCTGCGGCCCCCGCCGAATAAGATTCACGCCCTGTTGTCTGTTGCACCAAGAGCAAACGCGACAAGCTGGTTTTCAAAATCGACACCTCGAGATTGGGCTCGGTTTGCTCCAAGGGTGTCCCCACAACCGCGCCTGCAATCCACGGCGCGATTTGCAACAATTGTCGATTGACCAATGTTAGATTCAATCGTCTCTGAGAACTAACTTCCGTGCCATCGTCCAAACGAGTTCGACTGCGAAACAAAAAACCGCGTGCCCCACCGGCGGTCGCTTGTAGGACTTGCCCGCGCAACTGCGCGAATTGAATCGCCAACGGTGCGTTGACTCCGGAGAAGAAAGCCGCTTGCTCGGCGACGGTCGTTGGAAGCTCTGTTTGAATTTCGGCCAATAAAGGAACATAAGCTTGCGTTAGGTCGTGTTGAACTCGCAACCATTGACCGTATTGGGTCAGTGGAAACGACGTACCAACCGAAGCACGACCCACACAAACGATTTGAGCAAAGCGGGCGTAGTCGGCCAAACCGCTACGGGCTTGAACCAAGACCGGCCGATCTTGACGAGGATCGACTTGGCGAATCTGATCCACACGTTGTCGGATCGCATCTTGATCCAACCAATGAACGTCTTGACCTACCAACCAAGCCAAGACTACATCGTACTGCCAATCAATCGACACCGGACCATTGTCCGTCGGGGGCGGAGCGATCAGCCACATTTCACTTTCCCGGGCCATTCGCAGTTGATCGAGCGACGGCGCGCTGCTCAGCCACAAAGTGTTGAATCCCAAGTCGCGGAGCATGTTCATCGGTTCGCCGTTGTACTCGATCGCGCGAATGACGAAGGGGCGCCCATCTACCATGACAACGGTGCCATCAGTACGAGTTCGACTGGGCCGAACGCTATCTTCCTGGCTCCAGGCGTTAGCGCCGACCATCAACCACCCCAAGATCCACACGACCCACGCCATCCTAGGTCGTTGGGTTCGGAATCTTTGACGGGGGCGGATGGTTTGATGGGGGCGAAAATTAGCCGTCGACATGGCCCAACCTCTTAATTTGCATCGGTCATGCGGAATTCAGCGACGTGGGAGTGAATATTTCTGGGAAATTGTTGATCAAATGCCTCAAGTCAAACGTAGAAGTTGCGTTTGAGCAACAACCTGCGTTTATGCGGCGAAAGTGCCTCAAACAGGCCTTTTACCAGTATTTTTTGGCAACGACCAGAGCATTCATGAGGTGCTTTAGCAACATGTTGCCAAAAAGCAACCAAGACGGAATCTAGACGTAAGTCACTGGCATCAGGGCGTTTACGATGGATCGTGAGCGGAAAATTTGCAATTGGCATTCGGGCTGCTCTAATGATCGTCATCGGAAACAGCTCCTCCCCAAACCCAGACAGGAACAGCAACCATGAGCGCCACACAAAACGTCAACGATTCGGCAACCGACTTCTCCGCCGATCTGACCCAGCTGATTGGATTGGTAGCGGAACTGCCTCCACAATATCGCGATCGCATTCAGCCGGTCTTGGGCCGTGTTGTCGAAAGCACGCAACGTCGTCGTCGCATCCTCACGTTGGTTCAAGAAGCCTTGAGCCAATTGCGATTGGACATGAAGTACTTGGTATTTGATTTGGAAGCAACCCGCCGCGAACGCGACAAGTTCAAGAGCTTGTCGGAAGGCAACGAAGAGTAGTGCTCGCCGTCCCAAGATGAAGTTGGTCGCGAAGCAAGTCGCTCCCGGAGATCCGCATTCGATGGCGGACCATTGCCAAGTAGAAGAATGGCAATCCTCAACGGACCGCAGCGACTTGCCAAACGCACCCCTCCGACACCATTCGACCAAAGGTTTTGTGGCTCGCCGTGGTTGACGCTCGCTAGCATTAGCGAGCTCACCCTGGATTCAGGTTGACCAAATCGACCGGTATGGAACACATTGGATAGTGGTTCCGAACGGACGAAGTGGACCAAGCAAACTTGATGGAGCGAGTCGATGGTGCAGCCAACAAAGTGGTTTAGTCGAATTTGTATGATTCTCTTGGCTGCAACGACCGCCCCAGTTGCGGCGCAATTGCCCGACTCTCCCCTCCGCACCTCCGGTCAATCCTCGACACTGTCACCGACACCATTGTCGCCGACACCATTATCGCCGGCACCGTCGGGTCCAACGCAGTTGGGTCCAACGCAACTACCTCCCGCGCAACTTCAGCAGCAACCGACTCCGAGTTCGGTGGCGCCGACACCGTTAGGCTCGCCACTTGGCCCGGTCGCGGCGGGGAACAATGGCTTGCCCAGTTCCTTGCCCAACGGTCCCTTGCCCAATGGACCTGTGTCTTCAAATTCGCTGATGCAACCGGTTGGTGGTCTGCAACCAAACTCAGCAAACAGCAGCCCGTTAGTGGGTGGGAACGGGGCGATCGATCGTGGCGTCGTCCAATTGGATGATTCCGCGACTTTCTCGGCGAATCGGAACTTGGGCAATACTGCAAGCAACGACCCGAGCAACGATATTCAGCGCGTCAACTTCGAATCACAAGCTGCCGACGGTGGATTGAGTCCGATGGAGCAGCGGTACTCGGCTTGGTGGCGTGAAGTCTTGGCAACCGCCAACGTATCCGGAGACGCCGTCGAAGTTAAATCGCTTTTGCAGAACGCAAGTGGCGAGGATCGTATCCCAATGATTCGGGAGTATTGGCGATTGAGCGAGGCGATTGTTGCGGTGCATATTCATCGTGAATCTTTGGAAACTTGGCAACGCGCAACCGCGCAACAATCGCAGCAGCCCTTGGCACGAACGATGGTCGAAATGCTGAATCTGCAGATCGAACAAGCGAACGCAACGGTCGAGGCTGAACAAGAACACTTGGGACTTTGGCTTCAACGACACGGAATGTCGCAACAACCGCGGCCCGTGGATGCACCCTTCCTTGGTTCATACGATACGAAGCTGAGCGTGTTGCAGCAACAAGTGTCGGTGTCGACGGACTTGCCGGTGCTGGCTCAACAAGTGGATCAACGCAAGCAAGGCGCCTTGGACGACGAACAGGTGATCGACTGGGCCGATCAAGAATGGGAACGAGCTCGCTCCAGTGGTGACTTGCAAAAGATGGCGGCGATGCTGCAGATGCGGCAATCGGCCTATCTGTTGTGGTTGAGTGGGGTGACTCGTTACAACGAGGCCATTGCCCAGTACGCATTCCGGGTCGCTGGCCCAAATGTTCCTGTGCCGCAGCAGTTGGCGATGTTGCTCCGGCAGCCGATTGTGGATGGCCGACTCACCGATATTCGGACCGACGCTTGGTTTCGGTCGGCGGCCGCGTCCACCGACTTCCGAGAAATCGCTCCGGTCAGCTACAATCAACCGCAGTTCGGATATGATCCGGCGGGTGGCGTGACCGGGAATTGGCAGCCGGCCCGCGGTCGCTGAACCGGGCGGAATGCTGATGATCGGGAGAAGATGCTCAAGTTTCTGACAATTGAATCAACGTGCGACGAAACGGCGGCTGCCGTCATCAGCGAAGATTTGCAAGTTTTGGGCGAAGTCGTGGCGTCTCAAGAAACGCTGCATCGACGATTCCGTGGCGTGGTCCCTGAAGTTGCGGCCCGTCAACATGTGCAAACCATTTTGCCGGTGATTGATCTGGCATTGCGCAAGTCGAAATGCACTCCCGACGAGTTGGCAGCGGTTGCGGTCGCCAATACTCCGGGACTGGCGGGTTCCTTGTTGATTGGCTTATGTGCCGCCAAGTCGTTGGCCTGGGCTTGGAACTTGCCGCTGATTGCCATCAACCATCTGCACGCCCATGTGTATGCTTGTCGTGTCGCGGCGGGCGTCGAAGTCTTTCCCTGCGTGGGTTTTATTGTGAGCGGAGGGCATTCGAACTTTTATCGCTGCGATGATCCCCTCACGTTTCAATACTTGGGTGGCACGATCGATGACGCAGCCGGCGAAGCGTTTGATAAAGTGGCCGCCATGTTGGGCCTGGATTTCCCTGGTGGACCCGCAATCAGTCGAGCGGCTGTCCATGGCGATCCTCAAGCGTACCAATATCCTCGGCCGTTCACACATCGCGATGATCCGCTGAAGTTTAGCTTTTCCGGGTTGAAGACGGCGGTGCGTTACAGTTTGTACGGTCAAGGTCGCCCGGTGGTGGATCCAACCCAGTTAAGCCCCCAACAAGTCGCCGACGTGGCAGCCAGTTTTCAGCAAGCGGCCGTCGACTGTTTGGTGAGCAAGTGCCGTCAAGCAATCGAGCAAACCGGACTGCAGACGTTGTGTGTGGGTGGCGGGGTAGCGGCCAATCGTTTATTCCGCGCGCAGCTCCAGCAGGCCATGCAGGAAGTCGGAGCGACGCTTTGGATTGCTCCCCCCGAATTGTGTACTGATAATGCGGTCATGGGGGCAATTGCGATTGAAAAATATCGCGCGGGGCGTTTCGAGTCATTGGATCTGGACATCTACCCTGGTTTGGAAAGATAGTTGAACAATGATCGAGATCCCTCTGTCGGTGGTGTTGGCAATGGTGGTGGCGATCGCTGTCGTTCGACTGGGTCGCATCGGTTGTGGGCTACCGCTGTGGGCGGCTTACGGAATCGCCGCAGTCTTGAGTAGTGCGTTTGGATTGTTGATTCAAAAAGTCTTGCCCCGTTGGTTCGTGTTGCCGGAAGAAAAGCAAACGTTGGGTGAAGGTTTTGCGTTGATTCGCGGAACATGGGAGTCGTGGTTGTCGCCGCAGGTTGGTGATCAATGGATGATGGGCATGATGGTGGTTTTGTTTGCGACCAGCCTGTTGTTAGGCATTTTCGCCCGTTATTTTCGGACCGTCGTGGGTGGAGTCGTCGTGGTCGCCATCCTTTTCGGGCTTGGCTGCTTGATGTTTCAAAAGATGCTGATGGGTAGTTTGTATTTCATGCCCACGGAAAGCGCGCTAAGCAAGGCAGCCTACGTCCTGATTCCCTCTTTGGTGCTGTGTTTGCCTTGGTTGGGACAATGGCAGTGGTTTCGTCGCATGAGCCTGGAGCAAGATGGTGACTTGCGCGCGGGGCTTGGGCTGGAGGGCGACAGCAACGTCCATTTGTTGTCGGTGTTGGCGCTGACGCTTAGTGGCACACTTCTCCTGGCCACTTCCGGGACGCTGTCGGTGGCGTTGCAGCTACTCATCTTTAGCGCACTGCCCATCGCTTGGCTGATCGAAGCTTGGTTGCCGCATCGTGGGCAAAGCCGACCGTTGTCCATGTTGGCGGCTCGTTCGTTGGCGGGGTGGTTAACCGGTTCGGCGGGGTTGCTCGTCGTCCTGGGGCATTTGTTCGCGGAGGTCGAACTGGGTTTGGCGGGACTGTATGCCGTCAGTCTTTGGTGGGTTCCTTGGCTGTGGCCCGCGGCGACCGCTCCCACCGGACGAAAGTGGGGCTTGGCAATGTTGGCCGCTGCTCCCGCATTGATTGCGGCAGGGATTGCGGCGGGTACGATGGTGGCCGCGCATGGATAGTATCGCCGAGTCAAACGCCGACTTGGCCCAACCGGTTTGGAAGCGGGCTCCCCAATCGGTCTATGTTCATATCCCGTTTTGCACGCAGCGCTGTGGCTATTGCAACTTTGCCCTCATTGCCGACCGAGCCGATTTGGTCGAGGCGTATTTAGAGGCCTTGCAGCGAGAATTGGAGTGGCGACTAGGGAACGAGTCATCGCCGCGGGCCATCAAGACGCTATTCTTGGGGGGCGGAACCCCGACCTTTCTCTCGTTGCCACAAGTCGATCGTTTGGTGAACTTGCTGCGGCAGTATTTTGTTTGGGAGGAACGTGATTCCACGAGCGAATGGTCGGTGGAGGCGAATCCGAATGATCTGACCAAGTCCGTCGTCGCGCATTGGTCGGCCCATGGTGTGACGCGATTCAGTCTGGGCGTCCAATCGTTCCGCGCCGAAAAGTTGGCGCTGTTGGAACGCACGCATCGCGCGATCGATATCCAACAAGCCTGCGAGTTTGTGCTGGAGCGCGGTCGCCAATTGAGCTTGGACTTGATCTTTGCCGTTGGTGACGAGACGGCTGCTCAGTGGGAAGCCGATCTGCAGGCGGCGTTGTCTTGTCAAGCGTCGCACTTGTCGACTTATCAATTGACCTACGAGAAAGGAACTCCGTTTTGGAGTCGACTGCAACGTGGCGTTTTGCACGAGGCGGAACAGGATCACGCCTTGCAGCTTTATCAACAGACTCGTTCGTTCTTATTGGACCGTGGCTTTGAGCATTATGAAGTTTCCAACTTCGCTCAGCCGGGATTTCGCAGTCGCCACAACTGTGTGTATTGGACCGGTCGACCGTATTGGGCGTTTGGGCCTGGAGCTGCGGGTTACGTGGACGGACAACGATACGTGAATCACAGCAGCACGACGACTTACATCAAGCGAATGCAAACGCAGAGGAATCCGGTGGCCGAATGGGATCAAGACGGCGATGTCATGCGTGCTCGTGAGTATTTTGTTTTTGGCATGCGGATGTTGGACGGCTTGGACCCCAAGACGTTTCGCAGCGAGACGGGCCTGGACTGGGACGAATTGTTTGGCGAGCAAATTCGACGCGACGTGGAGGCCGGCCATTTTTGTTGGGACAACGATCGGCTCAAGCTAACTCCCCAAGGCCTCTACATCTCCGACACCCTCTGGCCCAACTATCTATAACCCAAAAAGGTGTCAGGACTCTTTTTGACCTTTCGCTGCTGAACCAAAAAAGGTGTCAGGAACCAAAAAAGGTGTCAGGACTCTTTTTGACCTTTCGCTGCTGGACGGAGGTTGAGTTAACGACGCGAGCCGTCGGTCTGCTCACAAGCGTTCGCGCACGGCCGGGTGCAAGGCCTCCTGCTTGAGCTTGCCCGAGTCGAGCGCGGCTCGCAGACCTGCGGTGGCGGCCGGACGAGTCAAGCCATCCACCGCTAGCCCACGGAGGTCCTCCGCTAAATGACCCAGTGCCTGGTGCAATTCCAGCGCCGCCTCTTCATGTGGCACGTCCACCAAACCGCTAACGGCCCCCATCTGTAGCTCATGCGGTACTCCCGGTTGCAAGTATCTCAGCAGCGGTTCACGTGACGAACTCCAAGGAAGCAGCGCCAACATTCGCAGTGCATCGTATCGAGTCCCTTGCGGTGTGGTTTCCTGATCCGCCATCTCGGCAGCCAATTCCAAGCTGCGCGTCCAACGCTCGGTCAAGTTCCCATCCGAGGCAATGATTTCTGCGATACGTGGCCCAGGATAAATCCCCGTTTGGCTAATGCCATTGATCACGCCACCGCCAATCACCACCGCTTGCCAATCCTCCAGGGCTTGCGCCGAAACCGGAAGTGATGCTTGCAACATCGCCCGCAATTCGTCAGGATCGTTTCGTTTGCCGGCCGCAATTGCGTGTTGCCAGATCTCGGGGATCACTCGATACTCATCCGCCGTCCCGACTTGCGCCGTGGCGACCAACGCCAGCATTTGATCGACGGAAGCAAAACCCACGGACGGAATCGGTTGTTTGGGCATGGGCGCTTGACCATCGTTCGAAGCGACGACTGCGTCAGCGGGGATCGTCTCGCGTTCGCCCAGTTCCACGGGATTGAATTCGATTTCCGCAAACGAAGTCCATTCAAAATCACTTTCCCATTCGATCTCGACCGCTCGAACAACGACGGGCGTCATCTCGATGGACTTTTGTCGTCGCTGGATTTGATAAACTCCCAAACCGTCCGGCGAATCATCCCAGTCCGCTACTTCGAGCAGTGGATGGTTAGGCTCTTCGGTGCCGATCAACTTCAAACGCATGACCCGCGGGGCGTGGATCACTCCGGGTCGATGATTGACACCATAGGTGAAGCGAATCCGCGACAGCGTGATCGTTTCGCCAAACTCAAATACCGCGCGATGGACGGGTTGACCGATATGATAAAAGTTCAGCCATTGTCCATCGTTGAAGTGTCCGGTCCCCAGCTGACGATCGACCATTTTGTGCGGCGGTTCCGAATCCGGATAATTCGAATGAGCCCCCGGCGAATCGACATAATGATAACGCACCTGGGCCGAGCCAGCGCCCAAGTACTTCAACAGATCTCGCATGGCCAGCGGCGGGATCTCTTTTTCCAAGCCTTCCGGCATCAACGATTTGCCCGTGCGGCGCAGTTCGTCGATCTCGTTGCGTAAGAGCTGGTACTTCTTTCCTTCTTGCCCAACCAAGGTCACGCTATTGGTGGATTCCTCTTGCATCATGCCTGTGATCACTTGACCATCGCTGGTCAGCGCCACGTAGGCCGCATACCGCGTGTCCAAGGCCGCGTGAGGATCCAAGATGGATGCCAACAAGCCTGTGACTGAAAGATCGGTCAGCGCGCGGAGGTCGGGGCCGACAACATATCCATGGCCCCCAATTCGATGGCAGACCGCACAGTGTTGCCGAAACACGGCTTGCCCATGTTCGGCGTTACCGTCACCGACATTCAAGTTCAAGTATTGCGGAAACCGCTCTTGCCATTGACCCGGACCGGCAGCTGTAAAGACTTGAGCTGCCAATTGGCGGACGGCCTCTGTAGGATGTTCCAGAAAGAACTGACGAGAGCTGGCATCCAGTACGTTTTCCGGAACTTGTCGCGCGGCGATCGCGTGGAGCAAAGCGGTTGTCAACTGCGGATTGGTCTGAGCCAACTTGATCGCTTGATCTTGGATGATCGGCGTCCATTCCGGAAAAGATTGGCAATAGGCTTCGCTAACGGAAAGAACACCGGGCCGAGCCAAGCGCGCCCAAGCGCGCAGCGCGGCCTGTTGCCCATTCAAAGCAACTTGGGGACGCAAAGAATTTTGCACACAGGACAACACTCGAGCGGGATCCGGGGCATGTCCAAGTAATTCCAGTCCATGGACTTGCCAATCCCGATCCACGTCGGCTGACTCGAGGCCACGGATCACGCGCTCCAACACACCAGCTTGCACGGTACGGAATTCGTGATCGTTCAAGCGAGCCGGTTCGCGAAGCGCGAACTCAGAAACTTCGGACCACAGTTCCAATTGCCAATTGGCCAATTCCTGCTGAGTCGGGTCCAAGATCAAATAGTCGTCAAACAAGTGCCACAAATGAATGTCGGCCATGCGCAACGTCTGCCGCACGAGTTGACGATTTTCGGCCGACAGGATGTCGGAAGGGCCCAGTTGCTGCAAACGATGTTGGAGGACTTCGCCCACGTTCTCGCCGTGTAGGCTACTGTGCACAGCTGCGACGATCCAGGGATCGCGTGGGTCCGAGTCCAACAATCGATTCAAGGCGTCTGCCGCTGGTGCTTCGCGCCATTCACCCAAACTATAGGCAACTTGCAAACGAACCTGAGGATCCGGGTCCGCCGCCAAATCCGCGACGATGGGGCCAATGAGGCGAGCACGTTCCGAATCTCGCAGCCAAGCTTCGGAAACGCGGATCGCTTGTCGCCGAACCTGTGCGTGGTCGTCGCGCAACGCCTTCATCAGCAATTCGTCGGGCAATCGCTGCCACTCGGCAAGTAGCGATAGAGCTTGTCCGCGCACCGCACCATGGGCGGACCCGGCTGCCAATTGCTGGAGATGTTGAATGGCCTTACTCCACTCGGGCGATTCTTGTTGCGAGGCATAAGACCACCACAACATTTGATGGATCAAGTCGCGCAAGGTACCGTTCGGCGTATCCAATCGTTGGGCCAATGCAACCACACTCAACCGAGTGAGATCGTCGGAACTGGCTGGGAGGGGTGTTGTTCCTTGTCGAGGCACCACGCGATAGATACGCCCGCGATCATGACCGGCTCGCACGTCAATCTGCGAGCGGACTTCGTCACTCAAAAATCGCGGATGTTCGATCAAGAAGCGGTACATGTCGACCACGTACAAGGCGCCATCCAGTCCCGTCTTGACCTGGACCGGCCGGAACCACGGATCGGTTGACCAAAGAAATTCTCGATCGGTCTCGTTGGCCGCGCGCTGGCCTTGGAATGTGACACTACTGGATTTCAATTGGAGCCGATGGACCAATTGGTTCACAGGTTCGCAAGTGAATGTGTTGCCGTTGTAATCGTCGCCTAACAACGGACTGCGCAAAATGCCTAAGCCGCAGGCGGATGTGGGCAAACCGGGCGGACCACTCAAGGCCCATTGAACGATTTGTGGGGGGGGAAACAGTCGATTCGCTTGCGCGACCAAGACACTGGGTGGTGGCGAGGCTGCCGTTGGTTGTCGCGCACTGTAATGTTCGGTGGCAGGGTAGTGAACCAACAACGTGCTATTGTCGCATCCAAACCAGTTTCCCCAATCATCGCGAACTCGACCTTGTTGGGTTCGCCCGCTGGCGGAGGACACTTCACCGGTATCGGGTCGGAGCCGAAAGTCCCGATTGCTCAAATCGATTTTTTGGCCATGAACGTTTTCCACGTGACCGCCAAAAATCCCAGCCGCGCCATAAACCCAATGATCCAGTCCCCACGCCAAACTATTGACCCGCGCTTGATAGTTGTGCGTCTCGAAGCCCGTCAAAACGGTGCGGATATCGTCCGCCTTTCCGTCACCATCCGTGTCGCGAGCAAATAGGACGTTGGGCGCGGTACAAATGAGCACGCCGTCGCGCCACACTTTCACGTCGGTAGGAAACGGCAAGGAATCGAGAAACGTCTGGCTCGTGTCGTATTGTCCATCGCCATCCGCATCCCGTAAGACTTGGATCGAGCCACCGGCTTGATACTGACCGTCGAGTCCTTCCGGATAGTCGTGCATTTGAGCGACCCACAATCGTCCATCGGGGCCAAAATCAATCGCGACCGGATCGCGAATCAAGGGCTCGCTAGCGACCAACTCGACCCTGAACTCCGGGTGGGTCACCATCAAATCGCGAGAGGATTGCGGGGAACGCGGCCATGTCCCACCGGTGCGTGACGAGTCGTGTGAGGCCGCAAAATTTGCTCCGAGTTGCCGCTTCACTTCATCTACAATCAGATCCTCCGTTTGCGGAGTCAAGCGCGCGGGCAAGTCGTACCAGACCATCGCATCGCCACCTTCGTAGCCGCCTTCTTGCAAGATTCGTTGGGATGGGATGTAACAAGCGACATCGTTCGCATAGGCAGTGACCCAGAGTCGATCCGGATCCAGATGCTGCCGCAACAGATGCGCGTAGTCGACCACGACTTCACCGCCCAAAAACACCATGGCCAAGTCGCTACCAAAGGACCAGGTTTGAATCGGATACGGAATTTTCTGCGGCAAGGGAGTGCCATCACGGAGCCGACGAAGATTTTTCTGTGCGTGATATCCGATGATGCCCGGTTCTTGAGCGCGACGTTCCCATTCTTCTGTCGAGGGCAATTCAGCCAAAGGCAACGTGATCTCGTTGAATTGACTTTGAAGGTCTCCGCGGACGGGTTGCTGCGGTTGGCTCATCAACTCTTGAATCTTGGCGGCCAACCGCTCGCCCTGTTGCTGGGCCGCAGTGATTCCGCCCATTGCTTTGGGATTCTGGTCGGCTCCGCAGCCAATGACAACCACTGCCGTAGCGCTGGGGAAGTCTTCTTCCATCGCGGCGCTGGCAAACCCCGCCCAATCACCGCAAATCTCAAGTCCACTGCCGCCGGCCACACAATGGCAAGCGTAGTTGGTCAGTATCATCGTGGGCTGTTGTTGTTCGTTGTAAGCGACCAAGATTGGCAACGAATGGTCGACGACCTTTCCGCCCCGTCGATTAAGTGCAAAGTCCAGTTCCCCTTGCTGTCGTTGCAAGGTCACCCATTGTTGAGCGGCCAGGGCTTGTTCGGTTACATCGACCAAACCTTGAATGAGTTGTTGCGTGTATCGTTCACACGCCAGTTGCTCCGGGGCGGTTTGATCGCGAATAAGAAGATTCTCCAGCGCGCCGCTGAGCATTGGGCCGCTGTGCGTGTGCGTCGATGCGATGGTTACCTGTTCGGGTACGATGCCGAACTTCGCGTGAATCTCTTGGGCAACCACCCGGCGAACCGCCGCATGGACCGAGCAATTATCGACCGCAATCAGCAGATGCCGGGAATCGGGAGCAGATGTTTGTGCTTTGGATTGACCAATGACCAACGCTCGAGCAAACAAAGGCTGAACGATGTTTTGTGTCAGTTCGTGTGTGCGACCGGCATAACCTGAAAGCAGTACCGGATGCCGCGGCGAGATATCCAGCTTGGCAGCTCCCAGGAAGTACTTTCCCGTCTGGGGAAGTTCCTGCGAGCGGGCGGTAGACGACCCAAGCCCTAGCCCAACGAAAAGTAACGCCAAGACAGGCAAACAACCGCGCACAGTAAGACTCATAACCCGACTCTTGTGATAGGGCGACTGGAAAGCTCCAGTCGCCATCGTACCACAAGTGCCGTTGAGTTTCAGATTGGTCCGGGGCTTAGACCAATACCGGCGAGTCCGCGGTCGAGTTCAAAATGCCGACCGGAGCCGCCGTCGAGGCAGGTTGATTCGCGTTGGCGTCCAACTTTTGATAGCCGAGACCGCGGAGCACTTCTAGCAGCTCGCTGCATGTGGGGAACATGCGACGATTCTTGCGTTTGTATTCATCCACGGCTCGCATGAATTCCAATTCGTCTTCGGAATAGTCGCGTTCGCAAGTGGTGGGGTCGATGTGTCGACGGCGACCCGTGCCATCGCGTCGTTCTTCGGCCGCCTTGGCAGCAAGTGAGGTTCGTCGATCTTTTTGCGATCGTCGCCCCAGTTCGTCCATTTGAGCCAATTCCGGTTTCTTCTTAGCCATGCGGAGCTTCCCTCTCATGTTCGATGCGGTTCCAAGGAACTGGCAAAGCTTGCCGTTCGCGGGAACTTTACCTTGCAATTTGAGGAAATTTGGGCACAAACGTTGAGAAACTGCAACGAAGCCGAAAGACAATCCGGTTGTAGGGATTCGGCCGATTGGAAACCTAAATCGCCTCGGTTCCGGTCTCTCCGGTGCGAATGCGAATGGTTTGCTCGACGCCAATGACAAAGATCTTCCCGTCGCCGATCTTGCCAGTTCGGGCGGCCTTGGTCAGAACCGCAATGCACGGATCAACTTTGCCATCGGGAACGACGATGTCGAGTCGAATTTTGGGGACCAAGTCAACGGCGTATTCCGCTCCGCGATAAACTTCCTTTTGACCTTTTTGACGACCGAACCCACGTACTTCGGTGACTGTCATGCCTTCGATACCTGCTTCGATCAAGGCGGCTTTGACCGTTTCCAAATGTGAATGCCGGATGATTGCTTCGATTTTTTTCACAGAGATACTCCCGGATGGTTGATTCAATTCAAGGGTGTGGCCCAGCAATAGCGCTTGGACACGGCTGCAAAGACGGGTAAGCCAACCGGCGTCAGCCACGGTTACAGGACAATAACCGGGGCTGACGCAGCAGGCGTGTTTCTACACGTTAGTCCTGAACGGGACTATACGGATAGGCCACCATACCATGTTCGGTGGCGTCCAGACCAGCGATCTCTTCTTCCGCAGGAACTCGAAGACCAATTGTGTACTTGAGTCCCAAGAAGATCAGCAAGGAAGACCCAAATGCCCAGATCATGATCGCGAAAACGCCAGTCGCCTGAATCAGGAGTAGCGACATCCCCCCTCCAGAAAACAGTCCCGAACTGCCAGCGTAAATGGCGTCGGCAAACAAGCCAACCGCCAAAGTACCCCAAGCCCCACACACACCGTGGACCGAAATTGCACCAACCGGATCGTCAATCCGCAATCGATCAAACATCAGTACCGAGAGCACGCAGACCACGCCACCAATCGAGCCAATCAGCAGGGCAGATACTGGCCCCACATCATTACATCCTGCCGTGATGGAAACCAATCCCGCCAGCGCCCCATTCAGCGCAAAGCTACAATCGGGCTTCTTGAACAAGATCCACGACGTGGCCATCGCGGTAATCACCCCAGCGACCGCGGACAAATTCGTGATCACTGCAATTCGAGCAAAGTTTCCACCTGCCATCGAGGTCGTCGAGCCAGGGTTAAAACCAAACCAACCCAACCAAAGAATAAAGACACCCAAAGCGGCCAGTGGCATCGAATGCCCCATAATCGGAGTAACGGTTCCATCCTTGTGAAACTTGCCAATTCGCGGACCAATGACCAAAGCGCCAGCCAATGCTGCCCATCCGCCAACGGAGTGGACGGCTGTGGACCCAGCAAAGTCCACGAACTTCATATTTTGCAACCAACCACCACTGTGGGCCGTCAAATGATAGAAATTACCCCAAATCCAACTACCAGAAATTGGATAAACAACAGCCGTGATGAGAACGCTGTAAATTAGGTACGAAGTGAACTTGGTACGCTCGGCCATCGCCCCCGACACAATGGTCGCGGCCGTCGCTGCAAAGACAGTTTGGAAAATCAAGAATGTGAATTCCCAGTTGCTGTTTTTGCCATCGACCAGACCGTCCACGAAAAAATCGGTCGTGCCGTACCAGCCGTTCGTCGAGATCCCAAACATCAAGCCAAATCCGACCATCCAATAAGTGATCGAACCAACGGCAAAATCCAACAAGTTCTTCATGATGATGTTGACGCAGTTCTTGGCTCGCGTGAAGCCCGCTTCCACCAGCGCGAATCCGGCTTGCATAAAGAACACCAAGAACGCGGCGATGCAGGTCCACAACCAACCCGTTTGTTCCACGACAGACGCCGTAGCCGCCGCAGCTTCGGTCTTCAGATCTTCGATCGCCTTTTGCAAATCCTCCACCGTAGGCGGCTTTTTCTCTTCCTGAGCTTCAACCTGGTTCGTCGGAGTCTCCTGAGCAAGAACCAAGTTCTCGCTCGCGAACGACAGGACTCCCATCACTGTCAAAATGGTTACGAAATACTGGCAATACCTGAACAGACGCGGCACCATGGAGTTTCCCATTCTTTCACAAAAGGCTTCGAGGAACGTGGGGCCGTTCCTTGGCCAAACCAAGACTTCGCTGCGGAATCAAGTGCCTACACTTGGACCGACGCGAAGCCCTTCCGAAATAAACGCAGCAACCGTTGCAAACTTGTCGATCGACAAATTCGACCGAACCCGTTTCCGTTAAGCAGTCTGCGTGCCACTCGAAACAAAGTGAAATAAAACGCCTTCAACGGCAATAAACATGGCTTAAAGGATACGAAATCGACATTAACACAATTGTCGAGTTCAACCCACCGTCCACCTGCCGCTTGTTTGCGCAGAACCCTGCATTTGCTGCTAGAAAAACAGGCAGACCCGTGCGGAACTCGAATCGGTTGGCAATATCGTGGATCGCTCCGCGATCCTACGTGGGTTCGCGGAGCGAACCAACACAATTTGGCCGTTCCAGTCCTGTACCGCAGGTCGCCCAATGGAAACTCTCCGTGGAATGATGATTGATTGTTGACCGATCCGCGTTCTGTACCCGGACCGTTGTCGGTCGGTCATCTTCGCTGTACCTTGAACGTGGTCGTTTCCGTCGGATTGTTTGGGAGAATTTTGCAATGCGTGGCTTATCCGTTTCTCTTTTGTTGCGTGTTGGTACGGGCTGCGTGGTTACTGGCTTGGCGGCGTGGGCCGCTGGTCAGACCAGCGAAAATGGAGCCACCGCCGAGAAAACTCCGGCGCCAACGGCCGACACCACTCCAGCCGACGAACCTGCGTTCCCCAAGATCGAAATTTCGGCCGAAGCCCAGCGGATTCACTTCAGCGGATCGTTGTTTGACGGCCACAACGATTTGCCGTGGACCATGCGAGCCGAGGCGAACTCCAGCTTCGATAAAGTGGATATTGCACAACCGACAAAGTTTCATACGGACATCCCAAGACTGAAGGCCGGCGGCTTGAAAGCGCAGTTTTGGTCGGTCTATGTGCCGTCTAGTTCCGCCGTCACCGGAAACGCAACGGTCATGACGATGGAACAAATCGACATCGTTGATGAGATGTTGCGCCGATATCCGGAGCATTTCCAACGTACAGGCACGGCGGCCGAGGTTCGACAAGCGATTGCCGACGGCAAAATCGCGTCGCTCATGGGGATTGAAGGTGGACATTCGATCGAAAATCAACTGGGGCTAATCCAGCGTTTTTATGATCGCGGCGTGCGTTACATGACATTGACGCACTCGAAGAATGTGGACTGGGCTGATAGTGCAACCGACGAACCCAGGCATCAAGGACTGGCAGAGTTTGGCCGCGAAGTGGTGCGAGAAATGAATCGGGTCGGAATGTTAGTCGACATCTCCCATGTGAGTCCGGCAACCATGCATGCGACGTTGGACACGACGGCCGCTCCAGTGATCTTCTCACATTCGTCGGCGCGAGCGATTTGCGATCATCCTCGAAACGTCCCTGACGATGTGCTGCGCCGAATCCCGAAAAACGGCGGTGTTGTTATGGTGACGTTTGTTTCGGGCTTCATCACTCCCACGGAGCAACTTCAGCGCGAACCCAAAGCTCGGGGAACGATCTTTGACGTGTGCGATCATATCGAACATGTGATCAAGGTGGCGGGGATCGATCATGTGGGGATCGGCGGAGATTACGACGGAGTGACCAGCCTGCCGCACGGGTTGGAGGATGTCTCGAAGTATCCCGCGATCACGCAAATCCTCCTGGATCGCGGTTACAACGAAGAGCAAATCCACAAGATTTTGGGCGGCAATATCCTGCGTGTGATGGAGGCTGCCGAAAAGGTTGCCCACGATCTTCAACAAAAAGGGAATTGAGGGATCGTCTGGCTGAATCATCGGCCGGAACAAAAAGTGCCAGCAAGACGGGCCGCGTTCCACTCGAGTGCTTTGTCAACATCTAAATTTAGGGTCGGGTCTGGCAAAGCTATCAGGAGTCAATTGCCGGTACGGCCCATCGGGTGCTTCGCACAATTGACTCCTAGGTCTGGTAAAGGTGTCAGGA
>JAEUIP010000007.1 GCA_016795075.1 Planctomycetaceae bacterium | reverse complement strand
GTCCCCTAATTAAAGGTCCAGTATCCTAACGATCGAATGCCGTCTCGAAAAGTGGTATCTCGCAGGAAAGTCGTCTCCCGATAACTTTTCTGGGAACCGCTTCCCGCCACCCAGGAACCCCGAACCGGAAGACTCTAAGCCAAAAACTCGCCCTTGGCCTGGATTACCGAGAACTTTTGACGGTAAAACCCAACCGAGCCTGCCGATTGCGCGGAGTATTCCGCCCAGCAACAACAAACCGGACCCGGCCGCGCACCCCAAACGAAAAGACCTTTCGAAACCCAACTCCCTACGACAACACTTTGGCCCCAAAAGAAACATGCGCGATCGCACTCGTCCGTTGACTTCACCTGCACCCGATTCTTCCTCGGCCGAGTCTGCCGCGGCGATGATCTTCGCCCCTGGGCCGACCCCACGCGCGGTCAAAGCGGCGGATGGGAAAGTCCACCAAGTGCCCGCCGATTGGGAGCTGCTGCCACCCGGTGACCCAGGCCTGACGCGGCGAGTTAAAGCCGCTGGTCCGTATTGGCAAGTTCAAGAATCACGCGGCCGAAAGATATTCTCCCGTGGCCTGTGGGCCAATGCCCAGACCATCGCCAAACTCCGCAACGATCTGGAACAAGAACGCAGTACCCCGGCCCACGCCAAACGCCAAGCCGCCAGTTCCGCGCGCCGCGAAGCCGCTCAAGCCAACTACGTTGGCGAATTCGAACAAGCCGTGGTGGAGTTCCTCGCCTTTGACCCGCGGTTTCATGAACTGGCAGTCGCCGTCGCCAAGTTGGTCACGACTCACGCAACCCCCGTCGGCAGCGGAACCGTCGCCCGAACCCAGCGTTTGACCCTCGAGCAAAAAGCTCGGGCGGCCGTCGTCGCTTGGATGCGGCATCAAACGACGGAATACGATCAGATGAAAATCGCTCGGGTCAAAGGGCGACGCCGCGAGGTCCGGCGCGATTTGGCACAACAATCTTTAAGCCTGTTGGCCGGCTACCGACAAGGGCTCGCTCCTCGGCCCCATTGCCCATTGATTGCAGCGGTGGAGAATTCGAATCAAAACACGTGACGCTGGGATGGGTACCCAAAAAGGACCGTTCACGAAGTTGGGATTTGGTGCGTTCCGCAACTCGCTTCGTTATGAATTTCGGGCACGTGTAAGTCACACATAAGTTCTCACGCAGCTTACGGGTCGGCGATGCGACTTGCTGAACGCATCCTACCAACGGTAAGGTTGATTCTGCCGGTAGAGTGCCAAGCGCTGTTCGACGTCGGGCTTCTTGTTTTCCGGAGCCAGCTTTAACGCCGCTTCGGCAAAGCGGATCGCGTCGGCGTATTTCTCCGCGTTGGCATACGCGGCAGCCAGCGTATCGAGATGCGACCAATCGTTGTTCTGAGTTGTTTTGTTGGCAGCGATGGCCAAGCGAACGGCTTCGGCGGATTGGCGTTTGTCGTCTTCGGGACAGGTCGCGTAGAACCAGGCCAAGCCGTTTTGACCTTCGGCCAAGTCGGGACCCAAGGCCAGGCTCTTCTGATAGGCAGCCAAGGCTTCGGCGAAGCGGCGTTGTTGCCAAAACAATTCGCCCCAATTCAACCACACGCCCGGGTGTTCCGCGTCCAGTGCTTCCGCTTGTTTCAAATCGGCTTCGGCTTCTGGGTAGCGTTTCAACTCCAATAGAACTGCGGATCGATTGAGCAGAGCCAGCAACGAGCCCGGTTCCGTAGTGACGGCGGTGTTGAGATCGGCCAGCGCTTCGTCGACGTTGCCTTGCAAGTGTTTGGCCCAACCGCGATTGATCATGGCTTGGACGTTGGTTTTATCTAGCTCCAAAGCTTTGTCCGCGGCGGCAATCGCGCCGCCGAAGTCCAACTTGTCCATCAAAATGGTGCTTTGGCCGACATACGCATCGGGGACATTGCCCGACAACTCCACCGCTTTGACAAAATCGCGCATCGCTTCATCCAGGCGATTTTGTTCGCGGAGGCATCCCGCGCGATTGATGTAGTGACTGGGGTTGTCTTTCTCTAGCTCGATGGCTTTGTTGTATTGCTGAATGGCTTCCGGAAGTTTGTCCGAGGTGAAATAGAGCCAACCCAAGTTCGCGTAGGCCTGTGCGTACTTCGGAGCCAGCCGAATCGCGGTTTGAAAATCTTTTTCGGCCAGCTCGAATCGTCCTTGAGCCGACAAGGTCAGTCCGCGATTGTTGAACAGTTGCGGCCGCTTCGAATCCAAACGCAACGCTTGATTGTAGGCCTCGATCGATGCCGGAAAGACATCCTCGTGAAAATACAGCGAACCCAAAATGGACCACGCGGCCAAGTCGCCAGGATTGGATGCGGTTCGCTCTTGGTACAATTGGATGGCTTCTTCCACACCGCGGACATAGTTTTTGTCGAACCACCCCCGTTGGCCTTCCAACGCCAACCATTTGCCGTTGGTTTGCGTGACTTTCAAGATCGTGCCGGGATAAAGTGTCCCCACGACATCGTCACGCACCTTTAAGGTAGACTCGCCGACCACCACGATAAACTGTCCGGGCTCTTGGGCCGTGCCCGTCGCGGCACCAACGATCCAAGTTCCCAGGGCCAACCCGACGGCGCCCGTCCAATGCGCAAGTGTCCGGCGGATGGATGGGGTTGAATGCAAAGACAGGTACATGGTTGTCGCCTTACGGGGTCGTGGATCAAGGAACCGCTGCGAACCAGCCTATTTGCGCGAAAAAATCCGTCAATTGCCAGGCTAGGGATCGAGCGAGAATTGCCCCGGATTGGGCAACGTATCAACGGGAAGAACCCGCCCCTGTGGCGAATACGGGCCAGCGTTTTCTCCGATTGGACTAGTGCTTTGTCACAACCAAAACTTGGGGTCTGGTAAAGGGGTCAGGAGTCAATTGTGCGAAGCACCCGAAGGGCCGTTCCGGCAATTGACTCCTGACCCCTTTACCAGACCGACCAAAATTAAATGGTGACAAAGCACTGGGCAGGCGACTGGACGAGGGGCGCCCGAGCATGAAGAATAGGAGTGTTCGGTGGCTAACGAAACCACGAGTGCTTCGAATGGGCATCAAATTTACTTGTCCACAATGCGGGAAATGGCTCAACGTCAAGTCGAACTTGGCGGGCAGGCGTGGGTTATGTCCGCATTGCAGAGGCAAGGTGGAGATTCCCGCCGCGAGTGCTGCGGAAGATTCCATCCCCTTGGCACAAGCCGCGACGTCGATGCCCACCGCTCCCCGCGTTGGTACGGGCCAATCTGCGACGGGCCAATCTGCGACGGGCCAATCGAGCACGGGCCAATCTGCGACGGGCCAAACACCAACTCGGAGAAATACGCCAAGCACCAGTGTGACGGCCTTCGAAGATCTGGATCCAAATTCTTTTTTGTTGGATCGACCGGTGGTGGAGTTAACGCCGAGCCCGCAAACGCACTTCGATTGGATTGCGGATGCGCCCGATGCCGTGTGGTACGTCCGCAATCGGGCGGGTGGGCAATACGGGCCCGCTGTCGGATCGATCATGCGTACATGGTTACAAGAAGGACGCGTCTCGCGCGAGTGTTATGTGTGGCGCGAAGGCTGGGCGCATTGGCGCCAAGCCAGTGATGTGTTCCCGCATACGTTCGAGCCGCTGGTTCATGGTTCACCGCCGGCACCGGCCGCTGCGGCCGCCCCATGGCATCCTTCCGCGCGACCGGCTCCCGCCGCCGCAGCGCCCCGATCAACCAGCCCTGTTCCCACGACCACGACGTCGATTTCCTCGGAAACGCAGCCGGCTTTGAGCAGCCCGTCGCGACGCAACAGTGCGACATGGCTGTTTGTCGCCATTCTGGCCATGGTACTCACAGTGTCTGGAGTAGCGATTACCGGTGTCGTTTACATGATTAAGAAATCCAACGAGGTCAAAGCACCCAACGAGGACGCTCCACCGGTGGAAATCCGCGACCCGTTCTCCTGATGGGTCGGCGCTAGCGTGGTTGGTTGTGGACGGCGTCGCCTCAGTTGATTTGATCGGCGGCCATCAGCAGGCTAGCGCGTTGGGCCTCGGGCCAACGGCCTTCATCGGCCAGTGCAATGATCTGCTCGAATGCTTTTGATTCCGCTTCCGGCAGATTCAGCTTCGCGATTTCCGCTTTGACATTCTCTATTCGTTCGGAGCTGCGACTGCCGCACGCGGTGCCTAACATCCGCAGGATACGATCGCTTTCCGGCGAGCTGACTTTGGGATAAGTTGCCCGCGGCATCCAGATCCAAATCAACAACCCAATCGAGAATACGAGGAGGCCCATTTTCCAGAAATTCGTTTGGTTCACGTCGGCGCTCCTAGAACTCGATGCTCATGGGTTCGCTTCCAGCCATGCTGCAAGCGGCCGACCAAACATCCGGGTTGACTTCGTTGGAGACAAACCGAACGCTGCCATCGCCAAACAAGATGTTGCATCCGTGCCAGGGCGAAAAGAACTGGCAGACGTGCGCGGTAGGGTAACCTGGCGGATGGATAATCCCCGGCTCGGATGCAGAGGGCCCGGAATGGGCCAACACAAACGTCGCGGCGGCATCACAGGTAGTCAGCGGAAAGCGATTGACATCCACTGGGCAGGATTCGGTACCGGGAATCACACCCACCCACGTCTTGTTCGAAATCGACATGTGTTCGCCGACGAAAACGGTATTGCTGAGCCCGTCGAGAATTTCGGCGGCGCGGGTGCGTGAATTGCGATAAAACGGACCGATGTAGCGACTGGACGGTAAGGACCTCCAATCGGCAACCGGCGGTGAGTAACCCCACGCTTCATCCTGCCCGACGTTGGCGACGTAATGCGAACGTCCAAAGACACCCACCACCGTACCGCTCGAATCGGTGATTTGAATCGCATCGAAGTCGCTATCAGCACCGGCGCTCAGGAAGGACGATATTCTTGTGCGAACGGCGTCGGCGTTCTCGGGTGCCCAACAGGGCAGCGTTAGGTTCAACCTGTCGTAGAGACCGCCTTGTTCCAGATATGGCAGAATCATCGCGCCCCAACCCCAGCCGGGTCCCGCATCCAACGTGTCAGCGAAGGGCGTAAAGCGCACGGGGTCGGACGTGTATCCAGCGGGGAATCTCCCCCGAGCGGTTTCGTAGTTCGTTAGCGCGAGCCCGATCTGTTTCAGTTGATTGGCACTGGACATGCGGTAGGCCGCTGAACGCGCTTGTTGGACGGCCGGCAACAGCAAGCCCATCAAGACCCCAATGATCGCAATGACGACCAATAATTCGACCAACGTAAATCCGCCTCGAGAAACCGTTGGGCACCGACGCGGGTCACGAACTTTGGGCATAAGAACTTCTCCGAGCAATCGATTTCGTCTAGCAACGTCGGCGACGACGGAAAACCCCGCGCGCCGAGCCGCGAATCTCAAGTGTAGCCAATGCTACACTTTGTCCATAGTAGACCCCAAGTGAGTGATTGTCAAGCAAGAAAAACTCGTTGCGCCAGTTGTGCCGCCCGTAACGGCAGCAACAATCGTAGGAGACGAACCGGTCGGCGCTCCCTGGACAAAACGACATCGTGGCGTTGCCCGACAGGATTCACCCTGACAACTGCCGATGATGGCTCGGAAGCCCTGAGGTTTTTGTCGATCGTCTCACGGCCGGGTATCGCGGAGTCCAAACCATGTACGAACACCAACCATCAAGCTGGGGGCGACGGGTCCTGTTGCAGGTCTTCGGTTGCGACCCTCGCGCGCTGGCGTTGTTTCGGATGGGACTGGGGCTGATGATTTTGCTGGATATCGGCCTGCGCTGGCCGTATTTGGAAGCGTTTTTGACCGACGCCGGACCGGTGGATCGGGCGATGGCGGCCAGCCTCTTGGAGTTGGACTACGGACAAGTTGCGGAGTATGTTTGGTCGCTCCATTTCTTATCGGGCGAGTTGGCGTGGCAACAAGGCTTGATGGTCGTCTTGGGACTCGCCGCGGTGGGTTTGCTGATCGGTTGGCAAACGTGGTGGATGACGTTGATCTGTTGGATTCTGATCGTCTCACTACACATGCGTTGTCCAGTGATCTTGAGTAGCGGCGATACCCTGCTGCGCGGTGTGTTGTTCTTTTCGATGTTTGCACCGCTGGGTGCGTGGTGGTCCGTCGACGCGGCGAGGTCAACGTCGCGGTCAGGAACCCTGCTGGACGAAGCGGAGGTCCCCGAACCGGTGCTGACGGCCGGAACCGCGGGTTTGATCACGCAGTTGTTTTGTATGTACTTCTTCGCTGGAGTGGCCAAGTGGAATGTGCACTGGTGGGAAGGCGACGCGATGGAGTACGTCTTTCGCTTGGACATTTACGCGCGACCGTGGTCCAGTGTTTTCTTGCAGTACCCGTTGTTGTTGAAACTCGTGACTTGGGCGACCCTGTTTGCCGAAGTCGTTTTGATTGTGTTTCTGTTTGTGCCTTGGCAGAATCCGTGGTGGCGCACGATCAACATCATGGTTTATTACGCGTTGCATCTGTCGATTGCCGCCACGATGGAGATTGGATTGTTCCCGTATATTTCGCTGGTCGGATGGCTCCCCTTGTTTCCCGCCGCGTTCTTCAATTGGCTTGGCCGTCAAGGTTCGTACGCGAGTTGGTTGCGTTTGGGTGAAGCCGATCGCGGAACGCCAACCATGACGACCGAAGTGGTTGGTCGTGATTGGATGGGAGGCCTGCGATGGCTGGGCCAGTGCTTTGCGGGCCTGATGGTCGTGTACGTGGTGCTTTGGAACACGGCCAATATTCCGGTTGGCTATGACGGCGACTTGCGGCAACGACTGAACCTAACCAAGGAACAATTTGTACAGTACAAATCGCCCCGCTTGTTGTTTTCGTTGGCCATGCCCACCGGACTGCGTTGGGTGGGAGCCGTTACGGGTCTTGGACAACATTTCCAGATGTTTGGGGTGCCGCCATGGCACAGTCCCTGGTTTGTCTACGATGCGACCTTGGAAGACGGTGTTCGGATGGATCTGCTGCGTTTGGAACCGGTCAGCTACGATCGGCCCGCCTCGAGTTTGCGGGCGATCTCGGGACACCATTGGCGAAAACTGCACGACAACATGTTGGGCTATGGAATCAAGGGCTTGCAACAACGGGTCGCCGAATACAAACTGAGGCAGTGGAACGCCAGTCATCGGGCTGGCAAACAAGTTGTGGCTCTGAAAGTGATCTGTTTTGCCCAGCAAACCGGACCCCAATATCAAGGCCAGCCGCCGGTGATCGAAACGTGGTACGATTGGCGAAAGCCGCTCGATACCATCCAAGACCTGGAAAAACTACTTGAACGAAATCCCGATCTGTTACCAGGCATCTAAGGGTTGGTTTGCTTCGCAAAATTGTTGCTTCGCTGAATAGTTGCTTCGCTGAATGAAGGAGTCGTCGCTCTTGTTTCTCTACTGCTTGAGTATCTTTCTGGGTGCGTTTTTGTTGTTCTTGGTCCAGCCCATGATGGCGCAGTTTATCCTGCCTTGGTTCGGTGGCTCCTCGTTGGTGTGGACCAGCTGCATGTTGTTCTTCCAGTCGGGTCTGGTGTTGGGCTATGCCTATTCGCATCAACTGACGCAGCGATTGTCACCGTTCAATCAATGGTTGTTGCATTTGATCGTCTTGTCGGCAGCGATTTTGTTCTTGCCCATTCGTCCGGGATTGGATTGGAAACCGGAAGATGGTTTGTATCCCAACTGGCGAGTTCTGGGATTGCTGGCGGGGACGATTGGCATTCCTTACATCGTGTTGTCGACGACCGGGCCGTTGATTCAGCGTTGGCAGAGTTTGTCCCACCCCAATTATTCGCCGTATCGGTTGTTTGCGCTATCGAATCTCGGCTCGTTGTTGGCGCTGGTGGGCTTCCCATTTTTGATCGAAAGTTATTTGACGCTTGATCAGCAGTCGTGGTATTGGTCGGGTGGTTTGGTCGCCTATGCTTTGTTGGTTGGGTTGTGTGGCTATCGTTTTCAACGATTGGCGGTAGCGGCAGGTTCCTCGTCGGCGGTCACCGCGGAAAATGTGATCGCCAAAGAGACACATGACACCACGAATCCGGCCGGTGCATCATTGGGGCCGTGGGTGGTGGTGTTGTGGTTGTTGTTGCCGATGTTGGCTTCCGTGCAATTGTTGGCCACGACGAGTTTCTTGACGCAAGAAGTCGGTGCCCATCCGTTCTTGTGGATTTTGCCACTGGCGTTGTATTTGATTAGCTTCATCGTTTGTTTTGAGTACGAACGCTTGTACGTGCGGCCCGTGTTTTTTGTGGCCTTGTGTGGTTCGGCATTGTTTGCCTGTTACGTGTTGGACAAAGGTCTGCACGAGATCTTTCGTTCCCAGATCATTGCCTACAGCAGCGTGTTGTTTTCGGCGGCGATGATTTGCCATGGCGAGTTGGCTCGGTTGAAGCCCGACCCGTCGCGTTTGACGGCCTTTTACTTGTGTATCTCCGTCGGGGGAGCGGCCGGGGGTTTGTTGGTGGCATTGATCGCGCCTTTTGTCTTCAACGATTACTACGAGTTTCACTTGAGCTTGATCTTGATCGTCGTGTTCACGCTGCCGCTGGTGTTGGTGGGGGTCTACCGCGAATATTTCAGCAAGTCACGCAACGTTGTCAAACTGGTTGGTTCGTGGTTGACCTTGATCACGGGCATTGTGGCAGCGGGCGGGGTTGCCACAGCGGCCATCAAGATGTACCGCGACAGCACAGGCGAAACCGTGGTTGGTCAATACCGCAACGAGTATGGTGTATTGAAAGTTGAAGACCGACCTGGCAAGCGTTCGCTGAGCCACGGCAAGACGATGCATGGCTATCAAGTCACGGATCCCGCCTGGCAACATCGGCCGACCAGTTATTACAGTCCGGGCAGTGGATTGGGACTTGTCATGCGATTTCTGCAAGGCGAATTAGGTGGAGCGCCCGAGGCTTTGGAAGGTGCTGACGCGCCGCCTGCCGCACCACTGCGCATCGCTGCGATTGGACTGGGCACGGGTACCGTGGTGACTTGGGGCCGAGAGATGGACACGGTGCGATTTTTCGAGATCGATCCCAAGGTGGTGGCCGTGGCCAAGAATCATTTCACTTACTTGAATCAGGCCAAGGCCAAGAACGATGTCTCGTTGGGAGATGCGCGGGTTCAATTGGAACGCGAGACGGAAAACGACGAGCCCCGCTACGACGTCTTGATTGCCGACGCGTTTTCGAGCGACTCGATTCCCAAACATTTGTTGACGATCGAAGCGTTGCAAGTGTATTTGAGTCGCATCAAGCCCGACGGTTTTTTAGCAATTCACGTTTCGAATCGGTTTATCGAACTGGCGCCGCTCTTGGAACGGCAAGCCAAGGACTTGGGCATCCACGCGATGTATATTTCTTATGCGCCTGACCGAGACGATCCCGCTCAGTTGTATCAGGACCATTCGTCGTGGGTCGTGTTGACCGAAAACGAATGGTTTCGGGCCAACCCGGTGGTTCAGTCGGCCGAGTGGAACTTTCCGAAACAGGACACCAACATCCGCTGGACGGATGACTTCTCACCTTTGTTGCCATTGCTCCGGAAAGAACAACTTTACGGACGAGAAAAACGCAAAGACGACTAGTGATTCGTCAACGTTCTGAAGTCGGGATGCTGTGTTTACCCTAATGCGGATACTTCCAGTGATATCACGCTTTGGCAAGCGTCGTGACGTGTAAATTAAGGTTTGACAAAGCACTAGCCGGTGGGCATCGTGTCGGGCACAATGGACCGGTTGTTTCTGGGGCAACGTTACAGGACCGACGGATGAAGTTTTTGTTGACCAACGATGATGGGGTGAATGCCGCTGGCCTGCGGGCTGTCGAGTATTTTTTGCTGGATTTGGGCCATGAGGTGTTTGTTTCGGCCCCCTCGGGGGAGCAGAGCGGTGTGAGTCGCTCGATCACGTTCCTCACACCGTTGTTTGCGACCAAGGCCTATGACGGCTTGAGATTTCGCGGCTATGCGGTCGATGGCACGCCGGTGGACTGCGTGAAACTGGCCCTGTACGAACTTTGCCCATGGCGGCCCGATGTCGTGATCAGTGGGATCAACGGTGGCCTGAACGCGGGAATCAACATTCACTATTCGGGCACCGTGGGTGGAGCGTTTGAGGCGGCCGTATCCGGGATCCTTAGTTTCGCGTTGTCGCTCGAGTACCAAGACGATGCCCCGTACGAGCGGGCCATGGCCGTCCTCTGGCCCGTCATGCAGCCGATCATCGAGGGCCACTGGAGCGCCGGCGAGGAAAAGCCGCTGGCAGCTGAACAACACAAATCACATTTGATCTACAATATCAATGCGCCTACGCTGGCTTTACATCAACCGTGTCCGGTCAGTGTGGTTCCGATGGAGAGTCGGCGCAACGGTATCGAGTTCAATTCGGGGCATTGCCCCAAGAACCGTCGGTACTACTGGGCGACCCACGACCTGTTGCCCGAACAGCCCAATCCACCCACCGATGTGTTCGCTTTGCGACAAGGACACATCACCGTGACGCCGCTGGAGATCAACATGACCAGCGACGCCCAACTGCATCGCTTGCAGGAACGACTGCAGGGGATTCACTTGCAATCGTAGGACGTGCTCACACGACGACGGAACTGCCAAACTGTTTGTGACAAGGAACCGTGCCCATGAGAGTTTCACTTCAGCAACAACCCGTTCCGCAGCAAAAAACCATTGGCCGGATAATGGCTTGGATCGGTCTCGTATGTTGTTGGTACATGCTGCCCACGACGACTCAGGCCTGGGACGTGGACGACCAAGTTCCGCGTGAGGATTTCTCGGAGTCGTTCGCGCCGTTGCTCGAAGTGATTTCGGGAGCCGCTGGAACCTTCGAGTTGACCGGAACCGTTTCCGGACCGGTCGATGGTCGCGTGCAAACTTTGGATATCCGTTTGGCCAAGTGGGATGACCAAGCTTTCGATTTGGAGCTAACGCATCCGGAATACGCGGTCGGCATTTTTCGCCGACCCCAGCTCACCGCGTTTGCCTTGCCAAAGCACCGCGTGGTGTATTTGGCGAAGGGTGACTTGGCGGGTCCCGATCATTTGGAGTTACCGGGGATCACCGACCGCTTGATCAGTCGCGGATCGGTGGTGGCCACGTTCGCGCCCATGGTCTTTTGCGGCGATCCCAAAGCGCTGGCGGGGGCCGTCAAAACTTTATTGGAATTGGCCCCAGGAGACGAGCCGCTGTCGTGGGTGGGTGGCGAAGGCACAGAGCTGCGGATTCGCCAGAAAGTAGCTAACGATGCAACTCCGCATTTCGAAATTCAACATCGCGAATGGCACGCTGCCTTACAAGTTACTGCACCGGCGGCTGAATTTGCGGCACCGCGCGACGAAACCCAACTGCGTGAACAGTTGTGGGCCGGTTGGACACACGAAACCCTGGACCGTGATGAGCTGGAGCGGACTTTAAGTCGCGGGCTCCGCCGCACGTTGGAGGTGCTGTTGCCATCGCCCGCGTTGATCAATCCCCGGCAGACAACCGCCAAGGTAGAACACGGCGAATTGCGTTGGGTCGATGGTCAACGGTTGGTGCTGTTGTCGGGCACACCCGAACAGATTGGTCACGCGCATGGGCAGTTGCTCAAGTCACAATCGATGGCTTGTATCGATTCGGTGCTGCATGCCTTTGGGACGGTCCAGACCATTCAAACCGGACGCTGGTTCCGCCGTGATTTGGCCGTCGCCTACGAGCGTCTGCGGGGCCACATTCCCGCGGATCACTTGGTCGAGACCAGGGCGCTCGCCAACAGCTTGGAGATCTCCACCGACACAATGGAAGTTTTGAATGTGTTTCCCGAGTTGTTTCACTGTTCGGGTTTTGCCGTGTTCGGCGATGCGACGGTGGACGGGAAACTCTATCACGGCCGAGTTCTGGACTACATGACCATGATCGGACTCCAAGACGCCGCCACGACCTTTGTGATCGCCGTCGATGGCAAGATCCCGTTTGCCACCGTGGGTTACGCCGGATTCATCGGCAGTGTCAGCGGCATGAACCACGAACAAGTCTCGTTGGGCGAGATGGGCGGTCGCGGCGAAGGCCAATGGGATGGCGTGCCGATGGCCACGTTGATGCGTCGTGGGCTGGAGGAATGCCACACGCTGCAAGAGGTCATTGATCTGTGGTCCAACAACCCGCGGACCTGCGAGTATTATTATGTGTTTGCTGACGGCAAAGACCGCTCGGCCGTGGGTGTTGCCGCGACGCCCGAGAAGATCGAGTTTGTTTACCCGGGGCAAGGGCATCCGCTGTTGGGCGATGGCATCAAAGATACGGTGCTTTTGTCGGCCGGAGATCGTTTGACCAAACTTCGGGCACGGGTGCAGGAGTCTTATGGCAAGATCGACAAACAAAAAGCGCAATGGCTCATGAGTCGCCCGGTGGCCATGAGTTCCAACTTGCACAACGTGCTGTTCGTGCCCGAGGACGGTCTGTTCCAAGTGGCGAATGCGAGCCACAACGGTCCGGCAGCGGACCAGCCTTACGTCGAGTACAACTTGCGGGCGTTGGTACGCGAACTAAACAGCGCCACCCAACCGGTCCTGGCGAAGTAACACCAAAGGTCAGGTTCATGGCTCTCGAAATTTGCACTCGGCAGACGCTCCCATTTTTCGTCGATTTGCCCATGATCGAAGCGTCGGGAGCGGGACCGGCCGCGGCTACCGAGTTGATCGACCTGCAACGCCAAGTGATCCGTTTGGGAAACCAGACGCTGGAGTTTGGCGACTTGTTCGCATGCCACCATGTTGGAGACCAACCAGGCGTGGTTTGGTGCGGCGATACGGGGCGGCTGAATTATGTGGCTCGCAACTTATGCACTGGCCACGTTCGCGTGGAAGGTCCCGTGGGCGACCATGCCGGCTGCGAAATGCGCGGAGGTCGATTGGAAGTAACGGGAGATGCAGGACATTGGCTGGCCAGTGATTTGAAAGGCGGCACGATCGTTGTCGAGGGCAGTTGTGGACAGTATGCAGCGGCTTCCTTGCCGGCTCGGCGCCGCGGCATGACGGGTGGTGTGGTCGTGATTCGTGGTTCGGCCGCGGGCGGACTGGGGCGACGCATGCGACGCGGAATGGTCGTGGTGGAGGGAGATTCGCAGGAGTCAGGAACCGAGATGTTGGCCGGCACGATCATATTGGGTGGTAACGTGACGGGCAGCGTGGGCACCATGATGAAACGTGGCACGATTGTTTGTCTGCAAGGATTAGGCGAACCCCAACGTATGAACTTGTTGCGGGGAATCGTTTATCGGCCGCTGGTATGGCGCTTGATGGAACGACATTTGATCGAACAAAACGCCGGACTGCGGCAGCCTCCCAGCGGCATGTTCCAACTCTACCATGCCGCCCCTCACACGGAATCCCGCGGCGAAGTTTGGACTGCTTGTCCTCAAGCGGCTTGAGTTTGTTGCCGCTGACTTGGTAAGGTTTTGAACACGCGGCGACTCGGAGTGCGCGGAAGAGACTGGTGCCCCACAGGAGCGTTGGTGCGTCCCCCGTGCAGCTTGTGATCGGATCAGCGTCCCGTACCCACATCCAATACAATCTTGCCCATCAAGTCCGCGGTTCGTTGGACGGTCGCGGCTTCTTGGAGTTCATGGGCTTGCCGCGTTTGCTGGAGTGGTAGTCGTCGGCCAATCAGGCCGCGGAGTACGCCGTCATCCAGCCAGCGACTGATGTCTCGGCCACAGACTTCCATCTCTTCCGCCGTGGCCGCGAACATCACAAAGCCATGCAGCTGACAACCTTTGACATAAAACGGGCCAACGGGAAAAACGGGTCGAGCGTCGCGGCCAGCCATCAAGATCATGCGTCCGCGCGGCGCCATGACGGCCACGGCAAAATCAAAGTTCGGTTCGCGACGGGTTTCCCAAAACACGTTGACGCCACGTCCATCCGTGGCTTCCAAGATGGCTGTTTGTAGATCGGTGGTGTGGTAGTTGAAGACCACGTCCGCGCCCAAGTCTCGGCAATGTTGGACCTTGGCGTCGGAGCCGGCACAGGTCAAAACTCGAGCGCCGGCGATCTTGGCCATTTGGATCACCATCGATCCGACGCCGCCGGCACCACCCATGACAAAGATCGACTCGCCCTCTTGCAACTTCGCTTCGCGGAACAAACCCAAGTGCGCGGTGACACCGACCAAGGCCACTGCAGCGGCATGTTCGAACGGGACTTGGGCCGTCATCGGATAAACCCACGCGGCATCGACCACCGCTTGTTCGGCAAACGTTCCTTGTCGTCCTTGCAATCCTTGATTGGTACACCAGACTCGCATGCCCGGCTGCAAACCAACAACGCCTGGCGCGACTTCCAAGACGACTCCGGCCAAATCGCTGCCGAGGATATAGGGATTGGGCAGCGGCCAATAGTTGGCGCCGTTGCGGATGTAGGTATCGATAGGATTTACAGCCACCGCCCGAGTCGCAATCCGTACGGAGCCCGGTCGCAGCTCTGGCTCCGGCAGTTCACCAAACTGAATAACCTCCGGCCCCCCGGTTCGTGTGATATAGGCAGCTTGCATGGTTCAAATTTCCGATCGTGACTAGTGAAGGATTTTGGTCCCTCGTTAGCTTAACGTAATCCGCTCGCGTTTTGCACCATGTAAGCCGAGCCTCCCAAATGCCAGCAACCACGAAAAACACAAAAAGCACGAAATACAAATGCCCTCCACTCTATTCGTGTCTTTCGTGACTTTCGTGGTTACTTGTTTTACACCGGCATGAGCTGAACCGCGGAAATGCCAGCAACCACGAAAAACACAAAAAGCACGAAACACAAATGCCCTCCATTCTTTTCGTGACTTACGTCACTTTCGTGGTTACCATCTACACCATTTGTTAGGCTTGCCACGATTGGTTACCATTTTCATCAGACCTTTACGCTGATCGCGATACGAAAGGAGCCCTTATGAGCGAAACGATCCTGTTCAAAGATGAAAGCTACGCAATCCAAGGCGCGATCTTCGAAGTCTATCGAGAAATGGGCTGTGGATTCCTCGAGCCGGTTTACCAAGAGTGCCTGGAAAGAGAACTGCGACTTCGAAATATCCCATTCACTGCCCAAACTGAGTTGAAATTGAACTACAAAGGTCCGCCGCTTCAGCAGACGTATAAGCCGGATTTCATATGCTTCGGCCTGATCATTGTCGAACTCAAAGCCGTAAGAGAAATCGCCCCAGAACACAAAGCACAGGTAATCAACTATTTAAGAGCTACCCGTATGAAACTTGGCATACTGGTTAACTTCGGCGCCTACCCGAAAGCTACGGCCCTCCGATTGGTACTGTAGTTTTGCGTAACTACGATTGGTACGAGAAAAGCTAAAAATCCGTAACCACGAAAGTCACGAAACGAATGAAGGGTATTTGTATTTCGTGCTTTTTGTGTTTTTCGTGGTTGAAGGTATTTGCGCGGCTCAGCTCCGGCCCGGCTAATCCGGTAGCCACGAAAGACACAAAAAGAATCAAGGGTATTTGCTTTTCGTGTTTTTCGTGGTCGCAGGTATTTCCGCGGCTTCTCTAGCTTTCCAAAACTCCGCAGTGACTGCTGGCATGGGTTCAAGTTCTCGAGCAGCACGCAGGAACTTTGGCGATTATGCAAATTTTACTGAATTTGATCTGCGGGTTTTTCGCGATCGAGTTCGATCTATGAAGAATAGCGCCGGCGTTTGTCCAGTTTGGCTTGGCCATGTTCTGCGCAGATGGGATGTATCCGTAGCGAGTATGAGGTCGATTCTCTTTTCACGGCAGGGCGGTGGAATGCTAGCGAAAATGTTGGCGCCCCGATGGGCACTACGATTGCTGGGTGCGTTGGTTAGCTTGGCGACATTGGCTCCGTTGGCCTATGCTGATGGGCTCAATGATGTGGAGATCGTGGAGGCAGGCTATTATCCGGTGCAAGCAGCCCAGCATCCGGCCCCGTTGTGTTTGTCACCTAGTTTGGCGGCCCGCTTGCGATTGCCTGGAGAAGCGACCGTCTATCCGCTGGCGAATCTCAGTGGTTCTTCTCTCTCGCCCGAAAACTGCCCAACCCACATCCATCGCTTTTACCACAGCGGACGCTCCAGTTACCAATGTCCCATCATTAGCGGCGGACGAACTCGAGTGGTAACCGTGCATCCGGCCACCGGCCAACCGATCGAGTTCTTCGTGATGCTGGCCGACGGCGCCCCGCGCGTCGAATACCATCGCACCCATTTTGCCTACGTTTATCCGGACGGGCAAAGCACCGTGGTGCGGTTTCCCAGCTTCAACCCGCTGCAACCTCGAGTCGTCGTCTCGCAGCAGGCTCCCTCTTTGATCAAACGCCATACCCAAAGTCTGTTCGATCATTGGCACGATCGGCACGAGGCCATTCGCGATAGCAACACCGTGCAGGCGCTGCATCAGGCTCACGACGACATCAAACAGACCGGTGCGGGAATGGCGGTGTTGGGTGATCGCGGCGTCGGAACCGTGATCGAAACGACCCAAGCCATCAGTGACCTGTTGCCCGGCAAGGCTTACTTGCAATCGCTAGGCGATCAGCGAGCCCTGGACGCACGCGACAACCAAATCCGTCGCGTGCAACAAGAGACGCAAGGCGAAGGACGTTTTATTCGCTGGCCCGATTAACGCGAACGTACCTCACACTGAGCCCCGAGAATCTCCGATTCGTCCTAACAGCAAGTTTCTAGCCATGAATCCATTCCTAAATATCAAGACCGTTTGTTCGATCGGGCTGTTCTTGTTGGTTTGTGCAAATGAAATTCACGCACAGAAGATCAGCAAAGTGGAGGCAGCGGTACCGAGCACGATCAATTCGACAACTGCTGCAGCAACCCATACGTTTAAGATCACGATTTCGGAAGAACTGGGCGTTCCTGGCGAGGCCGACTTGGCACTGCAGTTAGAGAATGGCCCGACCGTCGGCTTTGGGCAAACCATTCCCGTGACCTCCGGAACCAATCCGATCACGTTCTCTGGAAGATTCCAAACGCTCCCAGATCATTTCCAAGGCAATGGTCGCTTCGTGGTCACCTATCGACGAACGTCAACGGGCCAAGGCTTGGCAATTGAATCGGCCCCCTTTCCAATCCACATCGACCTGCTGCCGCCACGAATTGTGAGCGTGCGACCGATCGAAGACAACTTTGGTGCTCGGGCATTGGTGATGACCGTGGCAGAAGAAAATCCCGCCGCCGGATATGCGATGGAACTGTTCACTGTCAAATCCATACCGGACGCGGAGAATTTGTTGGAAAGTCCAGCCGGCGGCCAATTTTCGGTCGTCAACGGCGAGATCATGATCCTCTTGAAAAAGACCGTGAACACGTTGATTCGAGTCGAAGTAAAAGGCGCGAAAAAGTCGGACCAATCGGCCGTCTCGTTTCAGGACCGTCTCGAAAACGCCATGGGACCTTTTGAGACGACGGTGTCCGTAACCGGGCAACGTCCAAGTGGCCCGGCGGTCGAGTACCCGCCGTTTGTGGTTCCCGCGGATGCCGGTCGGCATTCGGACAACAACAAAGTTCGACCGTCGGGACGAGTGGTCACACGCGTCGTGAAGTTGTATTACTATCGCGATGCGGATCGCGTGGCTGAGATCATCAATCGTCGAGCCCAACAATACAATTTGGCTAATGTACGAGCCAAAGAAAGCCGCGCTCAAATAGCCGGCGACAAAGCCGAAGACGCCACCGCCAAACGTCGCGCAGCTCAGATCGATGCCGAAAATGCGGCCCGAAGAACGCGCGAGGCCGAGCAAGAACTAGCGGCTCTGGCTACCAACGCCGAAGAAGCTCAATCCGTGATGCAGCAACTCACCGGCGTGCCCAAAGATCTGTACGTGGTTTCCGATGGGTCCGGGCGTTTGGCACTGGTGTCGGAAGCCAACTTGGCACCCGGGACCGACAATACCAAGCTCACCAAAGTCAGTGACTTTGAATCGCAGCTCCAACAAGTGGTCACCGACTTCAATCAACGGCGAGCCGACGTCGCGGACCTGCGACTCAGGGAACAAGAACTCAACGACTTGGCCCGGTCTTTGGATAACCAAGAGTCACGTCTGATCCGAGCCCAATTCTTGCGCGAACTGGACGCAGCCCAAGAAGATCCGAACACGTATGCGAAGGGTGATATCGACTCCTTTGACCCGGTAATGCAAACCAGTGTCAGCGTGATTGGAGAAGGCACCATCCAACTGCGCGGGCCGATTGAAGGCATCAACCAAATTCGCCGCATGATCCATCAGATCGATACGCCGGTAGGTCAAGTCAAGGTCGACCTGCAAACCATCCAAATCAACGGCGAAAAAGGTGAACAGTTGGAAGAGACCGTCCAGTTGGTCGAAGGTTACATCAATGCGGGTCGCTTTTTGACGAATCAGTCGTTGGTGTTCCTGTCGCGCAGTGTATCGGAGGTGGCCGCGGAAGTCGCTCAGGAAAACGGCCAGCCTTGGGAGCGCGATCAAATGGGCCGCGACATGCGTTATCTCTATGGCTTCTTCGGCCAAGATTTCGTCGACACCCTGTATCGCATGGACAGCGAATTCCTGCATACCGAAAACCAAATCTTGTCGTTGCACTCGATGGATTCGATCTCACGGAATCGCGCCTTGTTCTTGATTGGACTGGCGAAGAACTCCGTGCGGCAACGCATCTTGGAACGTTTCCAGCAGTACATCTTGAACGACCTGGCAACCATGGAGTTCGAGTACCGGATGATCAACAAGTCCATTCCTTGCCAGTACTTGCCGGACTGTCTTGAGGAGTGCAAACAAAAAATGCGGAGTGTGTTCCGGAAGCATCAATGCGAATGCCCGTTGTACACACCCGAGATGGCGGTAACCAACGCCGCGGACTTTTACAAGTTTTTGAACTTTCAGAACTTCTTTGCCCAAGGCGATTGGCAAGACGCGACGCTCAATCCCATGCAGCGGGAGTTCATCCGCTTGGCACAGATCTACAAGAGCCAGCTGATCGCTGAAATCGAACTCAAGCAACGGATTGTGGAACGGGGATTGATGGATCAACGCCTGTCGGAAGACGCGGTGTTGGAGCGGAACCAATTAACCGAATTGCGAACGGAAGCGATTAATTCACGCACGGAACTGTTGAGCAAAAAGCGTACAGCCAGTGAACAATTGGGCGAGACTTATGCAAAGCTGTTGGCGGCCATCTCGAAGTTCCAAGCTGCTCAATCAGAATTTGACGCAAGTTTCGAAGAGTACAACGCAACCATCGAGACATACAAGAACTGGGTCTCCGATGTTCGAAGTACAGCGATTACCGACGAAACACGATTATCACAAGATCGTGTCCGTTTCGAGAGGGAACTTCGTGAACGATTCTCCCGATTGTTATCTGCCGAGGAGATGCTTGCGAAGTCGGTCATTCGAAGCGGAGCTACACTAAAGCTGCTGGAGGAACTTGACCGCCCGCGACTAGAAACATTGATCTCCGATCTGACGAGTACGGACTTGGACAGCATTGAATATGCTATCAACACTTTAGGTATTCGAATTCTTGCCGGCAATGAAAAATTGCGAGCCGCGAACAGACAGAGCTTACAAGACTCGGAAGCGATCAAAAATGCCTATCGCGAAGTGGCCGTGGCGTCAGGCAAACAGGCGGTCGACTACGAACAGATTCTGATGACGCTCCAGCAAATTACAGACTTGATTCCGCTGGGCGCCGATACTTGGAGAAAGCAACATGAAACGACCGTCGATACCATCGTTCAGTTATTGACCGCGGGCATTGCGATTGACGCCAACCAACAATTCCTGGCCGAAAACCGACAACCGCTGCAACACTTGAAGTTGCTGGATCACTTGATCGACGAACATGAAGAGAAGTCGATGGACCTACTGGAAGGCACACGAGCCCACATTAGTTCGATCGACAACTTCCTCAAGCGAATGACCTTTGCCTTGGAAGACGATTTTCAAGTCCAATTCTACGACCCCAACTTGGTATGTATTCGTACTGCGGCCCGCGGGCATCAAGTGGCGCTGAGCCAAGTGGAACGCACGACGGTGTTGGGCAATAACCGAGAGTTGCTGAAGGTCCTGCCGCAAGCGACGATGGAGTTTGATTTGCCCAAACGCCAGATCCGCGTTGCCGAAGCCATGCAAGGCGCTAAAGCGTTGGTCGACGACTATGGAGCGTTGTTGAAAGACCCGACCTTCTTGGCCGCCTACCAATTAAGTGGCGGTGGAGTCCCCGCGGAATCGGTGCGGAAGATGTTGCCCAGTGGCTTGTCCGAGACCGCGCCTCAGCAGTTCCACGCCCTGTCGGCCACCCAGAATCCCGAAAGCTTGGGCTCCAATTTGCAAAGCCTGGTCCCTGATCCCGAAATCTATCAGTTCGAGACCGGTACAGGATTCGAAGTTCGCCCAGTGATTCAACCGGATGGAGATTCATTGGTCTACGACTTGACCTACTTGTACACCACGGAGTTACGCGAACCTGTGCGAGCGGACGAAAAACATCTTGGCCGCGTCAAACGTCATTTTATTCACACCCAAGTGCAAACCTCCAGTTTCGAGCTGCGCGAAGTGGGCCGATATCAAGTCGCGCTCAAGGCTGCTCGAACATCACGCGGCGTGCCGATGTTGGAAAACGCGCCCGTGGTGGGTGGACTGTTTCGTCCGGCTCCTAGCGAAGAGTCCAGCATCCAACAAAACATCATCTTAGGACGCAGCGTCGTTTATCCGACTTTGTACGATTTGATGGGCTTGGCTTGGGCCCAGCACGTCGCAGAACTGGGATATGACGATATTCGCAATGCGGGTCATGTAGCGCGCGGCCGTCAGCAAATGGTTCGGCAGCATGTGTTTGACGAATCGAGCCGCAACGTCGACAACTTCCTGCAGATCACGCCCGAGGACGAACATTACCGACCCGACCTGTACCGCGAACACTCGTTGCCGTCACCCTATCATCCGAATGGCTACGTTTATCCGGACTTGAAGGATGACGCGGATCCGACCCGCCGTGGATTCAGAACACCCGACCGTCGCCCAGAAGCCTTTCGTTCGATGGGGTCCGACGGCATCCCAGCCGAACCGTTTGATGATCGCTTCCGGAGCCCATTGCAGCCTCGCACCGAACTTCCGTGACTTCGATTAGGCATGAGGCCTGTCGTTCCTGTTAGTTCGACTTTTTGGCGATCCAACCTGTCAACAGGGCAATCACTTTGCCGGAGGCAAACATAGCCGGTTTGGTCGACGTTTCGCCAAAGTTTGTCAGTGACACCACTCGAGCGAGGCTCAAGCGATTCAGTTTATTGCCGGCAACGAGGTTGTTGAGAACATCGCGCAGTCGTTGCCCGTACTCTTCCTTGAATGAATCATTCGCCACGTTGCGGAGTTTGCCGTAGGCGGCAACCAGCAAACGAATCGGAAAATCCGAGGCGTTGACGTCATGTTCCGCCGCGGCCACGGTTGCAAAGTCCGTGTTCCAGATTTGCTGCTCCCAACTGAGTGATGCCGCACCCAAAGGAGCACCCACGACCGCGTCAGCCGACGGCGGATCGACTGCAGCAGGAGCAGCGGCCATCGCCACCATCGGTACCGGATTTGGCTGGGTCGGCGCGGTCGGCAGAGCAGGGGGTATTGGTTGCGCCGATGCTAATGACGAAACAAAATTCAACCAAATCTTATCGTGCGATGCCTGAACAAAACCATCTTGGATGGCAATTCGCTTTTCAATACTCTGGTTCACTTCGGCAGCGGTACAGGAAACCCCACTGCGAGCCAACGCCGAACTAATGATCGTGACAAGTTCGCCGACCGTCCGCCCACGTTCCGGCGAAAAAGCGAGGTAGAAATTGAGATTAAAATGCAATAGCGATTCCACGTACTCATCAAACACGTTCATTTGAATCCCCCTCACTCTTTCACAAATCTAATCTGTATTTCCGAAATGTCCGCAGTGCAAGTGTCGTCCAGTGTGATGCCATTGAGTTTCAACTTGACGTCGGTCAGACGGATCGTGCCTTCGGCGGCATTGCCCAACCGAATTAGGTAGGCAGATAGTGGATGCTGGTAAATCGTGCTATCGACCAACAACGGATTCTGCAATTTGACTTGCAGGCTGAGTCCCGTTTCCTTCAACACCAAGACTTTATGTTTCGGATCATTGGAAGTTGGCAGATTTGCGACATCCACTTCAAGTTCGAACCGATCCGAGCTTTCCTTCGTCAAAACAAACGGACCGCCGGGCGCGTCGACTTCCAGTTTTCCGTGCAGGGTCCATTTGTCAGTCAATCGCTGTCGATCACTGTCTTCAATCGCGATTTGGCACAAGCGAACGTTTCCCAGTTTTTCGGCGGGAAGAACGACCAGGTTCGAGGCAAACGAAATTCGGAGTCGGTCCGAGAAGACGCTTGGATCAAGATCTCGGCACCGGATCAGGTTCGAGATGGCGTCACCGTCGTTCGCTGCGACGCGAGCGGTTGGGGCAACGGCAGGTGAGGCGACCGGAAGCGAATGGCTCGTTTCTTTCGCTGGCTTCGGCAGATCGACCAATAACTTTGTCTTGACCATGTTGCCATATCCCGTGTTTCCACCCGCTCGAGCAAAGTCAAAATCGACCGTTTGATGGGGCACCAACCGAACTTTAGCTTCGAACCTTTCGGTCGGATCGTACAGTTCGAGACTGGAGCGCGCAAAATACAAAGTGATTTCGCCTTCAGCTTGAAGACTTGAAAAACAAGCCGGAGCCAAGCCGGTTGGATCCGCGTGGCGAATTGGCTGGGGTGGATCCATTTCGTTGGATAGGACCCAGACGCCGTAAGGGAGATTCCAAATTCGCAAGTTATGCCAAGACTCCAGGCCATCGAAGCGGTGTGGTGCAAACAAAGATCGCAGCTCCGAGTAAGAATCAGGAGCTCGCGAATTGGGAGGCACCGCCTCGACGGCATGGTTGGCAGCGGGAGGCAGTTCTTCCGGCGATACTTCCAGATACTCAGCGGGAGCGACTTGGCTGTCAGGGCCCGTCAGCGCCACAGAAGCTCGATCGGAAACGTCTTGCGCCGACAAGGATGGGGTTGCCGTTGGCAATAAGGTGCCCAACATCAAGAGGCACCAAAAGGAACATGACTGGATCTTCATCGAAATACCCACCGCGTGCATTGCAATCTTGCAGGCAAGCCGCCAAGGGACTGGCGACCCCACACGAACTCCACAGCCCGCAAGGACTCAGGTTGACGTCGAAATGCGGCCTTCCCTGCAAGTTTCAATCTTGATTGTAAATGGGGTTCCCAGAAAGTCGTGCTTGAATTCGCCGTTCCCCCGCGTTTTTTCGGGCTTTTCGGGGGTCTGTTACGAACAACTTGCTCAGATTTTTATTGCGGGGACCGATGCGTTGTGATAGGGTTGCGAGTCTTCTCGCCACACGAACTGGGGTTGAAGATCGATCAAAGGACCAATGGATGAACCAAAAACGACGACGAAGCTGGCTGGGGACTTTGAGCCGAATCTCCTTGAAGATGTCGCTCGTGTTGGTCGCCGTGGTGGCGGTGGCGATGGCCTGGGTCGCGGATGCCTGGCATCAGCGTCAACGGGAAACCGCTTTGCTGAATCGCATGCAACAATCGCTGTCGCTTACGTTGAGCATCGAAAAGCCTTCCTCCGGAGGGGAATTACTTGTTCTTACGTGAAGCCCTCCGAATAGGGTAGTGGTCGACTACCGCGGTCCAAAATTCTTGCAACCCTTTTGCCAGCGATGGAATCTGGATCTGTTCGATCGGGTGGTGGACATCCAGCTTTTAGAAGAGACCCAATTGTTGCAAGAGTTCGTGCAGAACTGCCCGGAGTTGCAAACCTTGACGCTCGCGCCGCGTTTTAGTGCCGAAGACTCCAATGCATGGGTCAAAGTGGCCAAACAAGTGCAGGACTTGCCTGTGGAAGCCTTTTTGAACGTTTACGAACGCGAGGGCAAGTTGTTTCCGTATAACTTCGTGGTCTTGGGTGCTCGCCGTTCCGAACCCTGGACACCCCACACAGGTTACCAGCGTCACTCGATCGCGGAATATTTGCAGAATCAGGAGCTCCAGCTAGCCGAAGTCGTGAAGCAGGCTACGGAAGCAGCCCAGCGGGACTCGGTGGCTGCGACCTGCGAATCGAACCCCGGGCTGTTGGCATGTGCCGCGAAGTCTCCAACTCCTTAGTGCTTTGTCACCATTTAATTTTGGGGTCGGTCTGGTAAAGGGGTCAGGAGTCAATTGGCGGAACGGCCTTTCGGGTGCTTCGCACAATGGACTCCTGACCCCTTTACCAGACCCCAAGTTTTGGTTGAGCCAAAGCACTAGCGTTCGAATCATCGTTGGTTGCTCAGCTCAAACTTCGCCCGTCTTTGCTCGGCGGCTGCGTTCAAGCATAATCGAACTCGTCACGAGCTTTTTCGTGGTCTTGCTTCGTTTGCGCAAGGATTTTTTCGTTGTCAGGATTTAACCCAACGCCCAAATCAGACAATCCCTACGCGGCTCCACTATCGGCTCAGGCATACAATCCAAACGGGCCGTATGGCTCCGGTTATCCACCTCACGATTCGTTTCCTCAACAAGTGCCGGTCATCGGGATCCTGATGATGGTCCAGGGTGGATTGGAGTTGGCGATGGGCTTGCTGCTATTGGTGATCGCTGGCTTCCTTCCCATCGCGATTGCCATGGATCAACGCGCGGCTCCCGGTGACCCGCCCGTTTGGATCATTGGCGTCGTTTACGGAATTTTCGGCTTGGCTATATCGACGATTGGCATTCTGCGGATGTTTGCTGGTTACGGGGCCTTCCGATTCCGTCGGCGCATGTTTGCGATTATCGCGAATTGTCTGGGGTTTGGCACATTGCTGACCTGTTACTGCGCACCGACAGCGTTGGCGCTGGGCGTGTATTCGCTCATCGTGCTGCTACAGCCATCGGTCATGCACGCGTTTGCCCAAAATGTGCCCGCCCAGAGTAAGGGGACTCGGCCGCAATAGTGGTTCTCAATCGAACAGCGCGACCAATGCTTCGTGACGAGTACCGTTTTCATCGGTGATCGCGAATTGACCTCGGCCGCGCATGGTGACCCCCGCGTGTAGGCCATCTTTGCGAATCAAATAAAACTGCAAACCATAATCGGGTTTGCCATCGGCTTCCAAATGGCGAGGTTCGGTGTGCTTCGCAATTCGTCGCAAGATTTCTAAACCGGCCTCGACGGGGGTCATGCCACTACGCATCAATTCAACCGCCGCAAAGCTACTGCAGTTTAGCAAGTTGGCTTCGCCGCGACCGGTGCTACCGCACGATCCAATTTCGTTGTCCACGTAAAGCCCCGCGCCCAAGATCGGCGAATCGCCAACCCGTCCGGGAATCTTCCACGCCAAGCCACTGGTCGTGGTCACACAAGACAGATCACCGGCAGCATCTAGACCCGAACAATGAATGGTGCCCGTGGGCGGCACGGCCATGATTCGCCGGGCCAACACATCCAAGTCGCCACCGTGGTCGTAGTAGCCATGGGTGTTGTAGCGATCGTCCTGATCCCACGCGCGAGGTACAACCCGAGCCTGCTGGTCGCTGTCTTCCGCCGCTTCTTGTTGGGAGCGCGCCGGCTCCATGCTCTCTTCCGGCGTGAACCAATTGTCTTTCGACGAATGGCTTTCACGCCACTTCAGCCAGATGCGACGACTGCGATCGGTCAGCAAGTTCTGCTCTTCGAAGCCATGCGCCCGCGCGAACTCCAGCGCACCCGGTCCAACCAATAAGACGTGATCCGTGCGCCACATTACCAATCGCGCGACTTGGGACGGATTCTTGATCCCTTCGAGACTGGCGACGGAGCCGGCCTGATGCGTGGGTCCATGCATGACCGCCGAATCCAACTGCACGACCCCACGTTCGTTGGGGAGCCCGCCATATCCCACCGACGTATCGTTGGGATCGTCTTCCACCAAATTGACGCCTGCAATCACGGCATCCAAAACATCGGCCCCCGCCACCATGTTTTCATAGGCCAAACGCGTTGCTTCCAATCCGTTGCCGGATGCAACCACCTTGACGGGTCCTTGTGGTTGAGGACGTGTGGCTCGTAGCGGTTGGTTCTCAGGTGTCATCCCGGCAGCGACCATTTCAGAGGCCGTCATGAGTAGCGGAGATGCGACGCCCATCGAACCTAATTGAATAAAGGTACGTCGAGATGCCGTTGCCGATTCCGACTTGGGTCGTTGGCTAGGTTGCGAGTTCATCGAGGGCAAGCTCCATTACACGTTGATTTGCAAAGGTACGCGAACAGTTACCCGGCTAGGATTCGAACCTAGACAAGCAGAGTCAGAGTCTGCTGTGCTACCATTACACAACCGGGCAATCAAACGAAGCATGCGCACCAGAAAGAACGCGAGACGGAGCCCAAGGGCACGAAGCTATTTCGGAGCAATCGTGCACATGACCTTCTTGGCCTGGCGGTTGGGTGGCGATTCGAGCTTACCGTATTCAGCCAGTTTTTCAATCACACTCTGAATGACGCGTTCGCCTTCATCGATGTGAGCCAATTCGCGGCCTTTATAAACGACCGTGACTTGGACCTTATCTTTGTCTTGTAAGAAGCCGATCGCTTGCTTGACTTTGAACTCGATGTCATGGTCACCCGTACGGGGACGAAGTCGAATTTCCTTTAGTCGGGTTTGATGCGCTTTGTTCTTGCCGCTGCGTTTGGTCTTTTCATAACGGAACTTGCCGTAATCCATAATGCGGCAAACGGGTGGTCGGGCTTCGGCCGCCACTTCAACCAAATCGTACCCGGATTCCTTGGCCTTGGCTAAGGCGTCGCGGACCGGCATGACTCCTAATTGTTCTCCTTCAACACCGATCACGCGGACAGGTGAAATCCGGATCTGTTCGTTGATCCGATTGTTCAGATTGGTAGGTGGGATAGTGGAACCCTCAATGGATGGGATGGATGAAAACGCCCGTGGATTGATTCGACGATACCAACCGTCGCCACGCGTCGACGGCCCAAGACACTTGAGCCGCCCTCTATTCTATTCTTTTTACCACGAAAAACCTATCCAGCGGAAGCCGAAAAATTTTGGTCCTCCCATCCGGTGGTCAGGTCGCGAACAGTTGACCCGCGATATCGCGAAAGGCCTTGAATTCAAGGGCATTTCCCGAGGGGTCCAAAAAGAACATTGTCGCCTGCTCCCCCGGTTGCCCCAAAAAACGAATATACGGCTCGATTACAAACGCCACCCCCGCCGCTCGGACCTTGTCGGCCAACGCCTGCCACTGGTCCAGTTCCAACACCACGCCAAAATGGGGGATGGGTACGGCGTGACCGTCGACCGGATTGTGAGCGTGTTCCGTTCCGGCTCCCTGGGCCAATCGCTCATCCAAATGGACGACAAACTGGTGGCCAAACATGTTGAAGTCGATCCAACGCTCGTCGCTGCGACCTTCCGGGAACCCCAAAACGCCGCCGTAAAACGACCGAGCCTCGGGGATGTTTCGCACGGGAATTGCAACGTGGAAGGGCGTCAATGGAGCGGGCATGGCGATCACCTAGCCTGTGGGTTAAGGTTACGTGGACGGTCAACAGCCCGCGCCACGCTGCGGCCAGCGTCGCTACCGCCAGAACGTGGCCCAAACTCGACCGAACGAAAACGCCTTCGACCCACCTTGGTCCAAGGCCAGTGAGGCGCAACGTGAAAAGAAAAATAGCCGATAAAACCATCCTGGTCACTGGGGCCTCCAGCGGCATTGGACGCGAACTGACCCAACAACTCGCTCGTCTTGGGGCACGCCTGTTGGTCACGGCCCGACGCGGCGAACTCCTGGATTCGCTCGTTTGCGAGGTCCGTCAAGCGCACCCCGACCACGACATTCAGTTCCTTGCCGGCGATATTACGGACGCCGACTTTCGCACGAGCCTCATGGACCATGTTCAAAAACATTGGGGCCGATTGGATGGCTTGGTCAACAACGCCGGAGTCGGCGCGCTGGGACGTTTTGCCGATTCAACCCCCGCGACCCTGCGGCAAGTCATGGAAGTCAATTTCTTTGCCCCAGTCGAGCTGATCCGTTTGGCACTGCCCCTGTTGCAGCTGGGCCAACAACCGATCATCGTCAACATGGGCAGCGTGCTCGGGCACCGCGCCGTCCCGCTCAAGAGCGAATACTGCGCCAGCAAGTTCGCGTTGCATGGCCTCAGCGATTCCTTGCGCGCGGAACTGGCGCCCTTGGGCATCGATCTGACCATGATCAGCCCCAGTACCACGGATTCCGATTTCTTCGACCACGCGATCCAAGACACCACCCAAAAGAAATGGAAGTCCGCCCGAGCTTCACCCGTCAAGCGAGTGGCCACCGCCACGATTCGAGCGATGACCAAAGGCAGCCACGACGTGATCCTGACCCTGGGTGGCAAGTCTCTCGTGCTGTTGGATCGCTTGGCACCGACTTTAGCCGATCACGCCATGCAACGCTGGGCACAGTAGCACCACGTGGCGCCAAACCGCGGTAACAAGCGCGAACGAAAAGAGCGAGGCTCCTTCGAAGGATGGTCATCGTCGGTTCACAAGATTCGCGAGCCTCTACTGGAGCGATGAAGGAATGATTGATGAAAAATGGAAATTGAAAAATGCAAAATGCTGACCTTTACGGCCAGCAATTACAAAGTCTGACCCGCAACGTTTGTTGCATTTTGAATTTTTCATTCTTCATTAATCATTATTCATTCAATCATGAGCCTCAGGCGGAAGATTCTCCCTCAGCGTAACAGTCTTGGGCCACCAGCTTCGGGCGAACGCGTTACCCAGTGCCAGCTAAACCACCTTGCTTTTCTGCTAGCACTTCAGCGATCCTTCTGACACATTTTTGTTAAGCTGTAGCGATTGGCTTAAGTTTACGGCCCGTGCCGCCGATCATTGCTGATGAAACCGGATTTTTATATCCGGTGGCACGTGTTTATCGTGCCTTACCCGGGGGGGTAACTCAACTGCTATTAGTGGAAGTCGGCAATGTTGGCACGCGTGTGCCTGCTCGTCCGGTTTCCCGACGGCTCAGCCAGGATGCCCAGAGCAATGCGTTGGTACTCCCACCCCCAATGGTATGTTCTCCTTATCACCGCGGTGCTGTTTACCGGTTGCAATCCCCGTCAACCAATCTACCGGCGTGGTGATGGCCAATTGGCCAATTATCTGGACAAGGCGACCGACTTGGAATTTCCGGATGTGGAAATCAATCCGTTGCCCGAGGTCGCTCAAGCCCACGAGCCGCTTACGGTCCAGAACAACCAGTTTGGCAGTTTTTGGGATCTCAGTTTGGAAGAGGCCATTGCAACCTCGCTTCTCAACAACAAACTGATTCGCGGCTATGGCACGCCGGGCTTGCAAGAGAATCGCGTTGCCCCAGGCGTGGACAACTTGATCAACAACGTGAACCAAGCGGGCACGATGTACAATGCCGCGATCCGGGAAACAGAGCCAGGGGTCGTCGGCACGCCGGGCCAAATCAACCCCGCGGGTCGAGAACTGTCGAACACAAGCTTGGATGTCAACCAAGGGGTTGAAGCAGCTCTAGCGGAGTTCGATGCCCAGCTGACCTCGGCTTTGAACTGGGAGCGTTTGGATCGCCCACGCAACACCATCTTGGACTCGAACAACAATGTCTTCAACCAAGACCAAGTCAACTTCCAAATGGAATTGGCCAAGAAGTCGGCAACGGGTACGCAATTCTTTCTGCGCAACGTGACCGGTTACACCACCAACAACTTGCCCAACACGTTGCAGGCTCTGCCTAGTTTCTACTCAACGTCCTTGGAAGCCGAATTCCGCCAACCACTGTTGCGTGGTCGCGGCGAACTGATCAATCGGATGCCGGTGATCTTTGCTCGGATCAACACCGATCAGGAGCTGGCCAACTTGGAAGGCCAATTGCAAAACATGGTGGCCAATGTCGAAATTCGCTACTGGGATTTGTACGCCGCCTATCGCAGCTACCAAGCCGCGAAAGACGGACGTGATGCCGCGATCAAGACTTGGCGGACGACCAATGAGGTTGTCAAAGCCGGTGGTGACAAATCGCGGACCGAAGAAGCCCAGGCTCGGGAACAGTTCTTCTTCTTCCGCGCCGAAATGGAACGGGCCTATGCTTCGCTGTTGGACGCCGAAAATAACTTGCGGTTCTTGATGGGCATTGCCATGACCGACGGTCGGTTGATTCGCCCAGCCGACGAACCCACGGAGGCTGCCGTCGTCTTCAATTGGTACGATGCGATGGACGAAGCACTCACCTTCCAACCCAGCCTACGTCAAGAACGTTGGGAGTTGAAGAAGCGACAATTGGCGGTCGCTTACGGCAAGAACTCTTTGTTGCCCAACTTGAATGTGACCGGGTTGTATCGCTTGATCGGCTTGGGTGAAAACCTGATCAGTGCCGATGGGACAGGGGTTCGCTTCCCGAACGCTGGTTCCGAAGCTTGGGAAGACTTGACTTCCGGCGATTATCAGGAAGGTCGCTTGGGGATCGAGTTCGGCATGCCAGTGGGCTATCGTCGCGAGCTCTCGAATGTCCGCAACTCGCAGCTGAAGTTAGCTCGGCAAATGGCTCGCTTGGAGGACATGGAACTGGACGCCTCGCGTGAGTTGACCCAAGCCTTGCGGGCCCTGAACACGAACTATCGTTTGGCTCAGACGCACTTCAATCGCTGGGTGGCTTCGACCAACGAAGTGGATTTGGTCACGCTCCGCTATGTGGATGGGGACGGAGATTTGGATCTGGTGTTGGATGCCCAACGTCGTCGTTCGCAGTCCCAGATCGCTTACTACCAAGCACTGACCGAATACAACAAGACGATTGCCTTGGTCCATCGTCGTAAGGGAACAACCCTGGATTATTGCGGTGTGACCTTCGCCGAAGGCCCGTGGGTCGGCAAAGCTTATGTCGATGCGGAAGAACATGCTCGTCGCCGGGGCGCTAGCCGCGAAATGAACTACGCGTTCACTCGACCGGCAGTCGTCAGCCAAGGACCACGCCCCGCGGGAGGAAACGCGACCAGCGATTGGGCCCCAGAGATGGTGGAAGGTGTGGAAGTCATGCCGTCGGAAATGATTCTGGAATCAGAAATCGATGGCGGGGTCTTCGAGGGCGAAATGAGCAATGAAATGACTTTGGAGTTGGAAGGGTACGGCGAATGGCAAGACGCGCAAGATACCGTTTCGCAACAGTCCACCGACGCCAACCGTTTGCGAAGCAACCAGGTGACGACCCCGCCCAGTTCCACTCGATCGATGGCCATGAACCCACCCGCCGAGTTGTCGTATCCGGTGCGAACCGTATCCGCAACCGAGGAGATTGTGGCTCCCCAACCAGCGTCTGCGTCACAGCGAGGTCGAGGCCAAAGCTACCGCCCAACTCGCAAATCTGTGGCTCAAATCAAGCCTCAGTAACTCCGCAATCCTCAACCCGCTTGAACCGATTAGGAATCGCCACCATGTCTTACCGTAGTTATCACTTGTTGTTCGCCGCCGCCGCAATGCTCATGTCCAGCGGTTGTGCGATGTGCTGTGGTCTGTACGACAACGACTACTTGGCCACCAGCGAGTTGTTGGAACGCCCGGACCCAAGTCACGGTCGCGTGGGCTCTCCTTTTTCAGACCCCAACGTGGGCATGGTTGGACATTGGTCCGAGGAGTCCGAATTGCTGCCTGAGTCTCGGGAGTCCATGCCCCAACCCACCGAAAATTCGGCAGCTCCACAACCCACTCCGGCCGAACAAACACCTGCTCCGACCAATCCATCGACACCACCACCCCGTCGCGAGTTGATTCAGCGGTCCAACCAAACTCCAGCCAAACCGATTAGCGTGAAGGAAGACCCGCAGTCGCGTCGCTCGACACCGTCGCAGCCCGCATTGACGACCGCACCCAGAAAACTGATCGCCTCTCAAGCGTCGCCATTACCAAGCGGTCGTCGCTTCGCTCGCCAACCCATCCACCAGGTAACCGCGCGGCAGTGAAGCCAACGCTCCAGCATTGTCGCGGATCGCTCCGCGATCCGATTCCCTACTACCTCTTCTTCGCGGCGACCCCCTGAGCTCGACCAAAAGTAACTCGGTGGCGACCCAGTCTGTCGCTCGACCGCTACTCTCTTGTGTGTCGCGGATCGTTCCGCGATCCGATTCTCCACGACCTCTTCGTGGCGAACCCAAGGGCTCGACCAAAAGAAACTCGGTGGCGACCCAGTCTGTCGCTCGACCGCTACTCCCTTGTGTGTCGCGGATCGCTCCGCGATCCGATTCTCCACGACCTCTTCGTGGCGAACCCCGGCGACATCCGGAACTTAAGTTGAGACCAATCGCTCGCGGGCGGGTTCGTAGCCTAAGTTCGGCGACAACCAACGTTCCATTTCGGCGATCGTGCGACCTTTGCGGCGCGCGTAGTCGACCACTTGATCTTGGGCAATTTTGCTGACGGCAAAGTAGCGAGCCTCGGGATGGCCAAAGTACAACCCGCTCACGCTGGCCGAGGGCCACATCGCAAACGATTCGGTCAAGGTGATCGTCGTATGCTTGGTTGCGTCCAACAAGCGGAACAACGTTGCTTTTTCCGTGTGATCTGGGCAAGCCGGATATCCGGCTGCCGGACGAATCCCGCGATAACTTTCTTCGATCAATTGCTCCAACGGCAATGGAGTCTTTTCATACCCCCATTCCTGACGCACTCGTTCGTGTAGCCATTCGGCAAACGCTTCTGCCAGACGATCGGCCACCGATTGCACCAAGATGGCGTTGTAGGTGTCATTGGCTTTCGTTAGGGCTTCGGTCCATTCGTGGCAACCGATCCCGGACGTGACCGCAAACCCGCCGATGTAATCGTGCCGTCCACTGTCGAGCGGGGCTACCAAATCGGCCAACGACTTGAAGTTTGTCTGTCCTTGCCGCTCCCATTGCTGCCGCAACATGTGGAATGTGCAAGCCTGTTGTTTGCGACTCTCGTCCGAGTACACCAGGATGTCGTCCCCGACGGTGGCGGCCGGCCAAAAGCCATACACGCCTTTTAGCTGCAACTTGCCTTCACGCTGGGCTAGATCCAACAATGCATTGGCATTGTCGAAGAGCTCTTGCGCTTCGCGTCCCATTTTGGGGTCCGTCAAAATCTTGGGGTACTTGCCCTTCATCTCCCACGAAGAGAAAAACGGTGACCAATCGATGTATTGACGAATCGTGGTGATGTCGCCATCGACGGTGCGTAGACCAGTAAACTTCGGCTGTGAAATATCGACCGTGGACCAATCAAAATTCCAGCGTCGTTCCAGCGCTTCGGTGTATGGAACTAGTTTCAAGTCGCGAGCTTCGTAGGCGTCCGCCAACTTTTGATGTTTGGCTGTGTTTTCAGCAACAAACTCGGAATACGATTCTTCATTGAGTAATTTCTCCACGACACCCACGCTGCGCGACGCGTCCAAGACATGGACCGTGGGGCCCGAATAGCGGGGAGCGATCTTGACCGCCGTGTGTTTGTCGCTGGTGGTGGCCCCCCCGATCAGCAGCGGCACCGACATACCGCGACGTTCCATCTCCGTGGCCACAATGACCATCTCATCGAGACTGGGCGTGATCAACCCCGACAAACCGATGATGTCGACATCGTGTTCGACGGCGGCGTCGAGGATCTTTTCCATCGAGACCATCACACCCAAGTCGATGATGTGGTAGTTGTTGCACGCCAACACCACGCCGACGATGTTCTTGCCGATGTCATGGACATCCCCTTTGACGGTCGCCAACAAAACTTTGCCATTGTGTTGATCACCGGTGATGCCTGCCGCCAACTTTTCGGCTTCCATAAACGGCGTCAAATACGCGACGGCCTTCTTCATCACTCGCGCGCTTTTGACCACCTGCGGCAGGAACATTTTTCCTTCGCCGAACAAGTCGCCGACGATGCCCATCCCTTTCATCATCGGACCTTCGATGATATCCAAGCAACGCGGGAATTTCTGTCGAGCTTCTTCCGCGTCGGCTTCGACAAAGCGATCGATGCCTTTGATCAAAGCGTATTCGATCCGCGCCTCCACCGGCTCGTCGCGCCAGGGTTGCTCTTCGACCGTGCGTTCGGTCTTGTCGCCTTTGAATTTTTCGGCCAACACCAACAAACGATCCGTGGCATCCGGACGACGGTTCAATAACACGTCCTCGACATGCAGCAACAGTTCTGGTTCGATTTGTTCGTAGACTTCCAACTGCCCGGCGTTGACGATACCCATGTCCATGCCGGCTTTGATGGCGTGGTACAGAAACGCCGAATGCATGGCCTCGCGGACTTTGTCGTTGCCACGGAACGAGAACGACACGTTGCTCACCCCACCGCTGATCTTGGCCAGCGGGCAGGTCGCTTTGATCTCGCGCGTGGCTTCAATAAAGTCCACGGCGTAGTTGTCGTGTTCGCTGATCCCGGTCGCGACGGTCAAGATGTTCGGATCAAAAATGATGTCTTGCGGTGGGAAGTTGATCTTTTCCGTCAGCAGCTTGTAAGCGCGTTGGCAAATCCGCACTTTGTCGCTTTTTTCAACGGCTTGGCCTTGTTCGTCAAAAGCCATCACGACAACCGCTGCCCCATAGCGACGCACCAGTTCTGCGCGGCGCAGGAATTCTGCCTCGCCGTCTTTCAGCGAGATCGAGTTGACGATCGACTTGCCTTGGACGTTTTTGAGTCCCGCTTCGATCACATCCCAACGCGAACTGTCGATCATCACCGGCACGCTGCTGATGTCGCTTTCCCCGGCCAACAGTCGCAAGTAGGTCGTCATGGCTTCAACGCCGTCCAACAGCGCGTCGTCCATGTTGACGTCAATCACAAGCGCGCCGCCTTGGACTTGTTCGCGCGCGACCTCGACCGCCTTTTCATAGTCGCCCGAACGGACCAACCGCGCAAACATCTTCGAACCCATCACGTTGGTGCGTTCGCCGATCATGAGGAAGTTGGATTCGGGACGCAAGACCAACGGTCGCGTGCCGCTGAGGCGCATCAAGGGCGCGGATTCGGGAACGCGACGTGGCGAAACATCGGCAACGGCCTTCGAGATCTCACGAATGTGAGCGGGCGTCGTTCCACAACAACCGCCGACAATGTTCAGCCAGCCTTGTTGAGCGAACTCGCGAATTTGAATGGCCATGTTTTCCGGCGACAAGTCGTATTGCCCCATCGCATTGGGCAAGCCCGCGTTCGGATGGCAGCTGATGTAGGTATTGGCGACACTGGAGAGTTCCTTCAAGTGGGGCTTCATCTTGTCGGGACCCAAGGCGCAGTTCATTCCCACACTGAGCATCGGAAAATTCGACACGGCATACCAGAACGCTTCAACCACTTGCCCCGAAACAAAGGTTCCACCGCCGTCACCAAACGCGGCCGAGATCATCACCGGAATCTTGCAACCCGTCTCTTTGTAATAACGCGAAATCGCAAACAAACACGACTTCAAGTTCAAGGTGTCGATCGCCGTCTCGGGCAACAATAGATCAACGCCACCTTCGCACAGGCATTTGACTTGGGCGTAATAGGAGGCTTCCAATTCGTCAAAGGTCGTGCTGCGGTAAGCCGCATCGTCGGGTCGCGTGCTAATCGCCGTTTGCCGCGTGGTCGGACCAATGGAACCGGCGATGAACCGACGTTTGTCGGGTGTGAGCCGGTTGTACTTCTCGACAGCCTGTCGCGCGCAATCGATGGCTGCTTGATTCAGTTTTCCGACCATTTCAGGGGCGAGATCAAACTCTTCCATGCCCACGGTACTGGCGCCAAACGAATTCGTCTCGATGATGTCGGCGCCGGCCGCCAAGTATTGCTCGTGGATCGAAGTAATCTTGTCCGGATGGGTCAAGCACAAGACGTCCGAGAAGTTTTTCAAATCCTTTTGATGATTGGCAAACAACTTGCCACGGACGTCCTCTTCGGACATTTTGTATTGCTGGAGCATGCTGCCCATGGCACCGTCCAGGATCAGAATACGTTCTTGCAAATATTCGCGAATATCGACCGACATGTGTTCATCCGTTGCGCAAAGGAACGAGTCACCGCAGCGCACGGGACATCCGCGCGTTTTGGCAACCCGACGATCAAGGCTTTAGCTGGACGCTTGGTCAAGCGTCCAACTTGCTGATCAGCTTGTCGGCTTCCTTGGGAAAGCGGCGGCATTCCAACAAGGCCGACAGGATCAGCGGGGCGACAATCGTGGCATCGGACTCGATGACGAACATCGGGGTTTTATCGGTCAGCTTGTCCCAAGTGATTTTCTCATTGGGGGTCGCTCCCGAATAGGAACCATAAGAAGTAGTTGAATCAGAAATCTGGCAAAAGTAAGCCCACGGTTTGGCCTTCTTTTCCAAATCGTATTTGATCGATGGCACCACACAGATCGGGAAGTCGCCCGCGATCCCACCACCGATCTGGAAGAAGCCGATCCCGGCTCCTTTGGACATGTCTTGGTATTGGTCGTAGAACTCGGCCATGTACTCGATGCCCGATTTGACAATCGAGGCCGGGAAGTCGTTGAACTTCACATGGGAGGCAAAGATATTGCCAAACGTCGAGTCCTCGTAGCCAGGCACGACCATGGGCAAGTTGGCTTTGGCAGCCGCCAACAACCACGACTCGTCCGCTTTGCCTTCGTGGGCTTTGGCGGGCAGTTTTTGAATCAGTTCGTAGAAGTACTCGTGCCAGAATCGTCGATTGCCGGATTCGTGGGCCTGCTTCCACATCGGAAGGATAAACTTCTCGACCGCGCGAAAGGCTTCGTCTTCCGGGATGCTGGTGTCGGTCACTCGACGCATCCGTTGCTTGAGAATCTTGGTATCGTCGGCTTTGGTGAAATAGCGGTAATCGGGGAAGTCTTTGTAGCTGTGGTGGGCCACCAACCGAAACAAGGACTCTTCCAGGTTCGCGCCGGTCGACGAAATGCCGTGAATCAGGCCTTCGCGAATGGCCGGAGCCAAGGTAATACCCAATTGGGCCGAGGACATCGCACCGGCCAATGTCCAAAACATCTTCCCGCCGCCCTGCAAGTGCCGCCAATACGCCAGCAGCGCGTCCCGAGTCACGCGGGCATTGAAGTTTTTGTAGTTGCGGAGAATAAATTCAAGGACCGGCGTCGAAGACATGGCAATCGCAGTGAACCAACGGAAAGGGGATTTCGGGAAGTCCCCAGTCTATTCAAGACGACGAAATCCAGCAATTGCCCGAAAGTCGCTTCCTCGGGCGTCTTTGCCCAACTCGCGTGCACAAGCATCCGTGCCACGGCAGGATTCGGGAGCACTATTCGTCCGCAATGACGTTGGCGTGGACAGCGACTGTCTGCGTCGCACCTTGGCTGGTCTTGATCGTAACGGTCGCCGAAATTGGTCCGGTTTTCGGACCGGCAGTGAAGACAATGGGGATTTTGTGCATGTTCTTGGCTTCGGCCGAGGCCGTCGGCACAATCGCTGGACTATCGGCAGTGGCCGAGCTGATTTGGCACTGCTCGGACGACCTCACCAAAATGTGCTTGGTGATTGTTTGCCCAGGCTCCACATTGCCCAAATCAAATTGAGCAGGACTAACTTGGATTGGCTCCAAGATGTTGGCGGACACCGAGATCGGGATTTCCCGGTTGTTCGGGTCGTTGGTAATCAGCATCAAGTCGGCTTGGTGCAGCCCAGCTGCCGCCTCAGGCAACAAACGGACGTTTAGCGAGTAAATGACCCGCCCACGATGCCGCTGTGTTTCTTTCAACGAGACTCGAACATGCGGGAAGGTGCTGGTGACGTCCACAATTTGCCAATTCGACAAGCTGCCGCGATAGTCAACGAGCATGGTCTTCCGGGTGTCGCCAAAACTGGTCGCACTGCCGAAATCCAACTTGCCGGGCTCCAAGACGACATCCCCGCGGATCAGACCGGACGCCTTGAGTTGCACTTCAGCAAAAAACGGCTTTTCGAACGTCACCGTGACGGTTGCACTACGATGCCCGACAAACTTATCCGTATTGAACTTGGCAACGATAGCACCGGTCTCGAGCGACCCGATTCGTTGCTTGGTGTAGGAAGGTGTGATGCAACCACAACTGGAACGAATGCTACGAATCACGACCTCTTCTTGATAGAGGTTCTTGAACTGGAACTCGTAGGTCGCATCGGAGTTTTTCGCGACCGTGCCGAAATCGTGCTCTCGCTCCGAGAACATATCGGCCGCCCACTTTTGCGCAAACGCATCGTGAGCGAATTGGGTCCATAACCCAAACACCAACACGAACCCCAATCTCAAGGCAGGATGCACGTTGCAATTCCTCGATAGGCGGGACAAACGGAACTATGGGTAAATCGGCCAGGGATGATAGCAGTCTTTGGCCGTTGCTGTCGGGCCGCTACGAACCCCCTAACCCAACCATTCGACTCCCAAAGAGCCAGTTTAGCGGGCACTCGTCAATCGGATAAAGCCCAATACCGCTCCACCAGCAGACCCAGTTCTTCCCATTATATTGGTGCACGCAGTTCTGGGAGCGTGCCACACGCGCGCCATCGGGTCTCCCTTCTCCCCTTTCTTTGGGGGAGAAGGGCCGGGGATGAGGGGGGTTGGGTCGGCTGGTGGAGGGGGAACGCTTAGCGGCGCGTGCTTGGGCGGATTCCCGCCCAAACTCGCTCTGCTAAC
>JAEUIP010000079.1 GCA_016795075.1 Planctomycetaceae bacterium | reverse complement strand
TCGACCAGCAGTAGCCCGGCCTGCTCGAATACGGCCAGCGCCGCCCCGGCGGCAGGAGCCGATCCGTCGGGGTCGCCCACAATGACATCCGGCTCGGGGTGTTCCACCAATGACCGCGTTCAAGAACTTGTTGACGGACGAAGAATTGGCCGATGTCTTGACCTTTGTTCGCAACAACTGGGGGAACAGCGGATCCAGTATTTCGGCCGAGACGGTTGCCAAAGTTCGTGCCGCCACTTCGGAAAGGACAATCTTCTGGAAGCCGGAAGAACTGTTGGCCGAACATCCTCTGGAAGCGGAACTGGCGCTTGCTGAATTGGGCCTCAGTCCAGAAGGATTTTCCAACAAAGCCCTGGAAGACGAGTTACTCGAGATGACAACTGCCGAAATCGTCCGGATAGCCAAGCAGACCGGCAATATCGAACGGGGCAAGGACCTGTTCTACAAATCAGCCGCTGCGTGTGCGTCCTGTCATGATCCTGCCGGCGGTGCGGCTCGGATTGGTCCAGAGCTCAAGTCGTTGACCTCGAAGATCACACCGGAGGAGTTGATCGATTCGGTCCTCCGACCCTCGAACCGGATCGACAAGGAATTTGCCCAAGTCACGGTGTTGACCGTTGATGGCACGATCTATACCGGCATTCGAATCTCCGAGGATGACAAACAATTGGTGATTCGCAACTTGGCGCAAACCGAACCCATCGTCATCTCCCGCGATGACATTGAAGAGGTGGGCGAATCGCGCACGTCCTTGATGCCCGCGAATTTGGCACAGACACTCAAGACCAAGGAAGAATTCTTGGACCTGATGAAGTACGTGCTCGAAGTTCGCAAACATTGATCGCGGTCGAGCGTCATCACACGAAGGGTGTTGGGTGCCGTGTGTCGGGCGTAGGGTGTCGTGAAGCAAGTCGTCCGTGTCAACTCGATCCAACGAGCAAAACACATCCGGACGACTTGCACAACGCACCAACCACTGACGTTTGGAATTTACTTCCACTGGAGTCGAACATGAACACGAGCCCAAGCGCTTCGGTGATTGCGGAATTAGAGGAAGTATTCGGCGCGCCCAGTGATGCGGGGTTTGGGAGTGCCGTTTTTTCCAGTCCGGCGACGGCGACCCATTCGCAGTCTCTCGAGGCCGAGGGGAAAGCGATCTACCAGAAGTTCTGTGGGGATATCTGGGAAAAGTTTGGCGTTGAAAATTGGTTGGCGACTTGGAAGCTGTTGCACGAGCGACCGGCGGGTGGGGTGGGCGATATCGTGACCGAGATCCAATCGATTCGCGATCCGGAATCTGGTTCGGCCGCTCAGATGTTGTTGGACGGGGCCGATCCCGACCGAGCCGCAGCGGCTCTCCGGGCAGCATTTAATGACACCAGTCTTGTTCGCTTGCAGATCTTCAAGATTGGTGATGGGGGTGCCATGTCTGGTGCAATCATCGCAGCCGAGACAAACGCGGGGGCTCGATTCTTTTTGATCATTCTCTTGGATTGAAAGCACGGTCACTTGAATCTCCCCGCGGACTCACGCGAACCTATTCAGCCCGCTGGGCAAGCGACGGAACCGACGGCGGAAGACATTGCGACGGCCTATCATGAGGCGGGGCACGCGGTGGTTGCTTTGGCGTTGGGACGCGCCGTGGAAAAGTTGAGCATCGTCCGCAACTCTTTGCGTTTGGGGGCGGTCAATTTTGGTAGTCGTCGAACGGGCCGGCGACAAGACTACTTTGAAACGGAGGCCATGATTTTATTGGCCGGGATTGTCAGCGAGTCTCGGGTTACCGGCAAGTTGAACTGGAGCGGCGCCGGCCAAGACATGTTGCAACTGGAGCGAATGATCTCCATGCGAGTCGACAAAGAGAAAGCCGCCGAACGATTGCAGCGACGATTGTTTGATAAGACCGAACACCTCTTGTCGCAGTCGGAGATCTGGGCCGCAGTCGAAAAAATCGCGCAGAACTTACTTCAACACCGCTCCCTCAGCGGCCGAGCCGCCCGACATCTGTTCGATGAAGCGAACAAATGAATAGCAGCGCCCGAAACATGACCATGGTTGAATTTCCTTTGCGTTTGTTCTGGATCATGAATACCGCCCGGCGATGGGCTCAGAACGAATTAACTCGGGATCTCCGTGATTCTTTCGCACTTGGGGGATTGCTTGGGAAGTCTGGTTCCAATCCCGGTTTGGTCTGGAGCGTTGCTCAATGTTCGATAAACGGCGTACGATGAAAATTCTCTTCTTGCATGGCTGGCACAGTGTGGTTGGGGGTGTCAAGCCGACATTCCTGAGGGACGCTGGGCATGAAGTCATCAACCCAGCCTTGGACGACGATGATTTTGCGGCGGCTTTGCAGGTCGCCCAGTTGGCTTATGACACGCATTGTCCTGACGTCATCGTCGGTTCATCACGCGGCGGGGCGATTGCGATGAATTTGGATTCACGGAACACACCGTTGGTATTGCTTTGCCCCGCGTGGAAGAATTGGGGGACAGTCACCCACGTGAAGCCCGCTACCGTGATCCTGCATTCACCCGAGGACGACGTCATTCCGTTTGCGCACTCGGAAGAACTCATTGCCAAGAGTGGTCTACCCTTCGAGGCCTTGATCCAGATAGGTCGCGATCACCGGCTAGCGGATCCCGAACCATTGTCGGTCATGTTATGGGCGTGCGAACTCTTGAACTCAGGACAACAGATTCCCCCGATGGATGAGGGCCCTCAACCCGAGCTAACCGACAGCACCGACGTCTACAAACCTTCCTCCGACACCGAAGCTAGTTATCTCTGCGATGCGTGTGGCGAAGAGATCATCATTCCGTTGGATTTGACGGCAGGAACGTCCCAAACCTATGTCGAAGATTGCCCCGTCTGCTGTCGTGCCAACGTCATCAAAGTTCAACTAGACCCCAACGGCACCCTCCAAGCCTGGGCAGAACCAGAACAGGATCACGACTAAACGAGAGTGCCGAGGTGTATGATCTCGAGGCGTTCGAAGCAGCAATGATTGTGGCAACATAAATTGACAGACTCACGGCAGTGCATCGGCCGCGTAACGGCCAGCATTTTTCGAAATGCCGTATTGTTGCTTTTGGAAGTCGTAACGCAAGCGATCGCCAGGACCCCCTACAACTACCAAGCAAAACAAGTAATGGTCTAATCTCAACGAAATTCCTATCAACGGAATCATGGCCGAATAACCCCCTCATTCAACGAAAATGAAGCGTCTCCAACCTCATCGAGGTCATCAGCACCAAGCGCCACTGGATCGACGACGTCGAGGCCGAAATCATTGGCAAATGGTACAAATATCTTATACGCGAGTTCGCAGAATCCCGCGGTCAGATCGTCGGCGAGTTCTACACTCCAACCAAGGTGGGTACCCAACGACCGTTTAAACTTTTTGGCGACCATCTTTAGTGAGGGGCACGGTGTTTACGGTGAAAATCGAGTGGCTAAACTTGGAATGACGCAGCGGCGAGCGTAACGCATTATTAACTGGCAGGAAAGGTAAGAGATGGCAGGACCTAGCGACTACTTCACGCCAACCCTTGTAGCTTCACTTTCAAGAAAAGGAATTGAACTCACGAACCAAGTATTGGGAGAGGGGTCATTTTCGATTGTGTTTCTCGGATATTTCTGTAACGACGAATGTGCTGTGAAAATTAGTTTGAGTCCGATTGGAACAGGAAAGGCAATGACTAAGGAATTACATCGAGGCCGATCATTGCTATGGCCGCTAACTAAAAAGAGTCCATTCATAAATACTCTGCTTTGGAATGGAGAAGTGCAATTGAAGGTTCGAGGGCCGGAACACCTGTGTACGGTCTGGGAAAAAGCAAGTGATAGCCTTGCCGATCACTGCGTCAAGGACGAGATCGAATTGTTTGATTTTATCAAGCAGGCATATTATGGCCTTCGTTTCCTACACCGAATGAATGTCGTGCATCGAGACGTCAAGCCTGCGAACATTTTGTTGTTCCCAACCCTTGATGGTCGTCTCGAAGCGCAACTTGGCGACTTTGGCCTAGCGAGGTTTGTTGCAAACAATCCAACCGTAACAAAGGCAGGGACGCCATGGTTCGCCCATCCAGAGCAATTGTTAGGATCGGCAAAGTTTTTTCATGACGAGTTTTCGTTAACGTGGGTCTATATCGACTTGCTCTATCGTTTAAAAACGAATGGGTCCGGGACGCGTACTTTCTATCCCGGTGAACCGAAACTGACGGGTGATTTGATTGATAAATTGTTCCTGCCGGATTCCATTGCCGACACTTTTCGTAGTATTGCGGTTCTTGATCGACGCGATAGTAAACCTTCTTTTTCACTACTTCTCGATCAAATATCAAAGCATATTGTGTCACAAACTCAAATCGGGTACGGCGCTGGTTTTGATTCAAAAGATGTCTCGGGGAACGCTATCGGCAAGCAACTCAATACAGTGTTCCATATTCAGCGATCCGAACTTGAACGCATCGCTGCTACATCCATTGGAACCGACCCAACGAAACTGCCTGCCATCGTTTCGAGAAACTTGGAACTGGTTGGTGCGTTCCGAATAAAAGAGTTATCTGTTGAGCTGAAGGAAATTTTAGAACACGCGGAAAACGCAACTTTGGATTTAATCAGGGCACTCGTTACTTACAATCCCGATATAGACAGCGTCGCCGCAAGTAAACGGCCGTTCTCGGATATCCTTTCAACGCACCTCCAATTGGAAAAGATGGAAAACCAGTCAAAGGAATATCCGAAGTGCTACCTAGCTATTCTCAACGACGCTTCCAGCGGATTTCGCGATGCCGTGGCAGCTTGGACCAAGATTCGAAGACCTCGGAAAAACGACCCGAAAGAAAAAAGCCTGCGGTACGAAAGGCGAGTTCCGAAGTATTTGGAAGTTGCGAAATTATTGCGGGATAGGATCGCCGAAATGAAACCTCGAATCAACGACCTGTACCGTGTGCTTTGCTCAATAATGGACGCGAGTGATTCTTTAACTTGAAACTTCCGAGCGACTTCACGGAAAGTTGGCCATTGACACTACGTCTTTAATCTCTAAAGTAAAAGGGCTTTCTGGCAGATATGAGTGTGACGGAGCGAGCAGTGAACAGAGGCAACGAGACATCTAATGAAGGAACGCGACATGGCTTGGTTAATTGGTTTTGCGTCGTTCAGAACGACATTTCGGCACAACTCAAGAAGGTAGTGACAGAAATCGACAGTGAGACGGAACACGACCTGCAAGGCGCTCGCACGATCTTTGGCTGGTTAAAGTCGATTCTTGCCGAGTTTGATACGTACGTTCGGGTACTCAGTCGCCTTTCCGATTGCGACTTGGATGAGCTTAAACTTCAAGCAATCGGGGCAGAAGTCAAGACAGCTTTTTTGCTAGGTAAGTATATATTAACGGAAGGCAGTACCCCGATTGACATCCAAAAAACTGGCTGGGATGCTGGGATCGAATGTCAGTTAGGACGCGATTTCAGCAATGATACCTTCGATGGGATTGCACCAGAAGAATTCCAGCGACGTTTCAAGCTCGTTGCGAAATCCATCAGGCCGATCATTGATGTCATTGCCCAAATGAAAGATGAAATATGGGAGCTCAAGCAATGAATGATACGGACAAACTGATTGAAGAGTTTGGGCGATTAAGGACAGAGGTTGAGAGTCAGACCTTCTTCGAAGCTAGCATTTTGTTTCGGGAACTGCTTCACGAGTTTTTTGTTTGCATCAAGCGATTGAGAGCATCTGCATCCGATCCGAGTGGGGACATGAAGGTTCCCACACTAATCGCTCGCCGAATTTGTGAACTTAGTCGCGAAATCATTTTCTCTAACAACCGTGATCGTCTATCTCCAAACGTTCGTGCAGGCGTTTCGGAACTCTACAAAATAGCCGTCTGTGAGATGGAAATCGCGAAGTCTCGTCTTTCGCTTGTAGGAGTGGACGCCTATATCGAGAACGTGCGAAAACGGACGGGAGATTCCGGCGGAGCGATCAAGGACCCCTGGGCTTATTATGAGAACATATCTGCCTAATTTCAAATCGTACCATCGTCAACAACGGTGAATATGTTTTTCCTGCGACCTAAATCCATTGTTATTGCTAGACGTCGTCTCATCCACAAAAAAAGCGGCTGTTTTTAGTAAGCCTGTGTTTTCCCGACATCTGAATTCAAATGTACCAAGTTCCATGAAATCGAGTTTGTCAAACTCATTCCCTCACTTCAGACTCTACTCCAATTGGTCCATTAGTCGCTGTATCTGAACCCGTACAGTGGGCGAGTCGGGACCATAGTCGGCGATATGATCTGTTTGTACCGACAACTCAGTTGCCGTAAGAGACGTTTTCATATCGCGTCGGCTCGGTGCGGGCGATTGCCCGATAAAGCTTGAGAAACATCGGATATTCGGAGAAAATGTGGGGAAAAGCAGAACGAAAAATTCTCGAATTGGTTCGTCAACACCTGGAAATCACGCCTCCCGAAGCCGAAGGAAGAATTCGCCGAACGTAACGCAGTGTCGCGAGCCAAGAATGGCGAAGTGATGTTCAAACGTTGGAGGGTTTGTTAAGCTGTTTTACTGGCGAAATTCGCACAAAACGTATTGAGGCCAAGACCATGACCAAATTGTCCGAATATATGCTCACCTCAGAGGCGGCCGAGTACCTTGGCGTTCACAACAACACGATTCGTAATTGAGCAGCCCGTGGCGAACTACCAATGCATCGCAATACGATGAACGGTTATCGATTGTTCAAACGATCCGACTTGGACAAGCTGCTCAAAAAGGTGGCCAAGCCGGTGATCGCGTCTGTGGGCAAGAAAGCCCGATGAGACTTGATTCGCTGGTCTCTCTCCGTAGGAATACCGCATGACGGAAAATGCCAAGCACAGTATCGAACAATTGGAAACCGACCTCTGGGCGGCGGCGGATAACCTCCGCGCGAACTCCAAATTGACCTCGTCGGAATACTGCATGCCAGTACTGGGCGTTATCTTTTTGCGGCATGCCACCAACCGCTTTGACGCTGCAGCGGCTCAGATCGCTGCGGAACAGGCGGCCGGCAAGATGCCCAAGCGAGCGCTGGTCAAAGGTGATTTCCTCAAACGCCGCGCCTTGCTGCTCCCCAAAGAAGCCCGCTACGACGAACTGCTGAAGCTCCCCAAGGGAGCGCGCCTCGGCACGGCGATCGTCAAGGCGATGGACGCCATCGAACGGGACTTCGAGCCGCTTCAAGGGCAGTTGCCCAAGGACTACGACAAGTTCGAGAACGATCTGCTCGAAGATTTACTGCGGGTGTTCGACAGCGAAACGCTCCGCACCGCCAGCGGCGATGTGTTTGGCCGCATCTACGAATACTTCCTGATGAAATTCGCCATGCAGGGCGCACAAGACAACGGCGAGTTCTTCACGCCCCCATCGCTGGTGCAAACCATCGTCAACGTCATTGAGCCCGACCACGGCACTGTCTTTGATCCGGCCTGCGGCTCGGGTGGGATGTTTGTCCAGTCGAGCCACTTCATCGAACGTTTGGGCAAGGATACCGCCCATCGCGTCACGTTCTTCGGTCAGGAGAAAACCGAAACGACGATCCGCCTCGCCAAGATGAATCTGGCGGTGCATGGGCTGGAAGGCGATATTCGCGAGGCCAACACCTTCTACCAAGACGAACACGATCTATACGGCAAGTGCGACTTCGTGATGGCCAATCCACCGTTCAACGTCGATATGGTCGACGCCGAGAAGGTGAAGGACGACCGCCGTCTGCCGTTCGGTCTGCCGGGCGTCAACAAAGCCAAAAAAGTTTCCAACGGCAACTACCTCTGGATTTCCTACTTCCACAGCTACCTGGGGCCAAAAGGCCGGGCTGGCTTCGTGATGTCGTCGCAGGCGTCGAGTGCCGGTCACGGCGAGGCCGAAGTTCGCCGCAAAATTGTGGAAACAGGCGAAGTCGATGTGATGATCTCCATCCGCTCGAATTTCTTTTACACGCGCACGGTTCCCTGCGAGCTATGGCATTTCGACCGGAGCAAGCCGAAAGAGCGACGCGATCAGGTATTGATGCTTGACGCGCGGAACGTCTATCGCAAAGTCACGCGCAAGATCTACGACTTCAGCCCCGAGCAACTGGCCAACCTTACCGCGATCGTGTGGTTGTACCGCGGCCAATCGGATCGCTTTCTAGATCTGGTGCAAGGCTATCTGGATCGCACGCTCAGTGAGGCTGCCTTGATTGCCGACCATGCGACGTCGTTTTCCACCGCTTACAAGGCTCTTGTCGCTGCGTCTACTTCATTCCTCAAGACGCTGGAGAAGGAAGCGCCGCTGCGTGAATTGGTCAAGGAGCGCGACGGGGCAGCCAAGGCTTGTCTGGCATCGTTGGAAGAGTGGACTGGCCGAATTGCCAAAGATTGGAAGAAGCCTGTGGAACCCAAGGCGTCGGCCCAACGGAAACGGCTGGAGCAGCTCGATCCGCTGGCCCAAGCCTGCCGCGACTTGGTGAAGGATGTTGATCTGGTCTGCAAGTTGGCTGGTCGCGTCGTCGATACGGCCGAGAAGAAAGCCAACGCCCGCGAACATGAGGAGTGGGACAGCCGAGCGATCGGCCGTTTGGAAAAGGAACTTGACGCGAGGCGGAAGGAGCTGGTTGAACAGCTCAAGCGGACTGCCTACTTCGAGCGCCAGGCGCATTGGCTGCTCTCGCGTTTTCCCGATGCCAAATTCGTACCGGTCGCCGGACTTTGCCGAGCCGTCACGCTCAAGGATATCGAAGCCGCCGATTGGAGTCTCACGCCCGGCCGTTACGTCGGCGTCGCGCCGGCGGAAGTCGATGATGATTTCGACTTTGAGCAGACGCTCAAGGACATTCATATCGAACTGGCCGACCTAAACGAGGAAGCAATGGCGCTCGCGGCAAAGATCCAGGAGAACTTTGAGGGGCTGGGAATATGAAATCAGTTACCGAAGTGCCATTGCTTGATGTTGCCGAAGGAATTTTCGATGGGCCGCATGCGACGCCTCCAGAGTCCTTGGACGGACCAATATTCCTTCGACTTGACAATATCACTCCCGAGGGCCGACTTGATCTCACGGACCTTCGGTATATCAACCAATCCGACTTTCCACGGTGGACCCGTCGAGTAACGCCACTGCCCGGCGATGTAGTCTTTTCCTATGAGGCGACGCTTCATCGTTACGTCGTGATTCCCGAAGGCTTCCACGGCTGTCTGGGAAGGCGGCTTGCTCTGATTCGACCCAACCGCAAGAAGATCGAGCCGAGATACCTGCATTACTATTTCCTCACACCTCGCTGGCGCGCCGTCGCAGGTAGTGCGGTCATTAACGGTGCAACCGTAGATCGAATCTCGCTCACGCTCGTTCGTAATCTTCCGGTTCAATTGCCATCGCTCCGGCAACAACGACGTATCGTCGACATTCTCTCCGCCTACGACGACCTGATTGAGAACAACCGGCGGCGGATGGCGTTGTTGGAGGAGTCGGCGCGGCTCTTGTACCAGGAGTGGTTCGTCCGCCTCCGCTTCCCCGGCCACGAACACGTCCGCATCACCAACGGCGTACCTGAAGGGTGGACGCGAGAGTCACTGTGCGAAGTTGCGGAAGTGAATCGCGCGAGCATCGGTGGTTCCTTTGACGGCGAAATCGACTACATCGACATTGCGGCTGTTACGCCGGGTCAGATTAACGAAACGACTCATTATGACTTCAAGGAAGCGCCCAGCCGAGCACGGCGCATTGTGCAACACGGCGACATCATTTGGTCATGTGTGCGCCCGAATCGTAAATCGCATGCTGTTATTTGGCGTCCCTCGCCTAGCCTTATCGCTTCGACGGGATTTGCAGTCATCACGCCCGTCCGTGTCCCAACCTCATATCTACTTCAAGCAACAACGACTCCTGATTTTGTCGGATACCTTGAGAATCACGCAAAGGGAGCAGCATATCCGGCAGTTGTCGCAGGCGACTTTGAACGAGCGTTGGTCCTCGTTCCTTCAAAGGCAATCCTTGACGTTTTCAATGACTTCGCGGAGCCATTGTTCGAACAACTCCACTTTCTAAAGCAGCAGAACCTGAAGTTACGGGCTGCTCGCGATTTGTTATTGCCGCGGCTGATGAGCGGGGAGGTGGCTGTATGAGCTTTCGCTTGGTCGATACGGGTTGGGATCAGGTGCTGGCAGACGCGGTTGCCGCGGATCGCTCGGGCGTGCGGCTGGTCTGTCCGTTTATTAAAAAGAGGGCGGTCGAACGGCTATTGGCGGGTGGAACGCCCGGTTCTTTCCAAGTCATCACGCGTTTCTGCCTCGACGACTTCGCTCAAGGTGTCAGCGACTTGTCAGCCCTACGCTTACTGCTGGATAGCGGCGCTGCAATTCGCGGCATCAAGAACTTGCATGCCAAGCTGTATCTTTTCGGCAGCCGTCGGGCAATCGTGACTTCCGCAAACCTGACGGAAGCGGCCTTAGTCCGCAATCACGAGTTCGGCTTCGTCGCGGAAAATAGCGAAATCGTCACCGGCTGCGAGAAGTACTTCACCGACCTGTGGGCGAAGGCCGGCGTGGACTTGAGCAGCGCTCGATTGGCGCAGTGGGAGCAAAAGGTCACGACATATTTGGCCACCGGCGCGCGGCCGATGCAGCACAGCGGTTTAGGCGACGAAGGAGTCAACGCGGGCATCGCGCCAGAGATTATCGAGTTACCACCGGTCGTGGACGAATCCAGGCAAGCGTTCGTCAAGTTCTTTGGCGTTAGCAGCGAACGAGCTCAACGGTCGCTGACCACTCTGGATGAGGTTCGCGGGTCGGGGAGCCATTGGGCATGCACTTATCCGAAACGAAAACGACCGCGACAAGTTGCTGATGGGGCGATTTTGTTCTTGGCGAGACTGGTCGAAGATCCTGCCGACATCATGATCTACGGCCGTGCGATCGGCATGCGGCATGTTAAAGAGCGCGATGATGCAAGCGTTGCCGACATCGAGGTACGTCCATGGAAAATCAAGTGGCCGCATTACGTTAGGGTGCATCATGCCGAGTTCGTGGCGGGTACCTTGGCTAACGGTATTCCCTTGAGTGCATTGATGGACGAGTTAAATTCGAACGCCTTTTTGCCGACGCAGCGGAACGCAGCCAAAGGGGTAGGAAATACTGATCCTCGCCGCGCTTACCTGCAACAAGCGGCAGTCGAGTTGACTCCGCAAGCATTGGCTTGGGTCAACGAACAATTGCAGCTCGCATTTAACCGTTTCGGAACTTTGCCTGCGGCAGACTTGGCTACGTTGGATTGGCCCACTGTTTTTGATGGAAAGGCAGATGTGGAATGAACCATCCTCAATCTTCGTTTAGCTTTCCCTCTTACCGACGTCTTTGTCGGTACCTTGGCGAATCAGATGCAGCTATTGAATTGACCGAGTTATTCGCTAGATCTTTTTGTGCTTCGGCCGAAGCGTCGGGGAATGAAGAAAGATTTATCAGCGATGCATCTCTCAAGTTTGGCGTGCGAGTCAATCTCTCAAAAGCTGATCAATTTCTTACCCGCCTCCACAGGAATTACATCGTTTCAGTATATTCGTCTGCGGAGTTGTTCTTGCACGATTTCCGGCGGGAACATATAGAGCTTTTCCAGAAAGATTGGATTGGCGATACGGATGATGTGGATCGGTTGACGGTAGCGTTAAGAAATGTCGCCAGTTCTCAGAAGGAAGCGGAAGGGAAAATTGGGGCCGATCTTATCTCAGTTTTTCAGTATTACAGACTTGTGCGTAACTCAACGGTCCATGTCGCTAAATCCGAAAAACATGACCCTGAGAGGGCATTTCAAAAGATTGTCGAGTTTTCGACAGAGAATAAGCATGAGTATTCAAAGCTTAGTGCGCCAAATAAACCGAGTGAGGTGAAGTTCGATGACTTCGTCTTGTTTTCGCGGATTACTAAAGAAATTGCAGAAGCGCTGTGCAGTATTTCCCAACCGGCAATGGAACATTGGCGTACGGTTTTTTCTGACGATTTGAAGCGTATGGAATCTATGAATCGCAAGCCAAAGCGAGTGTTGAGTTATGTTGCCGGCAAGTTGAAGACTGAGTGGGGATTTGATGATCCTGCCGCAACACGCATTGCTTCGGGGGTTCTTGGATTAAACTAGCACACAGCACACTAGCAAAATGGTATTGCGCCCCCCTCCATCTGCACAGTCGCGCACTGTTCACATGAAGGGGGAGGCTCGGGTTCGATTCCCGAGTGTGCTATTGCAAATCTTGAGGAAGTTATGGCCTATACCGACATCAACACCGAAGACAGGCTCGTCCAGGCAACCTTTGCCGAGCATCTTGAAAAAGTACTGGGCTGGGACAGCGTTTATGCCTGGAACGGGGAGACGTTTGGGCCTGATGGCACACTGGGCCGTAACGATGCTCGCGAAGTGGTGTTAACTCGTGACCTGCGGCGAGCGATCCAGGGGCTTAATCCGGAGTTGCCACCGGTGGCCGTGGAAGAGGCAATCCGCAAGCTCACGCAGCACGACTTCACGCGTTCGCTGCTTGCTCAAAATCATTCTTTCTACAGATTTATCCGCGATGGAGTGCCGGTCAGCTTCCGCGACTCCACGGGGCGTCTGCGCAACGCACTGGCCCGTGTCATTGACTTTGAAAACGGTCGAGGCGCGGACGGTCAGCCCAATAATCGTTTCTTGGCGGTGCGAGAATTGAAGATTACCGGACTGCGGGCACCAAGCTACAACCGTCGGGCCGATCTGGTCTGCTTCATCAATGGTTTGCCGCTGGTGTTCATTGAGCTTAAAGCGGTCTACAAGAACATCCGTGCCGGCTTCGATGGGAATCTCCGTGATTACCTCGACGAGAACGTGATTGCTCACGCGTTCCATCACAACGCCTTCCTGATCGTTAGCAACGGCCATCGCGCCCGCTACGGTTCGATCAGCAGCCAATGGGAGCACTTCTATGAATGGAAGCGACTGGGTGAGAAAGACAAAGGAAGCGTGGACGCGGAAGTACTTCTCAACGGGATGCTGGCCCACGACCGGCTACTCGATCTGATCGAGAACTTTATTCTGTTCGACACCAGCAAGCCGGGCGCCGCGCGAAAAGTGGTCGCCCGCAACCACCAAGTACTGGGCGTCAATGCAGCCGTGGAATCAGTACGGCGGCAGGAAGAACTGAAGAAACAGTTTCCGCCTGACAAACGCCTTGTAGTACGACAGGCTGCGGTGGACGCACCGTTAAAGGTGGCGGAACAACCGCTTGATTATGAAATAAAAATTTCAGCCGAAGCCATGGAAGCCATCGAGCAAGAAAAGTCGCTGCGATTGTTGGATTTCATCGAGCTGGCACATCCCGATCTGGGCAAGCTGGGAGTTTTTTGGCACACGCAAGGCAGCGGCAAGTCGTATTCGATGGCGTTCTTCGCCGAGAAGGTGCGTCGTCAGGTGTCGTCGAAGTTTACGTTTCTGCTGATGACCGACCGTAACGATCTGGATAGCCAAATCTATAAAACGTTTGTGGGCTGCGGCGTGGCCGACGAGCAAACGCCTCGGGCGAGCGACGGTAACGATCTGCGTCGACTACTCAAGGAGAATCACAGGTTCATTTTCAGCCTCATTCACAAGTTCAACAAAGATGTAAAACCGCAGGAACCGTACAGCACGCGTGATGACATCATTGTCGTTTCCGATGAAGCCCATCGGACCCAGGCTGGCAAATTGGCCCGCAACATGCGACTCGCATTGCCGAATGCGTCGTTCATTGGCTTCACAGGTACGCCACTGTTCAAGCACGATCATCTGACCAAGCGGATCTTTGGCAGCTATGTGTCGCGGTACGACTTCAAGCGAAGCGAGGAGGATGGGGCGACGGTGAAGTTGGTCTACGAGAACCGTGGCGAAAAGCTGGGTATCACACGGCTCGACTTGAACGACCGCATCGCCGACGCAATTGCCCGGGCGACTCTTGATCCAGATCAAGAAGCACAACTGGAAAGGTTACTGGGAAAAGACTATGAGGTGATCACAGCCGATGATCGGCTCGACAAAATCGCGACTGACTTTGTTGAACACTGCTCGACCCGTTGGGAATCCGGCAAATCCTTGCTGGTATGCATCGACAAAATCACGTGTGCCCGGATGCACCAACGGATCATCCCGCTTTGGCAAGCAAAGTTGGCTGCGTTGCAAGCGATGATTCCTAGGCTAGAAGCTGAATTGGCAGCGACGACCGACGAAGATATTCGCGCAGCCAAGGAAAAGGAACTCGCTCGGATGCAAGGGCAAGCAGCCTGGATGGCGGACACGATCATCGAGATCATCATTAGCGAAGCTCAAAATGAAGTGGCCGACTTCAGTAAATGGGGCTTCGATATCATTCCACACCGTGCATTGATGAAGCAAGGTTTTGAGGTAGGTGAGCGACGTGTTGATGTCGAGTCAGCCTTCAAGCGTCCGGAGCATCCGTTTCGTGTGGCAATTGTCTGTGCGATGTGGCTAACAGGGTTTGACGTGGAATGTCTTTCGACGCTTTATATCGATAAACCGATGAAAGCGCACACGTTGATGCAGGCGATCGCGAGAGCTAATCGCGTTTATCCTGGCAAAGACTTTGGGTTGATCGTGGACTACAACGGCATGTTGAGAAGCTTGCGGGAAGCACTGGCCCAATACGCTCTGGGTGATGATGCCGATGGGCCCGAAGAGATTGTCGCTCCGATTGAGGAGCGTTTACAGGCTTTAGTCGATGCACTTGATGAAACGGAAAAGCACCTTCGCGGCTTGAGCTTCGAGCCTAACCGTTTGACAGGCGCTTCTGGTTTTACCAAGATTCAGGCGATTGCGGATGGTGTTGAAGCGGTTTATGCGTCTGACGAAAGCAAGCGACGCTTCGAGATTCTCGCGCGAGTTGTTTTCACACGTTTCAAATCGCTCATCATGGAGCCTGCCGTATTTGCCTACGCGGAACGGCACGACAACATCGAAGCGATCTACAAGAAATTGGAAGAACGCCGCGATACCGCTGACGTAACCGAGTTGTTAAAGGAACTGCATCGGATTGTTAATGAGGCGATTCGCACTTCGTCGCCGGGCGACGATCAGAGGGACTCCAAGTTTTTCGACCTGAGCCAGATCGATCTGGAGAAGCTCCGTGACGAATTTGCCAAGAAGTGCAAGCGGAAGGCGACGGCGCTTCAGGATGTACGCCAGATCGTCGAGGAGAAGCTGGCTCAGATGCTCGCCAGCAATCCGCAACGTATGGACTACTACAAGAAGTACTCCGACATCATTGCGGACTACAATCGTGAAAAAGATCGGGTGACCATCGAAGAGACGTTTGCGAAACTCGTTGATCTGAACAATCGTCTCGATGCCGAACAACGTCGTGCGGCGGAGGAAGGGTTGAGCGAAGAAGAATTGGCGGTGTTCGATCTTTTGTCGAAGGCGACACTTACCAAGACCGACCGTGAGCGTGTCAAGCAAGCCAGTCGAAGTTTGCTGGCGTCGATTCAACAATTGATCGCGCCGCTGGAACGATGGACCGACAAGGAGCAAACGCAGGCCGAAGTCGAGACGCTCATTCTCGATCACGTCTTCGTGAATTTGCCTTCTCCACCCTTCACAGATGATGAGAAGCAGCAGGTAGCAAGACGAGTGTACGAGCACATTTGGCAGCAATCTGTGACACCGCAGCCGATTGCGGCGTGAGCATTCTTCATCGCCGTCAGGCGAATCAGAATTTCACCCTTGACGCGAAGTTTAGCTAAATGGCGGCAATTGACAGACCATTCAATAGGATGATTAGCAGAGAATCGCGTTTTTTACGTCGGTTTACCGGGAGCACCATAGTGGTAAAACGTAGTATGGAAGAACAGGAGAGGTTTCTCGTTCGCGAATTTCTGGATCAGCAAGGAGCCAAAGTTTACAACTTGGAGGGGCTGGCTCAGCGAATTCCGGATTATGGCAATCGTGGCATTTCTGGCCCAGATATCTGGGCGAAGGTGGAATGGCAGGGATCCTCCTTGGAAGTGGCGTTTGAAGTAACGGACTATTTCCTGGATTCAGATTGTCGTGGTTCTGTGTCCATGCGACGCAAAGGCATCTGGAATGCTGTATGCCATCACATACATCTGAATCACGATCATACAAACGTGTTCAGAAGACTTCACGTTTCTGTATCGTTCGGCAGCAAGCTCCCCACAAAAGCTAACATCCTGGCTTTCGCCAAAGAGCTTACCTCATTTCTGCTTTCACATTTGCCAAAAGAAGGATCAGAAACTTACTACAGTCACGGCGGACATTGCCAGAACTCTGGAGATTTCGAGCAGTACCCGTTGCTTCATATACATCTTCAGCGAGTATCCGTAAGGAAGACACCGTATGTATGCAACCCACGACTTTGGTATTGTACGGATTTCGCGGTCGTCGGCGTTTCCCAATCTGAACTTACTCGGATTGTTCGAGAAAAGACAAAAAAGTTCCCAAAATACGACCTTGCAGGTGCGGACGAATGCTGGCTATTGATTTGTGCCGGAGGAAAGTCATCCGCTAACCGTGCCTTCCTTTCAGCAGCTATGTGGGCTTCACCAATTGACGAAGTGTTGGCAACAGGGGTCGACCCGACCCCGTTCCAAAAAATTATTTTGTGGGATCGAATCGACGGTGAATTTATTGAAATCTGAAAAATTCAACACAGCGATCATTCGCGATACGGGCAGAATTAGAAATCCCACTAGGGGCCCGAGAATCTAAAAAAAGGGAACTTGTAATGGGGATGACAGGAATCGAACCTGCACTCCGTAAGGAACTAGATCCTAAATCTAGCGCGTCTGCCAGTTTCGCCACATCCCCAAATTTGATGCGTGATGAGCTCAGCATAACGAGCGGGGCGATTTCACTCAAGATGTGGAATCGGGAATGTTGGAATCGGGAATGCGCCATCCGGAATCGATGGACGTCCCGTTTTTGCAAGTTATTCCGGCGTCGTTGGGCCGCCAAAGTTTGCTGGAATCCAGGCCGACTCGTCGATTGGAGCCTCAAGATTCGTTATATTTCGCGGGCACGACGCGGCCAAACCCGCCTGACAAGCGGATGTTCAACAAGCGGCTTCTACTCGACCACACAAGATCGCCGGGGAACGGCAATACCTCCCCGACAATCATCCGGGCAGCCCAACTGGCCCCGGTGCGACGACCAAGGATATGGAATGCGAACGAAACAAACGTCAACGAATCGGCTGGCAATCTACCTCGGCTTTGCCTGGTCGCTGGTTTTGGGTTCCTACTGCGAGGCCCAGACCAACCGATTTGCGACTTCCGATAACGACAGCGGCTATGTCCACTGGATCGATTTGTACGACGCCAAGAACAACAAGATCACGCCGGAATCCCCGCGGCCTTATTCGCCGATGACGACCTGCGGGCGCTGCCACGATGTGGAAACCATCTCGCATGGCTTCCACTTTCAAGCCGGATCGGAAAATCTCGAAGCCGGTCGGCCTGGCCAACCGTGGGTTTGGAGCGATCCCAAAACCGGCACTCACCTGCCGCTTTCCTATCGTGACTGGGAAGGGACCTATCATCCGGACGATTTAGGCATTTCACGCTGGCAAATGGCGCTCTTGTTCGGTGGCTACTTGCCCGGCGGGGGACCTGGTAGCGAAATCAACCTGCAGTCCGGCCCAACTCCGGAAGCTGGTACGGCTTTGTCCGAGGTTGCCCAAAACCGCGCGCGGATCACTGGCCCGTTGCTGATCGATTGCATGCTGTGTCATCACCTGCAAGGTAGTGGCTACAGTCCGTTTGCCTGGACCGAACAAATCAAACAAGAGAATTTCGCCTATGCTCCGTTCGCCGCGATGGGGCTGGGAACCATGGAAGGTTCCGTCAAACGATTGAAGGACGATTTTGATCCGACGGCCGACGGCGCGGCGGCGGAATTGCCACAAGTCCGATACGATGCCACGCGATTCCGAGGTGATGGAAAGGTCCTGTTCAATCTCGTACGCCAGCCGCAAAACAACGCTTGTTATTATTGTCATACGCAAACCAATTCAGACGCCTTGCAAGGACAACGTTGGTTGCATGACGAGGACGTGCATCTGCGAGCCGGAATGGCCTGCGTCGATTGTCATCGGAATGGATTGGATCATGCGACGGTTCGCGGTTTCCCAGGTGAAAAACATCCTGCCGGCTCGGTTGCGACGACCCTGAGTTGCCAGGGCTGTCATCTCGGGGCGGACGCATTTACGGAAGATCATGGCGAGTCCGCTGAAGGCCTGGAATCCAGCCTGAT
>JAEUIP010000078.1 GCA_016795075.1 Planctomycetaceae bacterium | reverse complement strand
TGAACGGCACGTTTGCTCCGGGCCTCAGTCCTGCAATATCCTACGTCGACAACTTAACCTTGGGGAATAACGCCGTCCTCGAAATGGAAATTGGTGGCCTCGCTCCCGGTAGTCAGTACGACAAACTGATCGATTCTGGGTTATTGGCCTTGAACGGCACACTGAAACTTATCCTCATCGACGGCTATAATCCAACGGCCGGTGCAACGTTTGATTTGATCGATTGGAATTCTTCGATCGGAAGTTTCGCGAACATTGATTTCAGCTTGGCCGGACTAGATACTGGCTTGGCTTGGGATACGAGCGCCTTGTACACCACCGGTTCAGTTTCTGTTACAGCGGTGCCAGAACCATCGGCGATCCTGTTGGTTGGGAGTGTGATGGCGATGACAGTCGCTCGTCGCCGACGGACTTGATTGCGGACCGTTTTGGCCGAAGGAAGTACCGATCCCGAAACGGAACTGACTGGGCTGACCTTTGGGTATGAGCAAATTTTTCGGGTCTTCACGGCGTCTCCCAAGAGGATCAGACCCCATTTGGGGAGAAAGCCTCGCACTAACGGCCCGTTGAGAAAAACTTGTTCTCGAATTTTTACGGTTTGACTTGAAGCACTTGTTTCGGAAATCAAATTCAACTTGTCGCTTGCGATCAGCAGGCGAAAATGGCGCGAGTGCTGAAATTGCCAAAGAATCGGAACGCCATTTTCGCTCCGTTGCATGGCTTGGTTCGTCAGGTTTCGGCGGCGGAATCGTACTCGTACTCAGGATCGCGGTACTCGTACTCGTACTCGATTCGATCCTCGGATACTCCGTGGGTTCGCTGAATCAGTCGCGTGAGCATCGACACGAGCCGCTTTAGATCGGTTTTGCCACGGCAATTCGAATCATCGTCAATCGCAACGCAAACCCGCAGAACATCATGAACTGCGGCACATTCAAAGGCCGAACCTCGGGCAATTTCAAAGAATCGATTCTTGTCCTTGAGGCTTTGTTTGCCATTGCCTTCGGCAATGTTTAGCCGAATCGACTGGGCCGCACGCAGCCATTGCTCCCAAGCTTGTCGATTCGAACCGCCGAGGGATTTTGCAATTTTGCACGAGAACGCCACGTAGGCAATCGATAGTCGATAAACGTCGAGTCGTTCATGATCGAAAGCCGGTTCTGTCATCACGATCCTTTTGAGTACGAGTACGAGTACCGTTGCACTGAGTACGAGTACGACTGTCCTGTCGAACGATGTGTTATTAATGCCGAGCCTTGCCACTCACGATCTCAGGGGGGACAATTTTTCTTTTTGCCGATGGTTCCGATACCGGCTCCGCGAACATAGAATCTGGCCTTGGGGAGCGAGAATCTTGTTTGGCGTCAGCGAGACGGTTGTATGATTCGCGGGATGGTGCTTTGGACGAATGTTTTGTTGATTTCATGTGGGGGCTGGCCCTGTTCGGGCCAAGATTCCGCGACGGACAGATTAAAAGCCTTTGAAAATCGGCAACAAGCGGCTAGAGACGAGCGGACGTTGGTGTCTGCGGAGGCCATTGTTCAATTTCACGAGCAACGACGGCACGGATATGCGGAAGTTGATCTGAAGCCGTTGGATGCCGGCACGCGATATCGCATCCAATTGACCGTGCGCAATCCAACCGATGAACCACTTGTATTTTCTGGGTTTGATTTCAATTGTCGATGTTTGACGTTGGAGTCACGGATCGAAACTATTCCGGCGCGTGGATCTTCCCAAATCGTGTTTTTGCTGACGACCGCCAAGCGAGCGCCCCACAAAGAAGTCGTCCATCAAGTTCGGTTCATACAAACGGACAAACGAGTCGTTGCTCAAGTGGATGTGAAGTACCAACTGAGCAACATGTTTGCCGTTACCCAGTCCCGAGTAAAACTGGCTGTGCCGCCGGGCCAAGCCTCCGCCACGGCCAGAATTCCGTTGGTGATTACTCCGCCACTCCGAGTCGAACAACTTGAATTGATCATTGCCAAGCCATTGAAGGGACTTGGGATCGAAATTGTGGATGGTCTTGATGGCGCGGTGGTACAATTGGTCGCCCCGGTCGAGGTGCTCGAAGATGGCCCCATTGCCGGTTCGGTCGGGGTTCGCCTGCGGGGCTCGGATGATTCGGATGGATTTTATTTGACGGTGGTACCCGGCAGTCGGTTCGTCATCGCTCCCGAGATTCTGACGTTGACTTCGTCGCCCGATGAGGCATTTGTGATTGGCGAAGCGGTCTTGAAAATGGCGCCGAGTCCCAATCAACCGTCCGACAAGTTGGATCCGACGATTCAGGCGGTCATCGGTAATGAAGTATTCGATGTTCGCGTCGAACGAATTCCCTCGACCGCGACGTTTCGTTTACACCTTCAATGCCCAAGATCGACGGTCGTAGGGAATGGAGAATCCACATCGATTGTTTGGAAGGTCACGTACGGTGAGGAAAGTCAAGCGATCGAATCGCAATGGCGATTGGCGAACTAGTCGCGCCAATCGATGGTCGTCTGCTGAATTCCGTAATACACGCAGGCTTGCCCAGAGGTCAGGGCGAAGTCGATCTGGGCAGAATGCAACTGGCCGCGAAACGAGTCAATAAAGTCGAGTGCCGTCATGGGAGTGTTTTTTTGGATCGCTTGGGGGCTTACAGTTCGGTATTGTAACGGAAGATTGAAAAGCGGCACCGCAGGTGACTTCCCAGCCAATTCCAATAAATCTAATGAAATTCTATTGCCAGCCAACTTGCGGGGCGGCAAAATGGTACAATTGGGCATCTGGAAAGGATCTTCCAGAACCCTACCTACCAAATCGCGGGCTCGATTTTGCCCCGCGATTTGGCCCCACCGGCCCACCCTACAAGCGAGAACAAGATGTTACGCATTCTCGGCAAATCCACTCGTTATTGCGACGGAGTTTCTCGGCGAGATTTCTTGGCCATTGGCGGTCTAACGTTTGGCGCAGGAGGCTTGGGGCTGGCGGATTGGTTTCGCAGCACCGCCAACGCGGCGACCGTAACACGTCCCACCGGCGGCTTGGGACACAAAGCCGTGATCAATATTTTCTTGGCCGGCGGGGCGCCGCATCAAGACATGTGGGAGATCAAGACCGAAGCACCCGCGGAGATTCGTGGTGAGTTCAGTCCGATTGCTACGAAAGTTCCTGGAATACAAATCTGCGAAGTATTTCCGCGGCTCGCTGGCTTGATGGACAAAGCCGTCGTCATCCGTTCGCTGGTCGGTTGCAAGGACCGACATGAAGCCTATCAGTGTATGAGTGGATGGTTTCCGGATGATCTGCAAGCTTTAGGCGGGCGGCCATCGATTGGCTCCGCGATTGCCAAACTAAAAGGTGCTGTCGACCCCGCGGTTCCCGCCAACATTGGCCTAGCGTCCCGAACCCAACATGTGCCGTGGTCCGATCCTGGTGCATCAGGATTTCTCGGTGCGGCTTATTCTCCGTTCAAGCCGGACGGTCCCGGAATGGACAATATGAAATTGCACGACATCACTTTGGATCGCTTGCAAGATCGCCGAAAATTGCTTACCAGCATCGACAACTTGCGCCGCGACATCGATACCAGTGGTGCGATGGAGGGCATGGACGCGTTTGGCCAAAAGGCTTTTGATGTTCTAACCAGCAGCAAGTTGATCGACGCGTTGGATCTATCCAAGGAAGACCCCAAGCTCGTCGCGCGTTACGGCGATGGCAAGCCCTACCAATATCAATACGACGGCGCCCCCACGTGTAATGATCATTTGTTGCTCGCGCGACGTTTGGTGGAAGCGGGGGCTCGGTTTGTCAGTTTGAGTTTCGGGCGTTGGGACAGCCATGGTCAGAACTTTGATCTGGTTCGCGACCACGGCAGTAAGTTGGACCAATGCCTTAGTGCGTTGATTGAAGACTTGGACCAGCGCGGTATCTTGGATGACGTGTCGGTTGTGGTTTGGGGCGAATTCGGACGCACGCCCAAGATCAACGACCAAGCGGGCCGCGATCACTGGCCGAATGTCAACTCGGCATTTTTAGCCGGTGGTGGCATCCGGGCTGGACAAGCCATTGGAGCCACCAATCGCCTCGGAGAGTATCCCGTTGAACGTCCGGTCCACATGCAAGAAGTGATCGCTACGCTCTATCACAATTTGGGGATCAATACCAGCGCCACGACCATCGCCGACCCCACCGGCCGTCCCCAATTCTTGGTCGATCATCCACCGTTGCCCGAATTGATCTGACATTGCCTGCTTGGATCGAATCTCCCTATTTTTGTTTTAGCTGCTGGATTTGAGCGTCCAGCATTTGGGTCATTTCGGGATGATCCGCTAAACGGCGTTTCAGCTCTTCCAACTGTTGAATCATCAGTCCGGTTCCGGCTTGGATTTCCGCTGGTTCTCCCAATCGAGGCTGATTGATTCGGTTGCCGGCATTTGGGGCATTTTGCATGTTCATGTTGTTGCCGAAGTTGGGAAAGCCCCCGGCAAATGCTCCGATGTTGATTCCGCCACCAACACCGTTGCTATGCTGTTCGTACAATGCGTGAGCTTCAGGGGCTTTCGCACGAAGGTCTTCGATGTCCTTCGCCAGAAAATCTTTTTTCTTGTCGCCATCCTGGACGGTCACGCGAATGGCTCCACGAGCTTCGTCGCGGAAGGTGGTCACGCTGCCGGCCTCTTCGATCCGAATGGTCTTCATTCCATTGATGCTAGAGACTGAAACGCTGCGTCCCGCTCCGCCTGGGCCGCCCGCAAAACCTGAATTCGGATCGTCCCAGCCCGGGAATGCTTCAATCCCTTCATCCTTCGTCGAGCCGAGCATTTGTTTCGCTCGTTCGGCGGTTGATGGCTGCTGACTGTCCGCTAACATTTGCAACGTCACCCGCGCGGCTTTGCGAGTGTCCTCGTTTGGACTCTTTTCTTGCAGAATGCCCAAAACTTCTAGCGAATAAACGATCCATTCGCGTTTATCCGATAATGCCGCTTTGGCCAAATGTGGGATCGCTGCCGAGTCGGCTTGGACCAAGGCTTCTTTGGCTTTGCGTCGTTTGGTGAGGCTGGGTTCACTCAGTTGTTCGATCCACCCTTCGATCTGGGCAATTCGCTCCTCCGTTGTCGCCTGGGCAACGGGCGGTTCATCTTGCTGGATCATGACTGCTGTGGCAATCGCACCATTGCCAAGCAGAGGAATACCGATGCCGCACAAAGTGAAGACGATGCCCCAGTGACTATGGTTTCGCATTTGCAGGTTTCGTTTCATCGAAATGTCCTTTGTAAGAAATGAGCCGCCTTGGTAGAACGAATTCTCCGAACTAGTTCCGAATCGTCGCAGAACCAGTTCGACGAACGTGTTTTCGTTTGTTTGAATGTGAATTTGCTTCCGAGCCAGTTCAGAGAACTGGCTCTATTACTCGTCTCGCTGGTAGATCGGCAATTGCCGAGCGGCCACGGTGAGCGTCAAGATTGCCAATGCCGTCTGGTAGGTGTTGCTGTAGCCGCCCAATTGCGCGGTACCCCAACTGCCATCTGCATTCTGTTCCGCTAACAAGGTGTCGTACATGATTGGTGCGAATTGGTCCCAATAGTCCTCGCCCAATTGGAACATAGCTTGAGAACAATAGTAAAATGCAAAATGCCGATGATGATCATGCTCGGCCGGTGGATGTTGCAATACGTAGTCCGCCGCAGGTTTGATGGCTTCATGGCCATGTTCGCCACATAGTTCCAGACACAAGATAGCCAGACCTGTCATGGACGGGGTTCCCTGCCCCATACCTGGCATGTAGCTGAACGTTCCATCCGAGCGACGACACTTCAAGATGTAGTCGATCGCATCGGCGATGTGTTCGTCAGGAATGGCGGCTCCGTTTTGTTTCGCAGCACGTAGGGCCATCATGGCCCATCCCGTCAACGACAGGTCACTATCACGAGCCCCGGGGGCATAACGCCAACCTCCAGCATGGGGGCGTGACTTTGGAACTTTTTGGGCTTGGAGCAGCACCAACAAAGCTCGGGGCAAGACCTTGTCCAGTTGCTGCTGCCGACGATCGTCCAACATGCCAGATACTTCGCAAAGCAATAGCGTGGCAATACTGTGCGAGTACATCATCTCCGAACGCCGACCGCTTGGATCACGACTAACCAGCAGACCATTGTCCAATTGTTGACTCAACAAGTAATCAATCGCTCGATTGATCGAGTCGCCATAAGGACCTTGCCCCGGAGCCTGACCCTGAGCAAGAAACGCCATCGCCGACAAGGCGGTGACCCCCGTATTGCCCGGCGCGAACTCATCACGAAAACTACCACTCCATTCAGGATGTTTCATTTCGTTTGCTTGCTCTGGTGTCAACTGTCGCGATTGCAACCAACGCAAACCTTTATGGATTGCTTCATCAGCACGTGCCTGGTACCGAACCCGCAGTTCCGCTGCTCTGTCGACAGACGCACCATTGGCTTGGGCAACCCCTGCTTGGGCTTCTGCTGTCTGAGTAGGAGAGACTTGTACAAGGACAACGCAAAGCACTACATGCATGACAATCCGAGACATAGCAATGACCTGATTGACGCTTTGGTTCATGGCAGTTTCTCTTTTCTGCTTCGTTTGTGATTGCAAATACGAATACACGCTCAATCACATACAACAAACGTTCTATTCCGAATCTTTCGGGTCTTTGGCCAGTGCCTCGAAGTAATCGGTGACAACATCACGGAACGATTCCGGAATCAAGGCTTCGCGACCGTCCAGGACACCGTTTCTTAGTTGTCGTTTGGTTCTTGTCCAACCCGAACTTGTTTCGCCTCGCAATGGTAGTCGCTCAAATGGCTCGTCCGTCACGGATTTTGTTCCCATCGGACTCCGGCCCGACTTGCCGTCTGCTTGCGACTGGCCGTCGCCCGGTTTTTGGCACTTTTCGCAGTTCTTCCGCAGGCCCGCTTGTTGAGCCGCCTGTTCGGCCAGCTCCGATAATTTCTGACCGGCATGCTTGGCAGGTTGTGCTGCCTGCTTTTGCGTAGGAGCCCGAGCTGCATCTTCACAGTCTTGCTTCGCCCCAGCGATTTTTGATGAAATGGGTTGACTGGAAGACTTGCCCCCAGAGCCGCTGGGGTTTTGGCAATTGGCACATTCGCGGCAAGCTTCACAATTCTTCCGTAAGGCGTCTGCCGCTTGACGCAAACTTTCTGCAGGCGTCTTGGGTCGCTGGGTTTGTTCTTGAGCCTGTTGCCCGTTTGGTTCTTGTTGGTCTTGCTTCGCGGGTTGAGCCTCTTGTGCTTGGTTTTGTCCTTGTCCTTGTCCTTGTTTTTGGTTTTGGTTTTGGTTCTGTCCTTCGTTTTGCACTTGGTTTTGCTTTTGCTGGCCGTCCGGTTGGTTCGGGTCTTGTTGGTCTCGTTTGGTATCCGAGGCTTGTTTCTGGATTTGCGCGTTTTGATCCTGTTGATCCTGTTGTTCTTGTTGGCCTTGTTTCCCCTGTTGGTCTTGTTGTTCTTGTTGTTCTTGTTGTTCTTGTTGTTCTTGTTGTTCTTGTTGGTCTTGTTGTTCTTGTTGGTCTTGTTGACCTTGTTGACCTTGTTGACCTTGTTGTTCTTGTTGGCCTTGTTGACCCTGTTGGTCTTGTTGGTCTTGTTGACCCTGTTGCCCCTGTTGTTCTTGTTGTTCTTGTTGACCCTGTTGACCCTGTTGACCCTGTTGACCCTGTTGCCCCTGTTGGTCTTGTTGGTCTTGTTGGCCTTGTTGACCCTGTTGTTCTTGTTGGCCTTGATGACCTCGTCGGTCTTGCTGATCTTGTTCTCGTTGACGGTCCGTGTCCTGCTGCTTTTCTTGACCGTGCTGTTCTTGGCGGTCTTGCCTAACTTTTTCGGGTTGTAGCTCTTCGAACCGCTGCTTCGCCTGCTGCAAGTGTTGGCGGGCTTGTTCTAGCCCTGCTGCGCGTTGTTGTTGTTCTTCTCCTCCTTCTTCTGGCTCTCCTGCGTGCTGGGCGATGTTTTCCACTTCTTCTTGGAGTTCCTTGATCTCCTGCATCCGTTTGTCGCGCTCTTCTTCGGCGTTGACTTGGTCTGGTCGTGCATCGGTGACTGGCTGTTCTAGCTTGTCGGCCAATTCATTGGCTTTCTTAGCCAAGAGGTCTGCTTGCTTGGCTTGATCTAACAAGCGTTGTTGCTCCGGTAAAGCGTCGTCTTCCTGGACCGCAGGATTGGCTTCTGGCTGCTCCCGTTTTTGCAAAGCCCCCAATTCGTCGGCTACTTGTTGCTGGCGTTGGCGCCAATCTTCTTTGCGCGAATTCGGCTCCGGCGTGGCGTCTCCACCGTCGTTCCCTGGCAAATCTTCTTTGCGTTCACCTTGTTCGCTCCGAGTTTCATCCGATGCCGCCAATTCATTCACTAGCTTTTCTTGTTGACGAGCCAAATCTTCTAGCTTCGCGGCCGTCTCCAGCTGCTCAGCCTTCTTCGCGAGCGTCTGCTCCAGTTGCTCGAGTTCTTTAAGGGCTTCCTGTGTATGCGATTGAGCCTCCCGCGCGGATTCTTTGGCCGCTTCTTGATTCTTCGCTTCGTCCATCTGTCGCCCACGTTCCAAATTTCGCTGTGCGTCGACCAAGGGTTCCTCGGCGATATCACGTGCTAATTGAGCTTCTTCACTCAAGTCAGAATTCGATTGGTCAAGTTTTTCGGCTAACCGTTCTAATGCGGTCCGGCTGTCCACAACTTTCTCGTTTGCGGCTGCCCATGGTTTCTGAGAATCATCCGCTGACGGCTCGTCGGCCAATTGTCCGACCGAGGCTGCGGCTTGCTCCAGAGCATGACGGGCCTCGGACATCGCTTGCTGGATGATTTCTTGTTCCGCTGCTAAACGCTGTTCCAGCGGAGTGGAATCGATCGGCTGGAATTCGATCAACAGGCCCTCACTTTCAATCGACTGAGGACCGCCAAACGTTTCGCCACGATTGTCGGTTGCTCGCAGCCAAACCCTGGCCGCGCGGCAATCGTCCGGCAACTCCTCGAACGTGACAAACGCTTGTCCTTGATAAGCTGCAGGGGCTTCGTTTGGCAGGCGTTCGAATCTCGCCGACAACGAGTGACGCTGGGGCTGTTCCGTCCCAACCGCTTCGTAGATCAATTCGACTTGTTGAATACCAAAATCGTCCTGTGCCGCGAACTGAATCGGCAATTCTCTCTCCCGAGGTAGATAGAACCGAGGGAGCGTGGGATCTAGAATCTGAATGGTCGGTGGCACGTCCGCCGAAACGTCTAGCTTCAAGAGTATCGACTCGCTAGAGATGTTCTCCGAACTCAGCACACGGAACTTGGCCGTTCTCGAGCCGACCGCATCACATGTGAACTCAAAGCGAAAGTCGTCTGCACGTCGCGTTTGCGTCGATCCGTCCTCCCAACTCAATTCGGCAATCCGGGCATCTTGGTCCACATTCAATTGAATCGTGACCTTCGAACCTTGCACAGCCAACACCGGTTCCGTCGTGTTTTTGTACGTTTCTGGAAGCACTGCCGTGTAATCCGGGAATTGAACTTGTACTTCGTGGTCCAAGATCTGTGGCTTTGGTAGGACACGAACCGAATACGCGCGACTGACTCGATTGCCAATTCTCAAACGATAGGAACAATCCTCTTGCAAATCCAACAGCGTCACGGACCGGATCTCGGCGTTATCGAAGGGAATAGCCGAGATGCCACGACTGTTTATCCGTTCTAGAGTGGCATCGATTCTGGCAGCCAATCCGGGTGCTTTTATCGATAGAGTTTCGCCTTGCAGGATCGTGGTTTCGCCCGGTAGCAATTCGATTGATAGTTGTGGAAAGATAGGTTCGGCCCAAGGCAAAAGCCAATTTCTCAGCGAGCAGCCAACACCGCTGGGATTGATGATCGTTAAGCACAAAAAAAGCGTCACAACCGCGGACGCGCTACGGACGATCAGCCAATTGGATCGCATCGGAATGGTCTCTGGATTGAGCTCCGACGACGCTCGGGTTGCCTCTTGGCTCAAGGCCGACAACAGTTGATTCGAGTACCTAATATTGGCTTGCTGTGGGTTTTGGTTGCGTTCGCCGATCAATTCAATGGTGGAACTCAGTCGCTCGTCTAGCTGCGGATTAACCGACTCGATGCGCCAGGCAGCGTCCAACCAGTTCATCGGCCGTTCGGCGAGCCTGTGCCAAGCCCCGCCAAACACTGCCACAGCGACGATTGAAATCAGCCAACCCCCTAGCCGTGAAGCCAGCGAATCGAATTCATAGTACAAATCGCAGCCAACCATACACAAGAATGCAAACACAACCAACGCACACCAACCACTCCAGCGAAACACGGCGGCTCGGCATTGTTGTCGTCGTATGACGTTGGACAGTTTGTCCGTGATCGGACGAGGAACTTCCGCCTGAGGAGGTAGATTCGCAATCGAGGTGCTCATAAATAAAATCCGTATGAAGAGTGGGCGAAATTTGTCAACGAAGCCACTAAATCAAACCTCTCCAACGTCGCATCATCCATTCGCCGATGAGCAACGTGAAGAACAATGTCACGATGGGCCACAAGTTCCAGATCGGCGTGATCGTCACATCGCGCCGATAGGTCGATTTCGGTCCTAATTTTTCCAATACTTGCGAAGCAGTTTCCGGGACCAGGACAAAGCCGCCGGTCCTTTGTGCCAAGGGACCTACCACGGCGGTGCTGGCGACAATGTCGTTCGCCTCGCTGTTCGACAGAGAGCCATCAATCGCAAAATCGGCGAATACGGCGTCTTCCACACGGTTTTCAGTTTTCAACAAACGCTTGATGGTTTGGCCGACGACCTGAAGTTGATAGCGGCCTGGCGTATCAGGCAAAGTCAGACGACTTTGCAGTAGTCCGCCGGAGTCCGCGACTTCGTGTAGCGGGTATTCATTGATCGGTCGGTCATCACGCATAAGGATCAGCCGTAAATCCCGTTGCTCCAGCGGTTGATCGTCCACCAATCGGACTTTAACGTTCATTTGATCGCCAATCTTGTACTGAGATTTATCGGTTCCCATCCGAACAAGATCCGTTCCCATCCCTAGGCGATCTTCCGTACCCCACCGCATGACTCGGCCCCAAAATCGATGATGATGTTCGTCACCATTCCAGAAGCGGAGCCGCCATGTTTGGTCGAAGTTGAGTTGCAGAACTCGACCTCCTCCGTAACGATGCCACAGAACCAACGCCTGATGGCGCGCTGCATCGGGCTCGCTTGGTTGATTATCCTCCTCAGCCCATGCCAAAACCGTAGCGCCTGGCTTGGCCATTGCGACAGGGCTTCTCCAAAACAACGTGGGCAACGTATCCCACATCCCATGTTGGTTACTGTCCGCGAACGGGGCCTGCATGAGCACACCGCGGTTACCGTCTTCCGTCAATCTAAATCGGTAGCCCGACTTGGTTGATTTCGTGGCGCCTTGAGCCAACTGGGCGGGCAGCAGTTCGCCTAACGGTCCATCGAGATAACGGTGCGGCATCGCCTGTTGCCCAGCGACCACGATCAACGTGCCGCCTCGTTTCCCAACGAACTTTTGCAAGGTTCGTTGAGTCGCCATGTCCAATTCGCTGGGGTCAATATCACCTAGTACAATGACGTCGAACTTCAACCATTCTTGTTCGGATTCCGGCAATTGATTCGCCTCACAATCGTCAAAGGCTCGAGCAGCGGAAGCAGGCATTGGGAACGGGTCGGGGACTCCTGCTAAACGGTCCGGCGACAACAGTACATGTTGTAGAGCGACGTTTTGATCTCGCCCGGCAAACAAATTTTTCAAGTAGCGAAATTCCCAGCGGGGGCGTTGCTCCACGATCAACAGTCGCAGTCGGTCCTTGGTGACCCAAACACTGGAAACTTGCTGATTGTTCGCTTCGATCCGTTCCCCATCCATGGGGTCGACGGCTACCGTATAGCGATGCAAACCAACCTCCCGCGGCAGATCTTCGATCGACAGGGTCGTTTGGAACTGGTCAACCGTAATTGGCACGGCCGTTGTTTTCAATAATTCACCATCGCGAAGAATTCGAACGTTGGCCGTGTGGCCTCTTAATTGGTCGAACTTCAGCGATGCACGAATCGTGACGGTATCTTCGGCAAACACGTGCCCAGGAACTTGCAAGGTCACAACCTCGGCGTCCCTCAGTGGTGCTTGACTCCCAATGACTATCGAATGGATCGGGACCTGATGTTTCGCAAAGACTGCCGCGTGTTGGAGCGGTGGATCAATCGATCGGTCACGTCCGTCCGTGACCAAAACGACTCCCGATAACTCAGCGATCGGTACATCCGCGATCACACGATGCAAAGCCGTCGAGAGATCCGTGGTCTCAGCCCAGCGACCGTTAGATTGGTCTGATCCTTTTGGACCGTCCGATATGGCTGTTCGGATGGATCTTGCATTGGCGGCGAATTCGAACACATCAACCGTGTAGTCGCGTTCCATTTCTGGCAGCAAGGGTGGTTGGCCGTTGCTATCCTGCCACAATACTTGTCGAGCGATGGATTCCCTCGTCGTATCGGCTTCCGGTAACTGCATGGAACCCGACCGGTCCCACAACACCACCACCCGCCGCGATTCGATCGATTCCTCATCGCGAGTCTGGACAGGCTCCAACAACACAAACCCCACAAGTCCTACCAGCAATAACCGCGCAAGTTTCATTGGTGTCATGCTGAAAAGTATCGAGTGAAGACGACCGTCCCAATAGGTCGACACAATCAAGCAACTCAGGGTGGAAACAGAAATTCCTTGCCAAAACAAGGACTGGTTGAAAGTGGCCGACGCCATCACGCGTAGCACGTCCCATATGGAAGTCCACGACAGCCAAGTTACCAACCACACGCCAATCAGAAATGCCCAATTCAATGGTCGAATGAACATCGCAAGAATAGAACCGCGGCTATTCGATTCGCCACGATTCCAAGCGACCCACCGCAACAGCACCGATTCCAGTACGAGCATCCCAAGCGCGAGATTGGCAAGCGTTCGCCACCATTCGATCATTAAAGGCTCTCCGGTCGCGGTTTGCACCAAGCGAACATCATCCGTCAGCAACTGAAGTCCAATCTGTTCCGCGATGGACTTCAATTGTCGTTCGGTTGTGACCGTCAGATCCGCTTCTCGACTATCGCGTTCAATCGTCAACGAACACGGACCGCTGCCGAGCGCCGTCCGCAATTCCCCGATCAATTGGTAACGTCCAGGCGCATGTCCGTCACCTAAATCGACAATCCAACTTTGTTGTTTTGCTGTCGCCGCGACGGGGCGTTCCATTCCTTGTGGACTACGAAGCGTCAACGACACGGTATCTTGGTCCCTTGGAGCCTCGTCGTTAATTCTCGATGGGGTCCTTGGCAGTTCGACAACCCACGTCGAGTTCGGTGATTGATGCAGACGAATCGACAGTTGATCTGCCAAATGCCGAGTCAACAAATGCATCCAGACAGGAAAACTCACTCGGTTGATGAAGTTGTTCTCACGCAGGTCGGGCAACGAAGTTTGGACGAGTACTCGACCAAGCCCCAGTGTTCGTTCCACTAAGAACGGATGCCCGTCAGTAAAACGCAACGCGACCTGCCACGAGGTAACGGGATCGTTACGAGGGATGGACAGGTTCCAAACTCGTTTAGCTCGCCAGTCTAGTAAATCGTGCTCACCCGACTTTAGCCAATGGTCCAATGCCGGATGCTGCACCGAAGACACATCAACACTCCAATCGTTGTCGGAGTTGGCTACCCGAGCGGGTGATTCTCCTAGTTCTGTTGGGAACACATTGGCATCTTCCCACTGCCAATTCTCATAAAAGCGTGACTCGCAATTAGGACCCAACAAAACGAATAGCCCGGCCCCATTAGTGACGTGTTTTGCTAGGGCATTAGCAATCTCGGTCGGCACACTGGGAACGTCGCACAAAACAACGGTCTGGAAGGGACTGAAGTCGAATGAACTCGTCAGGTCCCGAACATCGATCAGCTCCAACTCCGTGAGGCGACTACTTAAAGCAAGCCGGACATAATGAGCCGAACGCCTTGCGGGCGGATTCAACACGTCGCCGTTGATGATCAACACGGGAATCGCCGCTTGAACAGCAAACGCCCGATCGATTCTATTGTCGTTAGGAATGTCATCACGATAGTCGATGCGGGCAGACAAAACATGAGAACCTGCATGTTCGCAGAGAAATTCGAGGGGAACCGTTTGGCGCAGACCGGGCGCTAAGCTATCGATGGGTCTGCTTTCCAGTAACACGTCATTGAGTCGAATCTCGAGCATCGCAGCGGTCGACGCCTGTGTACCGCCGTTAAAAACTTCGATCTCGGCGCTGACCCGATCGCCGATCCGCCAAGTGTTCTCCGCGATTTCTAATTTGTTCACCGCCAAGTTATGCCGAGTATCCGGCAAAGAGAAGACACGCCCAAACATTGGAATCACATCACTCTCGCTCGTGGCGTGTTCGTCGTTTTGCTTTGACGCCGGTTCGATTGCGAAATGTTCTGACAGCGACTGCCAATTCGTCCATTGGTCATCACTAAACAAAACAATCTGTTTCCGAGCATTCTGTCCACGTTTGAGAATCAGTCGCGCCGTCTCGATCAGATGTGGCAGATAACATGGACCACCGGAGGAGGAAACGGCTTTCAGTTGCTCCCGCACGGCTTGTAAGTTCGCGTCTAGCCGGCGACCGTTGCTTGATTCAGGACTTCCGCCAAACAGAACCGTGGCGGTCGACTCGGCTGGCAGTTTCTCCAAGAATCGCTCGGCAGCCGCTAAAGCGGCGGCGAGGTGGTTCTCGTGCACAGCCACCGAATCTTCGGAATTCAAGCCCATCGAATCGCTGGCATCGATAATGAGCACCGCGTCGCACGGTTCTTCCGAGCCTAGACGCGGGGATGGATCTTGGAAGAATGTCCAGACGCCCGACAATATCAGCAAGCTTAGCCCACCGGCAATCAAACAACTTCGGCGAAATATACTCGAAGAAGCAACAACGCCCCATGCTACGACCCCCAAACCAACGGCGATCACTGCAAATAGGCTAAAGTCGCCCAGAACGCTGTGGCCGGTAGTCCACGGTCGTGCCATCGCCGCTACAAACGTGGTCAAGAGCAGACAACGGCACAGCAATAACAAATACTGCTCGAGTGTTAATCCGCGCCGACGTTTCGTATGCGATTTCTGCAAGAACCGCATTGCCGCCCAATCCATCGTCTTCGTGCGTTGCCGCTGAAGGTGCAAGACTATCGGAGCCAACAAGCTGGTTAAACCAAACAACCAAAATGCACTTAGGAAGCTCATGACGAAGCTCCCGCAACTATGGAGTTGCCTGTTCGGGTCGCCAAGTAGTTAATCACAACATCAGCGACGTTTTGCTCGGTTGTCGTCAGCAGGTAATCGGCAGCAACCTGATGGCAGGCCTGCTTCACCGCCGACAAATGTTGTTGCAATTGCCGCAAGTATTCACGTCGAATCGCTGGCGGGTCGATATCCATCCATTCGTCAAGGCCTTCCAAATCGCAAAAACGAATCGATTCGGAGAACGGAAAGTTTACTTCTTCATCCGCCAGCACATGCATCACGACAATCTCGTGATTCCGATGTCGCAAATGATACAACGCATGTTGTAACGAGTGGGGATCGTCTAGCAGATCGCTGCACAAGATCACCACTCCACGTGACGGTATCGTCTCGGCTAACTGATGGATGACGGTCGCAGTGGCCGAAGGCTGCTCGGGTTGCACGCCCGTGATCGCCTCCAGCAAGCGATGCAAATGGCCAGCGGTGCTACCGAATGGCATCCGCAGTCGGACGCGTTGATCGAAAGCGACCAAGCCCACGGCATCACCTTGTTGCATCAATACCCACGCCAGCGCCGCGGCGATCTGTTTCGCATGATTCAACTTGCTGATCAACGTTGCACGAGTTCCCGCGAAGCGCATCGATGCCGAAGCATCCAACAGAATCGTCGCTCGCAGGTTTGTTTCTTGATCGTACTGTTTGACGACGAAGCGATCCGTTCGCGCGAGGACTCGCCAATCGATTCGACGTGGTTCGTCACCGGGGCAGTACTCCCGGTGTTGGGCGAATTCGGCCGACGCGCCCGTGAATGGACTGCGGTGATTTCCCTGTCTTGTCCCGTTCATCAAGCGGCGAATCGGAAATCGAGCCATCGCCAGCCGATCGAGCGTGCTTTGCGGAAGAAGTGTCATGACGGTGCTCACTCCTTTTCCTGTTGTTTTTGTGGCGTTTTGATGTACTCCAGAAGTTTGCTAATTACACCATCACGCTGAATACCGGCCGCGTCGGCGTTGAAGGTCGTGACCAAACGATGCCGCAGAACCGCCATCGCTACGTTCTTGACGTCCGTGGTGGTCGCGTGAAAGCGACCGTGTAGAACAGCGCGAGCCTTGGCAGCCATGACCAGACTGATGCCGGCTCGCGGACCAGCACCCCAAGCCACCCATTCACGGACAAACGCCGGCGCCTGGGGATCGCGTGGCCGAGTCGCTTGGACCAAGTCCCGCGCGTAAGTAATGACATGATCGGCTGCGGGGACTCGGCGAACCGTTTGTTGCAAGGCCAAAATCTGCTCGGCATTCAACACCGGTTGCAACTCTGGCTGCCAATCCGAAGTGGCCAATTTGATGACGCGGAACTCATCGGCCGGCGAGGGATAGTCGACGATGATATTGAAGAGAAAGCGATCCAATTGGGCTTCCGGCAACCGGTAGGTACCTTCTTGTTCGATCGGATTCTGGGTCGCCATCACAAAAAATGGGGAAGGAAGAACATGGGTCGTATCGCCAATCGTGACGCGTCGTTCCTGCATCGCCTCCAGAAGTGCGGCCTGAGTCTTGGGCGGCGACCGATTGATCTCGTCGGCCAAGACTAAATTGCAGAACAACGGCCCTTCAACGAATTGGAAGTGTTTACGACCGCTGGCCCGATCTTCTTGCAAGACTTCGGTGCCCGTGATATCTGATGGCATCAAGTCGGGAGTGAATTGCACGCGTTTGTAACTGAGATCCAAAGCTCCAGCGATACTGCTGACCAATAGAGTTTTGGCTAAACCGGGGACACCCGTCAACAGCACGTGCCCGCGACATAACATGGCAATCAATGCCTGCTCGATAACGGCGTCTTGACCGATAATGACTTGGGACAGTTGTTTCCGCATCGCCTCGTAGGCATGGCGAACCGCTTCCACACGAGCAACATCGTCGTCATTGTCGAGCGAGGCGATTGAGGAATTTTGTGTCGAAGGTTCGCTATGCCCTGGGTCAACGTCAGACGCCAGGACCGTTTCCGCAAAATGATCTGGCGATATTCGGAAACGATGCCCGCAGCGACAGGCCACTCGTTTACCGGCCAACGAGCGATCGATTTTGAGCATAGTACCACAGGCTTCGCACGCAATTTTTTCAGTCAATGTTTGCGTTTTCATATTCACTTCCAGGTGATTCGTGAGAGAGGAGTGGGTAAGCCGAATCCAAGTCGCTCAAGTTTTCTGATCCGTCACGGAATATTTTGAAAAGTTGCCGATTCCAAGCACGCACCGCCCCGTAGAGACGCAATTTCGGTAGAGACGCAATGTCGATAGCCACGGAGGTCACCCGCGGCCCTACGGGACGGTGCTAGGCGGGTGGCGTTTGTTGCTACCGACATTTTGTCCCTAAGGGACGGCGCGAGGCGGGGGTCGCGTTTGTGGCTACCGACGTGAGTCTCCACGGGCTGTTGCGCGGCTTTTTCGCGTCTGTAGCGATCGAAATTCGGTCTCGCTGGGACCACTAATGGAATCGGTGCAAAAAAATCGTGACACTTTTAAGGTTCGGACGACTATGAGAAGGAAGCGGCTTTTATCCGCATGCGGCTGGGTCGGACAACTTCGGACTTGGGCGCAAAAAACAACCACCATCCTCGGAAATTCTTATTAGCCTCCATCCCACGGACTCTGAACTGACGGATGTCCTGCCCACCACGTCGGCGCACGTTGGTGAAGGGGGAGCGTATGCTGAACCCTCGTGTGTCGGTTCGTCGAATAGCGTGCCGCCATTCGAAGAAATTGTCCGACTCTATCAACGAGATGTCCGATTCTACGTCGCTCGATTTTTGGGACGGGACACCGCGGCAGACGATGTCGCTCAAGAAGTGTTCGTTCAGGTCTATCGGAGCTTGAGCCAGTTTTCTGGGCGAGGGTCACTGAAGAGCTGGATTTTGGGGATCGCTCGGCATCTCGTTGGTACGTGGTTCCGGCAGCAAAACCGACAGATCCATTTTCGCGCCGGGGACATCGAATTGGAGTTGGTCCATTGTCGCTGGCAGGAATGGCAACGCGAGACGAAATCGGATGTCCTCAGCGGGTTCGCCACGCCGGAGGTCGACAC
>JAEUIP010000077.1 GCA_016795075.1 Planctomycetaceae bacterium | reverse complement strand
TCGCGCCGACTTAACGACTTTCGGCAGTTTTCCCATCTTTTGCAACCGTCGCTGGATGTCCCAACGCATACCCAGTCTTCCCAAATCCGCTGTCAAGAATATCAACCACACACCCCAAACGATCGCTCCTGCGTTCAGGTAAGACTCGAGACTTGGAAAAAAGTACAGTGCCAACGGGCCGAATACCATGCCGAACGTCGGCACCAGGATGAGCGCGAAAAAGAATATCAAGATTCGCATCGCACAGCCAACACCCGGCCCGGCGAACGGCGGACCAAACTCCACAAGCTTGTCCACGTTGCGTTTGAGATGAAGCGCCGAGTAGAAACCTGCAATCAGGATTGGCCAATGCATCTGCGTTCCCACAATCCAACTCCACGCCATCTCCCAGCCGACTATCCACTGCTCCGCCACATTTTTTCCTGAAACCAGCGGCCACGCCACGCCCACACCAACCATCACGGCAATTTGAATTACCAAAACGCGCACACACTGTCGTGAAATGCTCGTGAGTTCGACGTGGCGCACAAACAACTGACACACAGGAATCGCCATCAAGTAAACATAATATTCCGCGACCAATGGCAAAACCAAATGCCAAATCGAGGCTTGTGCCAGAAAAATGGCCCGCGCGACAAAGAAGTGAACCAACCCAATCGAAATTAGTTGAAACAGGATCTCCCAACCCGAGAGATGCCCTCCTTCGATCTGGTGCAAGTGTTGGGCGTCAACGACCGTAAGCTTGTTGACTAAGATCTGTTGGCTGTCACTCTTTTTCTTGGTCATGGATATGGAATCGACCTTTCGGATCACGTCTGAAACACAGCAACAAAAAAGCTCTTCTACGCCCCGTCAACAAAAACAATCGGCTTGGAGTTGAAAATCTGCCAAGCCGACTCGATGAAGCGAACAAATTCGACATGGACTACAGCGGTTCGATTTCGATCGTCAGTTGCAGGACCGATTTGTCGTGACGGAATTCGAACGTCGTCGTGGTTTGACCTTCGATCAACATTTGCCGTAGCTTCTTCTTGAGCTTGTTATCGGTCACAAACTCATCGTCCTCAAAATCATCCTGCTCTTTGATGATGGGCTCCACCTGAAACGTCATGTCGAGGTTGTTCAAGTTGACATCAATGTACTTCCCTTGTTCGTTGATGCCAAAGGTCTTCGGCAATCCTTGTTTCAGGATCAAAGGTGCCTCTTCCTTCGCCACGGTAATATACCCGGATGGAGGGGTGACGTTACCGACTTTGGGCATTTCCGTCGTGCCGTCAACCGCAACCTGTTTGCCGTTACCGTTGAACAAGCGAATACTCACTCCTCCGTAGATTTGCTCATTGTCTCCACCGTCATCGGCCTTTTTCACTTCGATTTGCGTCAGACGCACTCGAGCCTTGGTGGCTTCCAAGCAATGATTTCCATCCAAAAACGCGTTGGCGGCCAAAGAGACAGGAGTACCATTTAGGTCGGTGACTTTGTACGCCAGTGGGACAATATCGTTTTCACCATACGAAGACTGGAAGTAATTGTCCAGCGTCGCTTGCAACTTCGTGAAGTCTGGTAACGCGATTGCCTGCCCACCTTGTGTCTGGATTCGAACATTGATGTACTCACTGGCCTTGCTCCCCGTGTTCTTCTGTTGGAGCTTCGCCGAAACCGCCCCCCACTCCAAGCTGCCCTTGAGTTCGTTCGAGTACTTCTCCAAATCGTACTCGCTTTCCATGATCACGTAGAGTCGACGACCGTACTTGACCTCCCGGAGAAACAAAGCGTCTGGGCTCAAGCCCGCCACGTCCGTGAATAGATCCTCGGGCTTGGACGGCCCATCCGCCGAGACCGCCAAAAAGTTCTGGTCAAACGTGTAGACGTACATGTAGCGGTACTTCTCCGAGGAGAACGAGAACTGATCTTCCCCAGAAATCCCCATGTAGAAGAAGGAGGCACCGATACTGAGTCCCAAACTCTCTTGGAAGGTGCTGCGTTTCAGTTCCGAGTTCGACGAACTGTTGGGCATTCCCGTGAAGTTGTTGGGTTTCGTGAGTGACTTGACGACGCTATGCGCCGCACTTTCGCTAATGCCATCTTTCGACGCCGTGATCGTCGCACTGGTCTTCTTCACCAAGTTGGACGATGCGTTGATGGCATAAGTCTTGCGTTTATCCCATTTCACATATTTGAATTGCCCCGATCGCAGCAACTCTTGCGAGTCAAAGACGCCGCCGGGAACGATTTGCAAGACGGACGAACCTTGGGGCAATACGATTTCACTTTCGATCTTTTGTCCCCGTACCTCTTCTTTGGTTAGGCACATCGGGTTCGTGAGTGCAGTAATCTTCCGAGTCGTGGCGTCGGACGCGGCAACACCCTTCTTCCACTGGATTTTTACGTGACTACCTTGGCCATCGCCCGCGTCGTAGCGTACGATCTTGTCCGCTAACGGAGTTGATTTGTACCTTTGAGCCAAGTTCTTCGGCAACGCCGAGCCTTGTTGAACGGCATTGTTGTTCAAGCGGTTTCCCTGAGCGTGAACAGGAACGTCGCAAGCCAAGCCACAAACGACGAGGCCAAGTGTCATGAATAGTTTCTTGATGAGCATGGTCTTACTCACTCGCATCACATTTTCCTTAAGAGAAGGGGTACTTTTTCGCAGTGGGTTGATTTTCCACCGCTGGTCAGATATCCCATCGTGAGCGATGCGTCCCCCCGGCCAAAACTTTTTTGAATCAATAAACGGACGCTTTAAAGGAAACAACTTCACGCGAATGTCCGCGACGACTCAGCCGTCTGAGGGAGATCATTCGCTTCTCCGCAAAATGGCACCGCCAATCTCCTGCGGCGCATAAAACGCCCAGCAAAGTTGACGTCCACTCCCGAGGTTCAATCACGTCGAAAGATCGGCCAATGGCTGTGTAAGAAACTGGCCAGACAAAGCAAGATAAATGAAAGAAACCACTTCATTAGAAAAACAACGCCTCGCAAACGATTGGCAATTGCGGCGTCCTTTTCCACCGACCGTGGGCGGCCACACCATCTATTCGTTCGCGATTCACTTGCCGATTCGCTGAGAACGCCTCGGTTCAATTTCTATCGCGTGCCGAGTTCATTCTTGGGGCCGCTTCGGCCTCCGAGTCGGTTCCTTGAATCTGCTCGAACCATTTCGACATGCCTTCGAAGTCATCCAGCGCCTCGGCAAGATCAAACTGCAACAGTGCCGCTTGAGCGGTGTAGGGATGCCCCAGTCCAACCGCGTCCAACGCTTTCTGATATTGCTCGTCGGCCACGGCTCTCGCTTCGTCCAATTTACCGGTACCGATGAGAGCCGTGCCGTAAACTCCACGGGCTTCAAAGGTCAGTTGGTGAACTGGTCCCATATGCGCATGAGATCGTTCCAAAGCGTCGGCTGCTACCTTGGCCGCTTCATCCCATTTTTTTAAAGCGTTCCAAGTTTGAGCCAAGAGAATCCGTATGCGAATCGCCCGTCGGTGGGTCGGCGTAAAAACTTCGTCATAAATTGCCACGTGTTCTAAACAAAGTTGGTTGGCCGATTCGAATTTGCCTTGGTTGAAATTCAAGGCAATGAGATTAAATACATCGACCAGCGTTTCCGGATGTTTGGGCCCCTGGACGACAGAATGAGCTTGATGAATTTCTTTCAGCGCGATCTCGGCGTTTGCCAAATCGCCGGCATCCATCAACGAGGTTGCCAAATTGGATTGCATATTGAGTGTCTTGCGATGTAATTCGCCGAATGCCTCCAGGGAAATCTCGTAGGCTTCCCGATGTAATGCCACGATCTGGTCATGATTGGCACCTGGAGCTTGAGCGCTGACGTTCGCAAAAATATCGATCACCGTTAATGAAGAATCCGCATCCAAGGACTCGATTTGGCTGGCACGTTCCCAAGCATTTTTGGCCAAGGCCACGGCCTGCGTATCATCATCGCGATGCGACAAAATCAAGGCCAAATGGGATTGCCCCGTGATGGCTTCGGCACTGGTGTCGCCAAACCCCTCGACGTACGCTTCGTAACTTAGCTCCGCGTGCCTTTGAGCCGATTCAAGATCGCCCAGCGAAAGGTACGCCTCGGTCAGAATCTTGTGCGTATCACCTGCCACGACGACATCGACCGACTCCGATTCGCTGAGTTGTTGCGCGATGGTTTCCAAGAAGTCGCGAATGGTCCTGGCTTTGCCCAACGTTTGTTCTGGAGTAGCAGCGAACAACGCGTTATTCAAGAGTTCGTTCGTGGACTTTGAACGCTTCTCGGAAATCGAAGCTTTTTCCTTCGCCGTCGTTAGCTTCTCATTTATCAACGTCAGTTCTTGATTTTTTTGGCTTAGAATGACGGAACTAACGGCTCCGGCAATCACGGTGATCAACACGCCCACCAGCAAAACGGCCGCGATGGTCGGGCGACGTCGTACGACACGAACGAATCTGGACCAAATCGACTCGGCGACCACGCTGATCGGCTCGTCCGCCAAGTAACACTCGACTTCTTCCCGCAGCTTCGCGGCACTGGGGTATCGATCTTCGATTCGTTCGGCCATCGCCTTCCGACAGATCGCCGCCAGTCGTTCAGGAATTTGCCCACGACGAATCGGCGTCCCCGCTTCACTCGCTTCATATTTCCGTTTGGTAGAACCGGTGACTAGGAAATACAGAGTCGCACCCAACGAATAAACGTCGCTGCGAAAGTCGGTCAGATCAACGCGTCCTTGCAGTTGTTCGGGACTGGCGTATGCCGGCGTCCCCATCACTTGGCCGTCGATCGTTTGCAGGCCGCGTTCCGTCACCGTATCTGACCCGCTGGTACCGGAGATCGATGTCAAGTTGATGTCCGGTTCGTTCATGACCTTGGCCAACCCCCAATCCATCAACAGCGTCTCGCCGAACGGACCCAAGATAATATTCTCGGGTTTGATATCGCGATGAATGATGCCTTGGCCATGCGCGTAGGCCGCAATATTGCAAACCGTCACGAAACTCTGCAGCAGCTGCCTGAACTCCATGGATGCCCGATAAGCTGTCGGATTGGGCAACTTCAATTGAAGTTGCTCGACCCGTTGCCGTAACGTTGGCCCATCCACAAATCGCATCACGTAACAAGGCAGTTGCTCGTGATCGTGTTTTAAAGAGATGACCGGCACCACCCCGGGATGATTCAAGCAGCCTGTGATCTGAGCCTCGCGCTCGAAGCGCGAAATCTGTTCGGCACTCAGGCGATTCCGACGCGGAAACTTGATGGCCACTTGTCGTTTGAGGCTTGGTTCGATCGCCTGGTAAACATCGCCCAATCCACCACTGGCATGCAGCCGTTCTAATTGAAATTCCGAAACAACTTGTAATCGCTGTTGCAAACGAGTGGTTGCGGAGGCCTCGAGTCCCGGGTCTGGTTCCGCTCCCAACATACTGCCAAACTGGGCGTCCATCGCCTGCAAGGCTTTGATTTTGGATTTGACTTGCGCCAGCAATTCCGGATGATCCACGCAGAGTCGCTCGGCCGACAGTGGTTGTCCCCGTTCGCAGCTTTCTTCCCAAACACTGAGCAGCTCATCGACGATTTCGTTCATGACGTTCTTGTTTGCCTAAGGACTATCGGGTTCTATTTGCGAGTCGTCAGCCAGTAGCGCGTTGTGCAGATTGATCCGAGCGGCTCTCCAGCGGCGACGGAGCGTACGTTCTGCGATTCCACTGGCCTCCGCCGCCTCGCTGAGGGTCAGCCCCTGATACCAAAGCAAGTCGAACAGTAGCTGTTCATCGGCGGGCATTTTGTCGATATATTCGTGAAACTCGCCCCAGCTTCCCAACTTGACTGGATCATTGGTGCTATCGCTGCACAAATCGATTGGGGCGACGGGGGCGCTGCCGTCCGCCACCCAGGACTTCGCTTGGTTAGCGCCCAATCCCAACGGGCCAAAGTACTTTCGGGAAAGATCGATCAGTTCGCGGCGAATAACGGTTGCTGCCAACCGGAAATAATCCAGCGGAGTTTGGGGATGGTGATTCTCCAGTGCTTTCCACAGCCGCACCGAACTGTTTTGCACGACGTCGTCGACATCTTCCCATCGTTTGAGACCCGGATGATCGGCCAAAATTTTTTGGACTAAAGCTCGCAATCGTTCCAGGGTCGCGGTGATCAGCTGGCGGGATGCCGCCGGGTCACCGACCTGTAGTTGATCCAGCAGTCGCTGCACAACGACCGTAGAAGATGTCTGTACGGGGTCCAAAGCGACAACTTTCTCTAAAACAACTCTGGCCAGTCCGCTTCAATTCACCACGAAATGACCCGCAACTTAACGCCCAAACGATTCCGACAATCCCGCCCCTCCTAACGGAACAACCAAGTCACTCCCGTCCCGGAAGGCCGTGCCGCGATTCTATCAGAAATGCCCCCGTTTCAAGCCAGCGGCCATCCAAATACTCGAAAATCTCTCACAAACCGGCAATTTCGGGGAATCGTTGATTGAACAAATGTGACGTTAGCCAAAACGGAAACGCCGGGTTTCGGAGCAAACGAAACGCGTAAATATGCTCTCGGATTCCAACCTCGAAGATGACCTCAGGACCGCAATTTCGCTCGCAACCAAGTTCATAGGGTATCACGTCGGTCGGCTCGTCAGCAATCGTCAATCCGTCATCATTGGCCAGTCCATGAATCAGTGTCATCAGTCGTTGGCCCTTGGGGTCAGCGCCACAGAGCGGAATTCGATACAGACTCTTCTGTCGCTCAGGAAGTCGCGACATGCGTACGACCCGTTGGATGTCGATCGCATTGAACTCAGGCAGTCGCGACGAGTCACCACCAAGTTGTGATTCGTAGTCATCGATATCGAAAAACCAGATCGGATGTTTGTCCTCGTTTGCCTCGTATTGAGAAGTCCCCCGATCCGATTGGTGAAACCAAACCACTTTCCCGTTTTGTCGACGAATGCCAATCTCGTCGTAAGTGTCCAAACCTTCTGGAAAGTGACCACCGCAGTTCGTGATTTTACCCGAAGTGCCCACATAACACTCGATACAGGTATATCGGCTGATCGAGGTGGCCGACGCGTCAAACGGGCGGAATTCGTGACCAATGTGCTGACCATCGATCATGACCGAAAGCAACGGCACCGTTCGACCGGCATATTCAACGGGCGCAGGTTTGACGTGAAGCTTGGCCATATTCAATTCGAGTCCAACGAGAGACTAGAAAACCAGGATACACCGCATTGACCGAATTGACTGGATTGCCAACCCGGTCCATTTCGTCGCCGGGATCAATAGAGTCATTCCGATCATGCTTGGCAACCATGTCATCTCACAACTCCCCCGAAAAGGCTTGGTGCAGCAGCGACTTCTTTAGCGCCCCCAGCGCTAAAAGCTTCCGCTCGTAGAGGCGGGCGGCGACGTTAGCGAGAATCAGCGGGCGCGACGTGTAATGTCCGTGACGGTCTCAAACCAGAAATACCCCGAGCAGGATTCGAACCTGCGACCTACTGATTAGAAGTCAGTTGCTCTATCCAGCTGAGCTACCGGGGCGGGTGGGAATTGAGAAAAAGTGTACGACGAGCCGCCGTGAATGACCAGGGGAGGCGGGTGTCCGAGGACTCCAATCGTCGGCTTCTGAACCTAGACAGACTCCAAGGCTTCGAAGTTCGGCGTCCGACACGTACCAACCACTCGTGAAGGCGATTTTGCGATTCGTATACAAAGAACGGCTCGGTTGGCAAAGGAATGGGCGCGCGGGAATGCGCGGAGAGGAATGGATGGCAAGAGAATGTTGGCAAGAGAATGTTGGCAAGGGAATGTTGGCAAGGGAATGGATGGCAAGGAATCAGGGCAAGGGAATGTGGGCAGGGGAATGTGGGCAGGGGAATGTGCTCGGTAAGATCTCTCGAGCAACAAATTCTCGTGTTAGAGTTGTTGATCGTTGGGGATCGCCGATAGGAGCTGGTCGATTTCTGCCAAGTCGCTGCGCATTTGTTCCGCACGCATGTCTTCGTCGATCATCGTTTGAGCGACTCTTCGTGCTTCCTCCAGCGATACTCGGGCCAGTTCAGCTTGACCATTGAGCGACTGCGCGCGTCCCAGCAGGGTGTTGGCGTTCACCCATTCTCGACGCGAGCGCGCATCTTGCCGAGCGGACTCGGGGATGGTCTCCACAAGTGCCAAGGCGGCCATCAGCTCGACGATCGCGGCGGGGGCGTCTTCCAGCCTGAGATACACTTCGCCTTTCCTCAGCAACACAGCAACATAGTCACCGATCGCCTGTCGTGATTCCGGTTGTTTTTCGTGACGTGAGTAGGCAATTGGCAAAGCCCGTTCGAGGCAGGCGAGACAGGCAGCATCGTCCTCTTTTTGCAGATGCACTTTGGCCACTTTGAGATGGCCGATCAAGACATCCCGTTCGGCCTGGCCATCGGCAGGATCCTGTTCGGCAAGCGTTCGACTAATCTCCAGCGATTTTTGGGCGAATCGCAAAGCGTCTTCCCATTGCTCCAGTTCGAGCAAGACATCGGCCAAGACCTCTGCGGATAACGACTGGAAACGAATCGCGATGGTGTTGTTCGGATGATCCAGAGCCATTTGATCGGCCAAGTCCGAAGCTTGCTCGTAGTCTGGTAAAGCGGCAGCGACATTCTGCTGCAACATTCGCGTATCGCCGCACTTCATGCAGGAAACAAACAGCTGTTGACTGGCTTTTAGGCTTGCTGGTTCAGCCGCGTGCAACTCTTGGCGGATCCGGCGTGACTCCAGAAAACTCGACATCGCCTGCTCGAGTTGCCCGCGTTCGAGCGACAGATTGCCCACTCGATCAAGCGACGTACACAGATCGCGCCGCGTGGTCAAATCGTTCGGTCGGTTTTGGAACCGTTTGGTTGCGATGACAAGATCCTCTTGATAGAGTTCCGTCGCTCGTTCCAATTGGCCCTGGCCTATCGCCAAGTCGGCCAAGCGCGAGCAAGCGATGCCCGTCAAGCGCAGAACTTCCGTGTTCTCTGGGGCCTGTGTTGCCAACTCTCTCAAAATCGCCAGCATCTCATCCAGTACGGATTGAGCGGCGGGAAGATCATTATTTTGTAAATGGAATTGGCCCAAGACGTCGATGGCGTTAACCACATCCAGTTTGGCAGGTACCGAACCGGATTCCTCGGCCAATAGCGACCGACGTGTCACCAACGACTTGCCCAGCAAATCAACGGCGTCAGCGGTGCGGCCGGACTGCCGTAGAAGCTCGGCTTGCTTCAATTGAATGACCGCGATCATGCGTTGTGCCTCGCGTTCCTGTCGGTCCATCGAACGAGTTGCGATCGCCATGGCTTCGGCATAGACGGCGTTGGCGGCATCGAGTGGAGATACGGCCTTTTGCTCCAAGTGCGGTAAGTCGAGTCGAATATCGCCGGTGCCAACGCGAGCGAACAGATCACCCAGATCGACCAACGCCATCGCATTGTCGAGATCAAGCTGCTGGTTGCCGGTGAACTCGCCGGAAACGTCGCTCAGTTGTTGGAGCACCGTGGTCAGAACATTTTTTTGAATGGCAGCACTGCCGGGGACGTCGGCCAGTCCGCGTTCGACATCGACCAGAAACGCTTTCAAGATATCGAGAACTCGTTGTCGTTGACGAACCGCCTCGGCTCCATGGAACTGTGCCGCTGTTGCGTTCTGGGCCGACAGCAACGCGGACGCTTGTTCGCGTCGGTTGGCTTTCTCTAGTGATTCGTTCTTGGCTGCCAACAGAGAAAGTGAAACGCCCATGGCCAGCAACGCCACGCACAGACTTGCCACTCCGCTGGCGACCAACGTTTGATGTGATCTCGCCCAGCGACGAAGTTTTTGCCAACGACTCTCCGGCGCGACCGAGACCGGTTCATCGGCGAGGAAGTTCTCCAGATCTTTGACAAAGTGGGCGGCCGAAGGATAGCGTTTTCCGGCATCCGGCGCGAGTGCCGTGAGACAGATGGCAGCGAGCGCCGGAGGGATCGTTGGTTGACGCAGCAAGTCGTCGTTGAACGCTCCGCGACACGCCAAGTCGAGCAATGCTTGATCGGTGGCGGCGTCCCGCAGCGGTGCTCCGGTCAGGACATAAAACAACATGGCGCCCAAGCCATAGATATCGGTCCGATTACTAATGACTCGGTCCCCGCGTGCTTGTTCGGGGCTCATGTAGGCCAGGGTTCCTAAGGCAGTTCCCTCCCTGGTCAGCTCGAAGTCGGCTGGGCTCGCGTTGGCAGTTAGATCCGCGCTTGCAGATAGATCCTCACTTGCAGTTGCGGCACCATCGTTGTGGACTTCGGATTGGTCGATCCGGCGCGCCAACCCCCAGTCGATCAGCATGATTTCGCCATGATCGCCGACGATCACGTTGGACGGTTTCAGGTCGCGATGTATCACGTGTTGGTCATGGGCATAACCGATGGCCTGACCTACGGGGACGAGGTACCCGACCAATCGTCGGAACTCCATCCGGTTCTGAGCGGAACGGCCAGCCCGGTACTGGTCAACCGCTTGACGTAACGTTTTGCCTTGGATCAGTCGCATGGCAAAAAACGGCGTGCCATCGGAGCGGACGCCTCGGCCATGGACGGGAACAATCGAAGGGTGTTCCAAAGTTCCAGCGATGGCGGACTCTTGCAAGAACCTGGCATGGGCGCGGGGGTCATGGACCAATCGGGGGTCCAAAACTTTGATCGCTACGGTCCGATCCAATTCTCGATCGTAGCCTTCAAAGATCAGGCCCAATCCACCTTTCGCGTGTTGGCGCACGACCTGGAAGCGGGAGTCCGCATCGATGGTTTCTGTCCCGGCCGCAGGCGAACCGGCGAGCCCCAACCAACTGCGTTGGGTTTCATCGGTTCTTGCCTTCGCGGTCGATCCCGCACGACGGCTTTGCTCCAAGAGGGCGCGGGCGAGTTCCAAGTCATCCGCCTCGACGGAAAATCGATGCGCCAGAACCTCCGGCAGCGAGTAAACATCCTGCTGCAGCCAAACGCCGATCGATGCCGCAAAGTCTTCGCTGCTCAGCAGGCCCAGCTCACAAGCCAGGGCACTGAGACGAACTTCCTCCACGATGTTTCGATCGTTGTTCAACTGGTCTTTCTCCCGTCACATCCGTTCCGAATAGCGCTGGAAATCCGCTCTCACCACGCCGGTGCCAAAGTATGACGGCGGCGGAGCGAGAGGGAAACCAGGCCCCTGGGCATGATTCTGGCGTTCGTCACGCGGTTCGCAAGGATTGCCAGATCCGCCGACTAGTCAATTACCGAGGTAGGACTCGCTCATTCGATAACCCAACCAAAGGGAGGTTTTGCAAGTCCTCCCAAGATATTGTCGAACTCCACCTTCACCGTTCCCTTGGCGTTGTGGTTCGGGTAGTCACCAGGTCCCTGAAACAGGATCGTCTTGGTGCTCCCGTCTTGGCCTTTTGCAACTCCGGTGATTTCGTAGGTGGCGATCGGTAAGTCATTCAGATCGTCATTGCGAGTACCGCCATTCAATCGCCATTCGCGTTCGATCGTGATTGGTTGCAGGTCCTTGCCGTCAATACTCTGGCTAGTCGGCGTCAGGGTAAACACCAGCGTGGTGCCCTCGGCGGGAACAATCGAAGGCTGCTTGAGATCCTCGCGATAGAGGTTAAACCTCATACCAATATTCAAACCATACCAGTGGGTGTGGTTGTTTGGATCGGGCTTGGCCCCGTAGGTTTCTGCTTGACCTGTCGGCTTCCAGACAAAATCCTGTTCGATTCCGTCGGCTGCATCCTGGTCTTTGTTCCAATTCGAACCGACCGGTACTAGCGGGAAGGTGAACTTTGTACCCTGGAATCCCACGGTAATCCTACAGTTCTCGAAACGAAACTGGCCAGGCACGAGCTTCTGGTTGTATTTGCCGTCTTTCACGGCGGGTGAGTACGAGACTTTTTCGCCCGCATCGCTGACGCCGTAAATGGTGATTGAAACGTCGTGGATGTCGCCCGACAACGGACTGCCGTCGGGCATGGTGATCTTTCCGGTCGCCCGACCTGGTGCGGCTTGGGTTTCATTGACCTGGGTGACGGACTGGCGGGAAGCTGTGGTAACTTGACGGCTCTCTGCAGAATTGCAGCCCAACAAATTCAGCGTGACCAAGAGCAAGATGGACGTTTTACCAAATTTCATCGAACGGACTCTCCTTGATTTTTGAGTCATGATTTTCTTTTCCGGGATTCGACCGCTAACATCGGCTGTAAATCGCTCTACAATCCTCGATGTGGCCTTGGGGTTGTCGACCGAAGAATTGCCCGGCCCGGTCTTTCCGAAGGGGCGACCAATGGCTGGGCTAAGAAACGGAGACGGATTGGCAACGCAGGCGTGAGGAGTTTTTTTTGCAAATCGTGAAAAACCTGGTCCGAGGGGGAAAAGTTCAATAGAACCGCAAGCCAAACCGGACTATATTTTGAGCGGGAGCAAGATGCGGATGCCCGTGCCGTTATGCGGTTTCAAATCAAATGGTTGGTGGTATGGATGAACACCTGAACGCCGTCCAGGACGCTCTTGTTGAGCGATCAATGGACGACCCCGAACGATCGTTGGACGACAGCCATCGCTCCTTAATTCAGCTTCGCGGCGGGGACACCCTGGCACTGGACCGATTGATTGGTACCGTGCGTCCGTTCCTCAAGCACCAGGTGCTGGAGTTGGTCGGGCGAAACCGTGGCGCGCAGGATGATGCTTCGGATGTGGTCCAACGCGCATTGATGCAAGCTATTGAGCAACTCGATTCGTTTCAGGGAAAAACGACGGCGGAGTGGCGGTCGTGGTTGTCTGCGATCGCGAAGAACAAAGCGCTCGATTCGCATCGGTATTGGAGTTCAACCAAGCGGCAAGTTCAGCGAGTCGTCGGCGTTAACGACGGCATCCAGGCCCTCGCTTCGAACGAAAAATCTCCCTCAGCGGTTGCGATCGGCGCCGAAAATTCGATTCGACTCGAATTGGCGCTTCGCCGACTGGAGCCGAACGACCGACAGATCATCGAATACAGCCAATTCGAAGGACTGGATCATGCGTCGATCGGCCAGCGATTGGGAATCTCTGATGCGGCTTCTCGGCAGCGGTTAAAGACGGCCCTGGAGCGGTTGCGGAAAGCTTGGAAGTCACTATCTGCCACCGATCAAAACGCACCATCGGTGGATAGGGAGCCGTAGCTTGGGGCAAATGAATCGATGAGGATTTTGCCCATTGATTGTTTCCTGACCAGCGCAGGACTTTGGTAGTCGCGGATGTTGACCGAGTTTTTGCCGCTCCCTGTGAAGCAATGGTGCGATTCCGTTCATCGCGAGTATCCAGCAAGTCATCGGAACAGGCAATTCAAGGCGCTGATTGAATTCAAATCACGAACCATCACAGCGATTTCAGAGGATTGCCGGCAGTAGTTTTCGCGATCGTTATGTGAAGAATTCGGATTCGTCAAGCTATTGTCATCGACTTTCACTCTTGTTAGAGTTCGGAGCAGGGTTTGACGGCGCGGGGGGCCGACTATTCGGACTTCTCAGTCTTGATCGCGAGCCCCACAACGTTCTGCCGCGAACGGAAATGCTACTAAAGGATCGATGGAATTGACGACTTATGCGGTCCTTGTTGCCTTGGCTGCGGTTTCCGGCGTGATCAACGGGTGGGTCATTTGGCGTTGGCTGCGCCGAAAACACAAGAAAAGAAAGTTGAAGAGGCTCCGGCAACAACAAGAAGCCGAACTGGTCGCTGGTCGAAGATTCTCGGGTGACGCGAGCCATGTCAGCGCAGACCATATTCAGACACTGCATGCGGTATCGGTCGAGAGAACACTTCGACCCGAAGCGTGGGAAGACGACATCTCCGAAAACACATTGGACGCCGCTCCTTTCGAAAATTCGGAACCGATTTGCGTGTCTCCGATTGCCGACGTACTCAAACGCCGTGGTGCCATGAAACTGACCGCAGGCATTGGCAGCGAGGCCCTGGCGGGAATGATTGCCAACGATCATTTGCCAATTCCCTCAGGATCTGATCGCGAGGGCTACAATTCAGCTTCTGATTTGGACTACTGGTTGGGTGGTTTAGAAGACTACTTGAAAGTCATGGAAGTCGCCCGTCAATATGCGGTCGAGCCCCGTTCGGTCTTGGACTTTGGTTGTTCTTCGGGACGATTGGTTCGTCATTATGTCGCCCAGACAGAAATCCCCGAGATTTGGGGGGCCGACATCAATGCTCGGCATATTCGCTGGCTGTCCGAATTCTTGCCAGATCGAGTGAAGCCGATTGCTAATCACTGCTTGCCGACATTGCCCATTCGGGACAACTCCGTGGATATCGTGACCGCGTTTTCGGTGTTCACGCACATCGACACATTTGAAAATTGTTGGTTGGCCGAATTGGCTCGTATCTTGCATGACGACGGTTTTGCTTATCTCACGGTGCACAATGAAGACACATGGAGTTTATTGCGGGACCAGATCGACAACCCAGCCAATCGACTCGTCCAATCACTTCTAAGGATCGATCCCGAGATCGCAGAAAAACTTCAGCAACCGTTGGCCGACAGGCGTTCGAGCTATCGATTTACTCAGGTGGGGCCCTACCGCGCCCAAGTTTTTCATTCCAACAATTATCTGCGGAACGTGTGGGGACGTTTTTTTAAGGTCGAAGCAATTCTGCCCGAACATCATGTTCGCCAAACCGTCGTTGTGCTACGAAAACGTTAAGCGATTGGCTGCTGGAAAGTCTCCGATTGGAGTTCATGAGGAAATGTTCACGAATTTGAACCTGCGATCAGTGGTGCCAGTGATCCAGTGTAGGATCGAAGTCCTACGGAAAGCGCCGAGGTCAAGAACAAAGTCGGCGATCCAGTGACCGCAGCAACCCCATCCATTCGCGCTGGACCAACATCGCGGAATATTCTTGAACCGAAGTGAACGAAGGCAACGAAGCGGACACAGGACGACCGACAATTTTTTCAGCGCGAGTTGGATTTTAATTCGCTTAGCTTCCAGAACTCGACGCGTGAGTCTCGCAAGCCGATGGCGATTTCTTCCCCAGTACTGGACATGGCCATCCCGTAGGCCGGAGCATGGGCCGTGGAATGACGCCACGTTTCTTGCCATGTGTCGCGGTCGAAGAACCGCAGTTGGTTTTTGTCGGCACTGGTCAAGATGTAGAACCGATCGGTTCCCGGTTGAAAGCCGAAGCCAATAATTCCTGAAGCTATTTCGGATAGGACTTCTGCGCCGTCTGACACACGGTAGACGACAACCTGTTTAGTCGTTGCCAACGTTGTAAGTTTGCCTAAAGCCGCAGCCACGTACTCGCCGCGACTATCCAGCTGCATATACTGTACGGCCATCGGTAATTTCCAATCACGAGTCACTACACCGGTCTTCGTATCCATTACTTCCAACCGAGTGCCGTCCGCAAATGCGACTCGGCGACCGTCACGCGAGACCATGGCACGACTTTGGATTGTGGATTGAACGGTTGTTTGCAATGTTGTTTCCGAAATCTGTTTGCCTGTCTCCGAACTGCTTTGCCTAAATCGCACGTAGTTCTCGTTTTCGACATAGACGTCTCGGATAATTTCTCCGCTTGGATCAAACCCTAGATGAACAGATTGAATCTGAGGGCGTTTTCGGTCTTTTACGCCCAACAACCGCTTGACGGTTTTCAATGCTTGGCTTGGTGCGATGCTGTATAATGTTTCTTCCGCTTCGCCATTCAATTTACACTTGACAATTTCATGTACGGAATTGTCAAACGATTTCCTGAGCAGGAATGAACTGGTCGGCGAAACAACCGCCAAAGAAGTCAGGCATGAACTGATTGCCGCTTCGTTTTCGGTCTCGATCCAACACCCACCTTCTGAGAAGACCACCCCACGGTCACGATCAAAGTACGACATCGCTCCAAGACTTGGTAATCGAATCGTGGCTTGTTTTGCGTTGGCGACGAGGTCTTGACCGATCTCGATTTCTGCGATACTCGGACTGTTGGCTCCTCGAATGAGAAGCGAATGGTGCGCTGGCCGGAATGTTGCTCGGAACGCAATGTCGCTACTTTTCGCTTGCAGTTGAAACTCCTCGCGAACGGTATCGTAGACGTGAAACATCATGTGCTTCCATACGTCATTGTCAGAGAAATGCTGAGCGAAGATGTACAACTTTCCATCCGAAGAGAATTGTCCTGCCTGCATTCGACCTGCCATTAGAACTAGTCGATGCCCCGACCGTCGGTTCCATAACACGGTTTCCTGTGTTGCTTGATCGTAATACACCAAACGTTCGAACTTTGAGTCAACTGCCTGAAAGACTGCTTGTTGCGGTAGCCCAAGACTCTCGGCTGACCGCACCTCGTTTTCCCGAACATCCCAAACTCGTGTTGAATCCCAGAACACAAACTCTCGTTCGCCAATCAACATCCCGTCGGAAACTCCGGATTTTTCGGCGACGATTTTCCCGGAGACGATGTCGATGACCTTGGCGGTTGAACGTCCAATGGCCAACAGAGTCTTTCCATCAGGCAATAGGGTGAAATTCCTAAACGATTCGTTTCGAACCAGGCCATGATCCCCCGCCTTCGCTCCCAATTCCAAATCATGTTTCAGTTTGAGATTTTGGTCAAAAACAAACAGCCGAGTACCACCGTACTTGAGCGGCGAGTATTCTGCAAAGTATTGAAGGTGGTCTTCATCGTCGGGGTCCGTTCCGTCTTCGGCTTCGTAGGGACGACCAGACCATTCGACGATGGCGAGAACATGTTGTCCGTCGGGAGTCCAAATCAGTTTTGTCACGCCGCTGTTTCCCGCACGCGTTGGTAGTTCGATTTTCCGAACAAGCTGCTGCGAATCCCAATCCAAGAGCACCAGACGGCGACCACTGGACCCGACCAAATACTTGCCGTCCGGCGACATGGCGAAGACATTCTGATCCAAGTGAATCGCGGCGGTATTCGCGCGACCAACTAGTCGAACTCCAGGGGCAACATATTGGACCCAATCTTCAGGTTCGCTCGCTGCTTGTTGGGCCAGCGACCGCGGAGGGCCGAACAATTGGCTTGCGAGCAAGAACAGGAACGAAAATAGACAAAGTAGATTTTCTCGACTTGAAAAATCGCGAGATTGAAAGACGTAGTCGCAGTTCATGTTAAACTCCCAATTCTCGAACAGATAACGTCGTCATGTTACCGCTAGTTCGATGCACACGCAACGATTTGCGTCGGGGAAAATCATGAAGGCGGTGTGTTCGGTAGTTCCGAGGAGTTACCTGAACGGGAATTCGACCAACCACACGCCGCGATGCGATTCTTGTTCACGAGCAAACCCAGCTACCAACCCCCTCATCCCAACGCCGTGAAGGATTCCCCAAGGCGCGAACAGGCCCACATGGGCCGAAACAACCCTAGCCGGTGTACGCGAACCACCGGCTAGCGCAGTCTCTCGACCAGAAAAGGCCTGAAAAGCCGACACAATGTCCATGGACTGGCTGGCAAAAATCCTTCACGGCGTTGCCCTCAACCCCCTCATCCCCGGCCCTTCTCCCCCAAAAAGGGGAGAAGGGAGACCATGACTTGAGGGGGCATCACGCTTTGAGAATCTGCTTCGCAACAAAAGGGGAGAAAGAAGACCATGACTCGAGGGGGCATCACACTCTGAAATTGCTGTGCAACAAAAGGGGAGAAAGAAGACCATGACTCGAGGGGGTATCACACTCTGAAATTGCTTTGCAACAAAAGGGAACAAGGAAGACCATGCCGCTCGCGTTCATCACGTTCCGTAAATCTGCTTTAGCGCAATAGGAAGTAAGGGAGACCATGACTCGAGGGCTCATCACGCTTTGCGAATCTGCTTCGAATCAAAAAGGCAACAATGAGACCATGACGCTCACGTTCATCACGTTCCGTAAATCTGCTACAACGCACGACGGAAGAACGGAGACCTTGGCTCGAAAAAAAACTCTGTCTAGAAACCTTCCTCTCTGCCTCCAAAGTCGACGCGGGATGGGTAGAGTATGTAGAGTATTAGGTGCGCCGACTGGCGGATGCAAATTACGTACGCCCCTAGGAACACGTGTCTCGAGGCAAATCGTGGTGGCTCGTCCTTATAGATCGAACTTGGAGTTGGCTATGAATCGAATCGCTCGGTTGTTAGGAATGTGGTGGGTGGGAGTCTGTTGCACGTTCAGCTCGTTCTCAGTTGCTTCGGCCCATGGCGAGGAGCCGCTGTGCTTGGCGAATCTGTTTGGTGATTCGATGGTGTTGCCCAGCGAAAGTGAGCTGCCGATTTGGGGCTGGAGCCAAGCTCATGCGGAGATCCGCGTATCGCTGGGTGAACAAACGGCGACAACCACGAGCGATGAAGCGGGATTTTGGATTGTGCGATTTCCGCCACTGAAGGCTTCGTTTGAGCCGATATCCTTAGGGGTA
>JAEUIP010000076.1 GCA_016795075.1 Planctomycetaceae bacterium | reverse complement strand
TTGAATTTTTCATTCTTCAATAATCATTAAACATTCACACGCCAGAGACAGCGAGGGTCATTTCGAAGCTTTCGACGCTCGAAATCCGGAACTTATTTCGCGACAAATCCTAAGTACCTGAGTTCGCCAGAATGTGGCGGGGCTTGGTTGCCTCCGTCGTTTGGCGACGGTTCTTACTTTCGCCAGACCGTGGATGACACTCGCCTTACAACCGGCGTTGTCGTTAAATTTGGGACCTCGCGTTGCCGAAGCGCGTCGTTTTATTCCGAACAATCTCTCGGTATAACAATTCGCTGGGCAAGATTTGACTTCCAAATGCGAAGCGTGATAATTGCGGACCGGACAAGCTGTGACCAAAGATGATATATGAATACTCCTCTGAAAACGGACACGATTTCCCAGGTGACTGAAACCGGACGATTGGGCCGGGCTTTGGAAGAAGAACGCCTGTCACTGGACGGTCCCCAGTCGCGTTTTGCTGAGTTCAAGCGTGCCTTACGGATTTTCGGTGAAGTGATCCATGGGTTTCGAAAGTTGCATTTCGTCGGGCCCTGCGTGACGGTGTTTGGATCGGCTAGGTTTGGTGAAGACCATCCTTATTACGAACTGGGACGTAGGGTGGGTGCGGAATTGGCCAAGGCGGGTTTTACCGTCATGACGGGCGGTGGGCCAGGGATCATGGAAGCCGCCAATCGTGGCGCGAGGGAAGTGGGCGGTCGCAGTGTCGGCTGCAATATTGTCTTGCCGCATGAACAAGCCCCGAATCCCTATCTCGATACGTTCGTTGATTTCCGATATTTCTTTGTCCGCAAGTTGATGTTGGCCAAATACTCGTATGCGTTTGTTGCCTTGCCGGGCGGCTTTGGAACGATGGACGAGTTATTCGAAATTGCCACGTTGGTCCAGACACGAAAAATGGACAAGTTTCCCATTGTGCTCTCGGGGGTGGAGTTCTGGCAGCCCATGCTCGAGTTCTTGTCGACCAGTATGCTCAAAGAAAAGACGATCGACGCCGCCGACATCGATCGATTCATTTTGTCAGATTCACCAACCGAGATCGCGTCCCGCGTGCGGGAGCTAGCCATGCAGCGCTTTGGGCTCCGTAAAGGCCCTGCTGCAAAACCGAAGTGGTGGTTGGGCGAGTGAAGCGGGAAGTGAGATATGAAACTTCAGGCTTCAAGCGTCAAACTTCAGAGTTCAGACTTCAAGCGTCAGACTTCAAGCTTGTCGCTTACTCAGATTCGACGTTCGTGTTCTGATTTTTCAGTGAAGCATTTTCGGCGATTGTCTGAAGTTCGGCGGGAAGTGGGAGACCGCGTAGGAAAATCTCTCGCCATTCCGACCCATTGTTTGTGTGTGGAAACGAACATTGTGAGCGGAGATCCAAGCGAGTTTTTCGTCGATGCGCGATTTGGACCACTGGCCGAATCGAGCAAGGGTCGGAACTAGGGTTGGCCGTCGTGCGACATTCCCGTTCGAATTCTCGACACCAGGCCATTAGATCGTGTTCCGAGAGCTGATCGAGAACCTCGGTCGTCGGTAAACAATCGGGCGGTAATTGGATGACCTGGATCAATCCGATTCCCCCGGTCGGTTCGATGTTCAGATAACTGCCGGTCATCCAATCGGCTAAGGTTTGGATACACACGCCTCGAAGCAAGATCGCAAACCGCGGTGGTTCACTTTCTGTTGCTCGTTGAAACTGAGCGACATAGTCGATGCCAAACGACTTGACCAATTCGGACAGTCGCTCACCCAAATGGGAAAGGTCGGTGGTGGAGTCTCCTTTGTAGCTACCGTCATTGAAGTAGCGAGCGAACAGGATGACATGCTGTTGCGGGCTCGAGTTTCGCATGGATTCTAACAAGACACATTCATCGACGAGTTCTTGTAACACGGTTGCCAATTGCCCTTGAGCGACGGGGGCGGATGTCTCCGTCAAGTAATCGTTCAAGTCATCCGCGGCCAGGACCTCGTGAAAGAATCGTCGTTCGTTGGGGCCAAATCGCACGGGATTAAAATTGGAGTATTCCGCACCGACTTTGCGGCGCACTTGGATACCGCCCGAAAACGAGATCTCTGGTTGCGGCTTCTGCATCAGCGCGGCGCGCAATTCATGCAATCGTTCTTGAACCCGATGCAATTGTTCGTTGATCGCAAAATAGCGAATCATCTCGGGGTTCATATCCGAGACGCTCCAAGGGCCGTCCGTCATGGGTGAAACGTGCGACTTTTCAAAGCGGTGCAAGTAGTCTTCTACGGCGCTCGCAACAACTGCAGGAGCCCAGTTCTCCGGTGCCGAGCGAACACTCGCCGCTTGCTCGAAGCCTCGCGCTTCTACGTGTAAAGTAACGGGAGCGGAAAACACCTCGTTCGTCCGAGATGGAGATGCTTCGTGTTCCAGGAGTCGTTGTGGGTAAAATCGAACCAGCGTTGGCTCATCGATCGGCAGTGCAGCCAACTGCATTGCAACGGGGCGAGCGAGATGGTCCTCCAGGGCACGTTTCATGGCACGGGCCCCCAGTTCCGGATGGTAACCCCATTGGACAATGGCGTCCATCGCGGCGGGTTCGACATGCAACACGCACTGCCGTCGCGAGAGTCCCTCGCGTCCGATCATGGCAGCAACCATTTGTCCGGCGATTCGTTGCACTTCATCGTGAGTCAATTCGGCGAAAGGCACAATATCATCGATTCGATTAAAAAATTCGGGGCGAAAGAACGATTGCGCAGCTTTCAAGTAATGACTCGCTTGATCGGCAGGATTGAATCCGATGCCACGACGATGTCCTTGCGTCCCGAGGTTGGAGGTCATGATGATCAGGCACTTCGAAAAATCCGTGGTTTGTCCTTCGGCATCTGTTAATCTTCCTTCGCCCAAAACTTGCAACAACAAGTCATGGACGGCTCGATGCGCTTTTTCGATCTCGTCCAGCAACAAGACACAAAACGGACGTTGACGAACCGCAGCAGTCAACAGCCCGCTGGGATGATTGGGGGTCCCGACCAACGTAGCAGCCGCGTAAGCCGACTTGAACTGGTTGAGATCGAAGCGAACCAAATAGTCGCGGCTCTGAAAAAGCGCGTCGCAAACTGCTTTGGCGCATTCCGTTTTACCGACCCCGGTCGGCCCGAGAAACAAAAGTGTTCCCAAGGGGCGTCCCCCTTCCTGCAGGCGAGCACGTGCGGAGCTGACGACTTGACTCAGTACTTGCAACGCTTCCTGTTGGCCGACCACGCGTTGTCGTAGAGACTCGAAAAACTCGGTTTCGGAAAAGGTTCTTTCTTGGGTCAACAGGGACCGCTGCAAGCCGGTCGCTGTTTGATAGTAGTCCAAGACAACCGCCGAATGGATCGAAGAATGTTGGTGCCGAATCGCGAGTGTCTTTAGTGGCGAGATAATCCGGCCGGGCAATGCCGCCGCCGGTCCGTGCGACTGCTCCAACTCCATGATTTGTGTGACGACATTCGGCGAGAACGAACAACGGTGGCGAATCTCCAGTTGCTGGAGCGTTTGAATTGCAATTTTTCGGGAAAGCTCTAGGGACGTTGGCCAAATTCGGACCGGATGCAACAGGTCGGCGAAGCCTTGGTGCTTTGTGTTGAGTACGTGCCATGCTTCGTACGTCATCTCCGCGATCATCCGCAATTCACCAGCGACTAAGGCATTGCGAATCAAGTCTGCCACGCACAACTTGGAATCGCGTGATTGACCTGCTCGGAACATGCTGAGTAGGTCCTCGAAGCATAACCAATGCCCGCGTTTTTTGGCTTCTTTAAGAATCGCCAACAAGCGATTCTCCCACTGCCCAACGTACATCATGCCGCTGATCAAACGCTGTGGGGACAGCGACCAAAAGTTTCGTTTCTTCTTTTGTCGAACGGTCTGTCGAGCGACATGTCGATACACCAATTCGTGAAGCAAAGTTGTTTTGCCGACTCCTGTGGGTCCAAGTAACACAATGCCGCGCCGCGTGGGCCTCTGCAGCAAGTTTTCCAGTTCCGCAACCTCGGCTTCGCGATACACAGCCCGATTCAAATCGTCAGGATATTGATGATCCAAACACCGACCGACGCGGGACAGTTCCGTGGCCCCGTCCATGGTTTCGTTCGAAAACAAGGCCATGAGTGTTTTCTCAAGTTCCTGTTCGGAGACCGGGTCATTTCTAACCGAAACAGAAATCGGCGAAAGCCAGCTCTCTTGTGCAGCAGCGATCGATTCCGGGTGACTACGGGGATCGTCCGGATTCTCTTTTTCTTGTTCCCGGAACCAGGCTTGCAGGACTTCGGTCGTCCGTTTTTCGAGTGTTTGCGTTGGCGACAAGTCAAACCAAAGTTCGCGGAGCTTTGGCAACCATGCAACTTCGCGATCGAACAACTGGAGTACGATGACCAGAACGGGAACTCGGGCAATTCGCCGCCGCAACTCGATCTCGACCTTCAGCTTCACGCAGCGAAGTTCTGGGTTAGCGGCTAACAACGACAGTTCATGGTGTGACCAAGACCGGCCCGCCGAATCCAAACGAGCGCGAACCCGAGTCAATAACCTTGTTTTGGCACGGGACAAGTACTCGTCTTCCGCGACAAGATCTGGCATAAAGACCGGAGAGAGTCGATGGATGAGCTGCTTCTCGCCCGGTCGTTTGAGCACTTCATTCAAGATCGGAATAGTTAGGTCCACAATTCCACCGTCTGATTGAGGTGATTGAGAAAACTGGTTTCAACGGCTGCGGAAATGGAGGTTGTCCAATCAGTGATTTGCGATTGTTTGAACGCGTAGACTTCGTCGACCAACGTGCCGTCATCGAAATGGTATCGACGTCGGATTGGATACGAGTCAAACTCGGGCAGAGTTTCGATCCCACGAGGAACTTGGTGTTCAATCAACCGTGCCGCCGACGTTTCAACCAAGACATTTTCGTGCTTCTTGGAACGAAACCGATGGACCCCACGTTCGGGTCCAAAGTAATACCAAGCTTTGGCCCCGCGCAACGAGAGGGCGCAGCCCAAGCCGGTGGTCGCCAAATTTTCGAAGACGTCGTTTAGGTCGTGACGACGGAAAACATCGACAGTGGGACCGCTCGTTTCGTTATCGTCGGTTCGCCCAGGCCCTAATCGCATCACGGCATCCCGCGGATCGTTCGAGATCTTGTGGAGGGAATACCAAATTGCTTCCAGCCCGAGATGTTGGGCCAAGCTGGCGTAGGCCGTCGCCAGCGTTCGCATCGTTGCCCGACTGCGGCTAAACAAAAGGAGGTGAACTTTATCCACGGCTTTATGTTCGGTCAGGAACAGTTGAAAGACTTGTTGGTCAATCGCCGCTGCGAAGTTGTGGGTTTGCTCCTCAAGCATTTCCTGATCAAGCGTGATTCGATCGTAATACTGCAGCAGAACGGTTTGCTCGAATTGGCAGACTTGAAGCATCAAATTGTCGATTTGATGCAGCACGTGATCCAATTCCTGAGCACGTCGTTCGAATTCGAAACGTCGGGCATCTGCAACCTGGTGGCGCCGAACCGACGTTGATTTCTGACCCACTATCGAGTCACGCGTCGACTTCTGTTCTTTTTTTCGAAGTTTGTCCATTTCCGCGAGTTGTTCTTTGACGCGGAAGTTTTCATTGCGGAGTCGCACGACAATCGGAGCGATCGCCAGCGATTGGCAGCGGCGACGTTGGGCGGCCAAAAGTTGGAGTCGCAGATCTTGGGCGACCACTTCCAAACCAATCGCGGAGAGATGTTTGCCCTGTTTCGCAACCTGAATGTGGAGACCGGAATGTTGGCCATCGATTTGTACGTGTACGGGAACGGAAAACGGGAATTCGTTTAGCCTCTTGGACAGCGGGCGAATCAACTGCTTGAGAATCACACGCTTGAGAGGGCGGGCTCCGTAGCGTGGGTCATGGCCCGCATGGGCCAAGAAATCAAGGACACCTGGCTTGATTTCCCATGACACGGGTCGGTCGACCAAGCCCGCTCGCTGGCGGACCAGTTCCAATTCTTTGGCGGCTATCTGTTGGATCGAAGACAACTCCAAAGGTGCAAATGGTACGATGCGATCCAAGCGATTGACAAATTCGGGGCGGAAGAACTGTTGAATTTTTTGGAGAAAATGTTCGCGCCAAGAGACGTTGCCGTGTGTTGATTGAAAACCGAGACTTGACGCTCGGTAGCTTTCGACACCAAGATTGGACGTGAGTATGACAATCGTATTGGTAAAGTCAGCCGTCTGTCCACGTCCGTCTGTGAGACGCCCTTCGCCCAAAACCTGCAACAACAGATCAAAAACTCCAGGGTCGGCTTTTTCAATTTCGTCCAAGAGCAACACCGAAAATGGGTTCTCACGGACCTTGTTTGTTAAGACACCATCACCGGACTCCGTTGCGCCGATCAAGCGAGCGACCGCAAACGGCTGATGGTATTCGCTCATGTCGATACGAACCAGTCGTTTGGGATCGCCAAACATGAACTCCGCCATCGCCTTGGCCATCTCGGTCTTGCCAACTCCGGTCGGACCGATGAACAAGAAGGAGCCGATGGGACGTCCGGGCCGATTAAGATTGGTCTTGATGGCGGCGACTGCATCGACCATTAACTCGATTGGTTCAGGTTGGCCAATCAAACGTGCGGAAAACCACGCTTCGGTCGCAGCAATGTCCAACGGTAGTCGTGGACTTAACAGAAACTCGGGCAGGCCGGATTGGCGCGAGTACGAGCCGATGACCAATTCGGAATCGATTGAATTTGTTGCTATGGGGGGATGGTCGATAAGATTTTTGAGAAACGTAATCGATTTGCCGGGCGCTGGTGAGTATTTTGCAAAGCGGCGGTGTAGCTCCTCCGTCATTGCCACGGCCTCCGTGGCAACGCGAGTTGTTGGATGGTGGTTTGCCGCGACTTGCGCGAGAATTCTGATACAGGCATCAGAGTCGGGAGCCGTCACTTCAATTCGCGTAAAGACGTCCAAGGCGCGGGGGATTTGTTTTTCGGCGATTGCGACCTGTTCTGGCGTGCATTCGGCGACTGCCAATAGTTTGCCCTGGCCAATGAGTGGCAATAGGAAATCTGCGATACCCGTGGTCGAACTGCCACCTCGACCTACCTCGATCAACTCGATCAAATTACCAAGGTGTAAGACGGATTTTTTCTTGGCCAATTCGTCCACCAGTGCTTGGCAGCGTTCCTGCCACTGACCAAACCCAGACATTCCGGCGATCAAGTTCGAGCCGTCTGTTCGCCAAAATTCGAAGCCCTCCATTTTTCGGATGCTGGCCGTGCGAACAAGTTCTTCAAAAGCCGCTGTTTTGCCGACGCCGGAGGGCCCAATCAACAGGACACTGGCAGGTTGTGGGTTCCCGAGGAGTTCCGCCAGTTGCTGGACCTTGTCCTCGAGCAAATAGGCAGCGGAATTTTTGTTGACCGAAACGCGTTTGGCGACCTTGGCAAGTGTCCCGTCGTCAGCGTTCGCATTTGCCTTCTGCTCGTGTCTTTGCCGCGGCGAGGGAATTTTGAGGGTGAAGGGTTCCGAGAAAAACTCGAGTCCCGAGGTTTGAGAGAACTGGAAGAGTTGTGCCAATCGTCTGGTGGCCTGACTTCTGGCCAAGACCGCACGTACTTCACGTTGAATGGCCTCTGGCAAATCGCTTTCTTTGTCGGCGATTGCCATTACATGGAACGTGGGGGCGTAGGCAACCCAGCGTTCCTGGTTCGGTTGCGCCGAATCTCGTTGCTCAACTCGGCGATTCGCTGGAATCGCGGAAATTGGCCAGGATAAGTTGGCGATCGGAACTCGGAACTCCGACGTCCACTCGGTATAGATCGAGTCGGGCGCGGGTATAGAAACGTGGGTTTCGCGAACTTGTAGGTCTGTTGGAAAGGCTCGAAACGACATCGATTGCGGTTCGATTTTTTGTAGCTGCGACTCCCAATACTCGCGAATTTGATGACGATCGGCCAACGTATTGCCAATTCGAAGTAGCTCCGGTAGCCCCAAGACGGCCAACAGTTCACGATTCTGGCCCCATTTTTGACGGATCATAACGAATGGCAAACGGATTTCAGGCAATCTACAACTCCCCGGATTTGGGCCGTTTTTCGTATGGATTTCGAACCTAGAGTCGCGTTACGAGCCGCTGGCTCGCGCGATTTATTGTAACGATCCACACAACACCCTACCGGAGGGGATGGGGGCGGAGATCGGAGTTTGGTCGATTGAGCCGAAGCTGGGACAACGGCATTTGCGAAGTCGGGTTAACTTGGAGGAATCGGGCCAAAGTCTGCAAGATAGCTCCAGATCAAACCGGGCTGAACTATCGCGGACGGGCTCGGGCAAAACGAACGTTACAAAAAAAAACGGCAGAAAGCTTGGAGAAAACTGGCGTTCGAATTACAATCGACCGTGAAGTCGAGCTTGGCACGAGCTGATTTTGTCGGGGTATTGGTGTGGAATCTAGTCGTTTTGCTGGTTGGCCAAGCTGGTGGCTAAGGCTGAGTTTCTAAAGGAATTGTAGATCATGAGTACTCCGTTCGTTCGCCCAGGTGATGCCAAGTTATTGATTGGATCGGAAGTTTTGGCCACAAGTCTTTTCTCTTTTGATGATGGCGGTCTTCCGATCACTCGCTATCGTTTTCGGGATTTAAGTGGCGTGTTGGGCGGGACTTTTGTCGTCAACGGTAATCAAGTGCTGAATGGCGATTGGTTCGAGGTGACGGCGGCCCAGATCAATCAGGTCTTCTTCCGTGCGGCTTTAGGGCGGTTCACCGAAACCATCCAGGTCCAAATTCAAACTGGTTTGAATTGGAGCAATGTTGCCAACATTGGCGTTTATTCTGGCACGGCGAACAACACCGCTCCCACGTTGACCGCCCAAAAGGGAGTGGTCGTTGAAAATGAACGCTTGAACGTGTTCAATTTGTTGACTTACTTTGATGCCGACAATGACCCGGTGGCCCGCTATCGAATTATTGATAATCGAACCGGCACGACCGGCGGCGGTTTCTTTACCTTAAACGGAGTTGCTCAGACGCAGAATCAATGGTTCGAGTTTACATCTCGGGATTTGATTCAGTACGTTGGGGCTCCTGGTCAGTATGAGGAAGGTTTCCGAGTCCGCGCTTATGATGGTGTGAATTGGACTGATCCCGTCAATAGTTCCATTTTTACTCGACGAAACGCCAATCGACCGTTTGTCGCCTTGGCGGATAAAGTTGTTCGTGCCGGCGACCTGACGCCGATTCGTGATTTATTTGTCGCCGGTGATGAAGATGGAAACACACTCAAGACCTTCTCGTTCCGCGACACCCACGATCAAGGTGGCCATTTGTTGTTTCAGGGACAAGTAATTGCGTCCAAGACTTGGTTGACGGTGACCGAGGCTCAGCTTGACCAGCTGTTCTTTGTTGGCGCGAGCGGATCATGGTCGGAGAATCTGTTTGTTCAAGTAAATGACGGTAAATGGAATAGTAACCTCGCGACGATCAATATTCGAACCGTTGTACCCCCGGTTCTGAACACGGGATTTGCACTCATTGAGGAATTGCGAACCATTTCGCTTTCGCCGCTTGTTACTCGAATTGATAACGGATTGCCGATTAGTAGCTATCGGATTATTCACCAACCAGCGACGGGCTCGACTGGCGAGATTCGACTTGGGAATCAATTGCTGCAATCCAACGTCGAATACACCATCACACCGACGCAATTGACTTCGTTGCGATACCGCGGCGGTGTCTGGGACCGACCGTCGCAAGATTATGTCTTGATTCAGGCTGACAATGGTACCTTCGCGAGCGAATGGAAACGGATCGATTTGCGGACGATGCCTGAGCATATTGGTGCATTGACTTTTGGCGGAGGCACACCAAACGCACTGAGCTGGAAGCAGTTTATTGCCGGCGAACCATTAAGGTTGACATTTAGTTTCTTCAATGTTTACGAAGCTGGTTATGAAGGCGCCGAAGTGGATCCGAATAACTTCGTCGCGTTCAACAGTTCGCAACGGCAGGCTGTCCGATCGATCTTGGCAGAACTTAGCACCTATATCGACGTGGAATTTGTGGAAGTTGCGGCAAGCAGCACTTCGCCGTTTGGAAACATGGGTGGCGAATTGCGATTTGGGGCTTGGTTCAATCCTGATACCCTCGCTGCCTACGTTTCTTACTTGCCAGCGGATCCGGTTGCGGAACCGCTCGGTGGTGATGTGTGGTTGAACATGGCTTACCACGGAAACAGTTGGGTCCAAGGTAGCGAAGGCTACAGTTCGTTGATTCGGCAAATTGGGCAGGCGATGGGAATCAAGTACCGAGGACAGGGCCCGTCCATTACACCGGGCAACATTGCCAATCCTTGGCATACTTCGATGCCCTTTGTTCCTGTGTTTTTTGGGGACGCGCGAGCGTATACTCGGGACTTTGGCTACTTGGACGTTCGCGCTTTGCAAACCTTGTACGGTGAAAACCGACCGTTCAATTCCGACGATACTGTTTACAGATTTACGGGAAGTCTTGGAGCGGCTCCGTACATGGAGACGATCTGGGACACGGGCGGAATCAATTCTTTGGATCTGACCGCAAGCAACAATCGCCAGGTTGTCGATTTGCGGCAGGGTGGGTTGTCGCATGTCATCAATAATTCCGGAATTCCCGATGGACTCACTGGGATTCCGACAGCTTCCGATACTTACATGATTTCATACGGAACCCAGATGCATCATGTCATGACCGGAAACGGAAACGATACGATCATGGGCAACGAATTAGCGAATACGATTTCCACCAATGGAGGCAATGACACGCTGCGTGCCATGGGTGGGAACGACATTCTGCGGGCGGGAGCCGGTGACGACATTTATGTCTGGGCATTGGCGGATGGTCATGATCGAATTGAAGAACTGGCCGGTGGCGGTCGGGATCGCTTGGTCATTGAGACGCGGCACACTGGAATCGCTGATTTTACCGAAGATTTGCGATTTACACGAATTGGCGCGATGGATCTGCGAATCGAATTCATGCCTGGGGGTGGCGATCCGATTGGTTCCGTCACGATTCAAACTCAACAAGGTTTGTCGCGCGTCGAGTCGTTGGTGTTGCAAGGTTTGATCGGCGGCGACTTGACCGTTGATATCACCACCTTCATGGCCGAGCTGCCAACGCAACGAACGGCACTGAGTTTGACGGATCAATCAAGTGTGTTGGGACGTTTGGTGGCCCCGATCGTTTAAGCAACAGCCGATTTTGACAGTTAATGAATAGTTGATGAAGCGAGCGGCTCGGCGATTCGAGCGGCTCGCTTTTTTGTTAGACTGAGTTGTCGAACCGAAGGGGTTAGGTGCAAAAGCTAGGGAGTTGCGGATGTGGCGATGGATCATGCTGGTTGGGTTGTTCGTTTGCCTTTCCGAACCGGTTTGCGGGTGGACGCAAGATGACGGTGCCATCACAAAGATTGCGTTTGGATCGTGTGCCAATCAGAACAGGCCGTGCCCAATTTGGGAGGTGATTGCAGATTACAAGCCTCAAGTAACCGTCCTTTTGGGTGACAATGTCTACGCCGACAGTATCGGTGGTCGCTCCGAACCAGCGACACCGGAACGGATTGCGGAAGCGTATCGGGCGTTGTTGTCGGTGCCAGGATTTGCGAGATTGAAAGAATCGACCCAATTGATGGCCACTTGGGATGATCATGACTACGGCGACAACGATGTTGGGCGCGAGTGGATTCATAAAGATGCCTCGGCCCTTCGGCTGCACGATTTTCTCGGTACACCGACTGATTCTCCTCGGCGACTGCAAAAAGGCGTTTATCAGGCTCAGGTATTTGGTCCACCCGGTCGTCGTATCCAAGTGATTCTGCTCGATACGCGTTATTTTCGTAGTTCATTGCCGCAGGCAGCCGAACCTTTGCCGGGTTGGCGGTCTCGCCCGTACGTCAAGCAATCGGGCCCAGAAGCCGAAATGTTGGGTGCCGAACAATGGACCTGGTTGGAAGAGCAACTGCGTGTACCGGCTGAGCTTCGCATCTTGGGTAGCAGTATTCAGGTTCTGAGCGACGAGCATCCGTTCGAAATGTGGGGCAACTTCCCTGACGAGCGGCAGCGATTGTTTGATCTTATTCGTGCTTGCGAAGCCAGCGGAGTGGTCATTTTGAGCGGAGATCGACATTTGGGGGAGATTTCCTACGACATGGAGGCCGTTGGATATCCTCTGTTTGATGTCACTGCGAGTGGCTTGAATCAAGGTCACCAGGGCTGGCGGTCGCCCGAGCCCAACTCGAAAAGGTACGCGGCAATGCCTTTTGGCAATCATTTCGGTACGATCGAAATCGATTGGAAAGAGCCCGGTCCGATGGTTTTGCTGCAACTTCGAAAGGAAGATGGGCAAGTTAGCGTCGAAGCTCAGGTTCCCCTGAATCTGTTGGTGGCAGAGCCCGCTCCACTGCCGGTACCCATGGGGGTTTTGGGTACCAAGGAAGTCCTAGAAAAAAACGTGGGCGACGAAGTTGTCGTTCAGTTCTACGTCCGTGGTGGGCGTGATTTGGCGCGGCCGAAGCGGGTTCTATTGAATTCAGACCGTAGCATCGAAAGCCCGCGCAACTTGACGGTGGTCCTGCAAGAAACGGCATTTTCTGGTGAACGAATCGACGCGAATTTGCAGACTTTTTTGCACAAAACCGTTCGTGCCAAGGGGAAAGTGACCTTGTACAATGGTCGCAAGCAGGTCGAGGTTCTTCAGCCGAAGGACATTGAGTTGATTGCCCGGTAGTTGCGTTGATGAATCGTTAGTCGTTAACTGACAGGTTGTTTGTGCCTAGAGAACCAACGGAGATTCCTCCCGACCGGTCCGGGGGCGACGAAAATGACGACACCCAGCGAAGGATGACATGGTTGAGCGACGGATTGGCGATTTCCCAGCGCATCATGGTCGTCGCAATGTCGTTGGGGTTGCCAGTCTTGATGGGGGCTTGGCTCGACTTTGGGTGGCGGATCATGGGGAATTTCCCAATTGGCATGTTGGCAGGTTTCTTTTTTGGTATGCTGGCAGCTGGTTGGCAACTGTGGCGATTGACAGAGTGGTTATCCGCGAGAAATTCGGCGCAGCGTGACGCGAAGGCGAAGGGCCGAACCGGTTAAATTCAACCTGCATATCGGTATCCGTCGAGGTTCGGGAAGATGAATGAGAAGCATGATTGGAAATGATTCGGATTCTGGTCGTGTCGCAGAGCATCAGAGCGAATCGGATCGGATCACGAGTGTTAGGTCGGATCAGGGGAGTGGCAGGAAAATTGGAAACTGGCACGGATTGCTGATCATCATGTTGATCCAATTTGCAGTGGCTGTCCCGGTTTTTTCGGTGGCTTTTTTTTGCGGAGGAACGCATCTCCAGCAAGCTTGTTTGGCAGCTGGAGTGATTTGGCCGCTGGTGGTTGTCAGTTATTTGCCGCTTATGCGTTGGTCGGCGTCGGATTCCGTGATTGTTCCCATGTATTTGGCGATCATGGTTCGGATGTTTGGGACGCTCGCGACCGTTTTGGTTGTGCGACAAATCGCCGCTCCCCTGGCTCCGAGCACTTGGTTTGCCTACATTTCGACCCTCTATCTGGCAGGGTTGGTGGCTGAAACGTCGGTAGCGGTCTGGCACTTGCATACGTTGCCCGGCAGTTTCAAGTCCGCTGGTTATTCAGGGCAGAGACGGGCCGTGTAGTTGTCGTGATTCGGCAAGGTGGTTGATTTTTGTGTGTCGATTAGGTGCACAATGTTTTCGGCGCTTGGCGTTTTCGCCGCTTGGCGTTATTGGGTGCTTGGCGTTTACATGGTGGTTGGCTAAGAATTGACTTATGACTTATCACACGCATGGGAACTCGATGGGTGCGAATTTGCGATCGGATGCAGAAGCTCACGACGAGGTGCCTGTGGGTGCGTCGACGGACGAAAAGTCCACGGCTGTAGCGGCGGAAGGTTCGTCGCACTCTAAGGGCGATGGGCACGCTGCCGATGGGCATGCTGCCGATGGGCATGTTGCCGATGGGCATGTTGCCGATGGGCATGTTGCCGATGGGCATGTTGCCGAGTCTCATGCTGAGGATCACGAGTCGCATAGTCCGCTAAGTCCTGGGCATTTATTTTCGCATGTGCGGGACTCGTATGATTTTCACTTTTCGCCAACGGTGGCACGCTGGTTGACTGGTGATGTAAAGCACAATGGGCATATCAAGCTACCTGAGACCGGGATCGTTGGCTATCAGATTCCTGGGACGGAAAAGTATCTGAAGCCATTGGATTTCAAGTTGACTCGATTTATGGTCGTCGAGTTGTTGGCGGCTTGTTTGATTTTTGTTGTTTTTACGGCTGTCGCGCGAGGTTTGAAGTCCAATTCGGCTCCACGTGGGCGTTTGTTGAATATGCTCGAGGCGATGATCCAGTTTATACGAGTGGATATTGCGAAATCGGTGATTGGGAAGAAAGATGGGGCGAAGTTTGCGCCGTTCTTGTTGACGATTTTCTTCTTTGTGTTGACATGCAATTTGTTGGGGATGATACCGGTTATGGGGACCCCAACCGGCGACTTTGCAGTGACTGCGACATTGGCTGGGATCGTGTTTTTTGTCGTCGTGAAGGCAGGTGTTGAGAAGTTTGGTGCTGGTGGATTTATGTTGAATTTGGTCCCTTCGATGGATCTGCCACCGATGATGAAGGTTGCATTACTGCCTTTGATTTTTGTGATCGAGGTGGTTGGTTTTTTGATCAAGCACTTTGTGTTGGCGGTTCGTTTGTTTGCGAACATGATGGCTGGTCACTTGGTGTTGGCAGTAATTGTCGCCTTTATTGGGGCGACCTACGGATCTTGGGCTCACTATTTGGTTGTTCCCGCAAGTGTGTTGGGGGCGACTTCGATTAGTGTGTTGGAGTTGTTCGTGGCGTTTTTGCAGGCGTACATTTTTACGTTTTTGGCGGCCTTGTTTATCAGTTCGGCGACTCATCATCATTGATCATTCGGGGATCTTGTGGTTCCTTTGTGTGGTCTGGTTGGTGGTGTTGTCCTTGAAGTGGGTTGTCGAGAGTTTACTTTCCAGGAGTAGGTTGATGTTTCGGTTTGCTGGTGCATTGTTGGTGTTGTCGGGTCTGTTGTTGTCTGCCGTTCCAGCCCTGGCGGCTACGGTTGGCAGTGGTGCATTATTGGCTCAAGAGGAAGTTTTGTCCTTGGTCAGTATTGCGGCTATCGGTGCTGGCTTGGCCGTGATTGGTGTCGGGATGGGTATTGGCCGGATCGGTGGTAGTGCCGTTGAAGGTATGGCTCGTCAGCCGGAAGTGGCTAGTCAGATTCAGACGGCCATGATTATTGCCGCGGCTCTGATTGAAGGTGCCGGTTTCTTTGGTTTGATCGTTTGTTTGTTGGTGCTGTTCTTCTAATTCCGAGGATTGGGTTCCAAGGTTATTAGGTTCGAAGGCACTGTTGCAGGTTGGTGATGGCTTCGCTGTTGGTAGCGGATTCGTCGTTGAGCTTGAATGGTCATTCTGGAGGCTATGCTCGTTGCCGAGCTGGGCTATTCTGGGTTGTGTTGGCGTGGCGTGCAGTTGTTACCCGTAGAAGTGGCGTGAGCGCGAATGTTTGGTCAACTGAACAGTTTGTTGGATTCGATCTCCCTTCCGATCGCGAGTGGGCTATTGGCCGCTGCGGAGTCGGATCAAGGTTTCGCAGATCCCGATCTGGTGTTGTGGAGTTTGTTCATCTTTGTTTTGCTGTTGGCTCTCTTGCGTAGGTTCGCATGGGGTCCAATCTGTGAGGCGTTGGATAAACGTGAAGCGACCATCAAGAGTGATCTTGAGCAGGCGAAACTGAGCGCGGAAAAAGCGAAAGAAACTCAAGCTGCTTATGAAGCCAAGTTAGCAATGGCGGCTCAAGAAGCCAATCAGATTGTTGCGGCTGCACGCGAAGAAGCGGAAAACACGAAGGCGAAGATTTTGGCTGGTGCACATCAGGATGCGGAAAGCGTTCGTCAGCGAGGGCTTGCTGATGTGGAAGCCGCGCGTCGTGCCGTTGTTAACGATTTGGCCCAAGCGAGTGTCGATCAGGCGGTCGGGTTGGCGGGGAAACTCATTCACCGCACGCTGGACAAGAACGCTCACTCGGACTTGATTTCCGAATCGGTGAACACGTTTACTCAAGCTCGTTCCTAGTAAGGGCTCGTTCCTAGTAAGGTTTGGCTCATGTCGGCAGCTTCGTTTGATCCGCAGGTACAGCAGATCGCAACCGTCTATGCTCGAGGTTTTCTGCAAGCCGTGACGAAGGAGTTGCCGGATTCGGGAGCGATCGAAGCGGCTGTTGAGGAACTCGAGGTGCTGGCGGGGGCGGTTTTTGCCAAGCAGCCTCAATTGGTCGAACGGCTCAGTGGTACCCGGATTTCACTGGTCGAAAAGGTCGGGCTATTGCAGAGGATACTTGGAGGACGAGTATCCGGTGTGGTCTTGCGATTTTTGGGAGTGGTGTGCCAGCACGGTCGTTTTTCGCTGATTGAGTCGATTGCCGAGCGGACTCGGGTGTTGTTCAACCAAAGTTCGGGTGTCGTACCAGTGACAATCATTTCGGCGGTGGAATTACCGGCCGATGTCGAGTCGCGCGTTACGGAAAACTTGGTTCGAGCGTTGGGGAAGAAGATTGAGTTGACAAAGTCGGTGCAGCCGGATTTGTTGGGTGGCTTGCAGGTTCGTGTTGGTGACACGGTATTTGATGGCAGTGTGCAGGGGCGGTTGGAGCGAGTTCGGCGGACGGCCTTCGAACGAGCGGCGGAACGAATTCGGGCTGAGTTTGATCGATTTGTTTCGGTCCAATAGGTTCGAACCAATAAAACATTAAAGTTTGCAGGATTGCTGGGAGTATTTTTTCATGGCTGTGAAGTTCAACGCGGACGAGATTGCCTCCGTCATTCAGCAAGAAATTCAGCAGTTTGACGACAAGATCGATGTGCGTGAAGTCGGAACGGTGTTGGAAGTCGGTGACGGTATCGCCCGAGTTCACGGATTGCGTGGCGTCGCAGCAGGTGAAATGGTCGAGTTTCCTGGCGGCGTCCAAGGGCTGGCCTTCAATTTGGAAGAGAACAGCGTTGGTGTGATTATCTTGGGCGACTACCTGAAGATTCAGGAAGGCGATCAAGTAAAGGCCATGGGACAGCTGTTAAGTGTTCCTGTGGGCGAGGCGGTTGTTGGTCGTGTTATCGATCCGTTGGGCAATCCATTGGATGGGAAAGGGCCAGTAAGTTCCTCCGAGAGATTTCCGGTCGAACGAATTGCGGCTGGTGTGGCGGAACGGCATCCGGTGCACGAACCGATGCAAACTGGTTTGAAGGCCGTTGACGCGATGACACCGATCGGTCGTGGCCAGCGAGAATTGATCATTGGCGACCGCAAAACGGGTAAGACCGCGGTCGCAATCGATGCGATCATCAACCAGCGCGGTAAAAACGTCAAATGCTTTTACGTTGCCGTTGGTCAGAAAGATAGTTCGGTCGCGGGTGTGGTTTCGAAGCTACAAGAAATGGGCGCGATGGAGTACACGACCGTGATCGTGTCGGGCGCCAGTTCTCCTGCTCCGCTGCAGTACGTGGCGCCGTACGCCGGTACAGCGATGGCCGAATACTTTGCGTTCAAGGGGGGGCACTGTTTGGTCGTTTATGACGATCTTTCGAAGCAAGCGGCAGCCTACCGAGAGTTGTCGTTGCTGATGCGACGCCCTCCGGGTCGCGAAGCGTTCCCTGGTGACGTGTTTTATTGCCATAGTCGATTGTTGGAACGCAGCGTGAAGTTGAGCAAGGAACTGGGTAGCGGTTCGATCACTTCGTTGCCGATCATCGAGACCTTGGAAGGAGAGGTTTCTGCTTACATTCCGACGAATGTGATTTCGATTACGGACGGACAAATTTACTTGCAGCCGGACTTGTTTTTTGCCGGCGTACGACCTGCGATGAATGCCGGTATCTCGGTGTCGCGCGTGGGTGGTGCCGCTCAAGTGAAGGCCATGAAGAACGTTTCGGGTTCGTTGCGTTTGGACTTGGCTTCGTTCCGTGAATTGGAGGCCTTTGCTCAATTGGGTACGGACCTTGATCCAGCGACCCAACAACGTTTGGACCGCGGTTACCGCATGGTCGAATTGTTGAAGCAGAACCAATACGTACCGCTGGAAGTTGCCGACCAGATTATGGTGATCTATGCCGGTACCAAAGGTTTCTTGGACAAAATTCCGGTTACGGATGTTCGTCGCTGGGAAAGTGAATTCTTGGCATTTGTCCACAATAGCAAGGCGGATGTCTACCAATTACTGGAAGCGAATTTGAACAACGGCGCGGCCATGAAGGACGAGGCAAACGAAGTCACGAAGGCAGTGCGTGGCGCCATCGAAGAGTTTGCTCGCCGGTTCCAAAAGAGTGCCACTTAATTTCAGGATCGAGACGACAAAATGGCAAATGCTCGAGCGCTGGACAAGCGTCGTAAATCGATCAAGAACATCAA
>JAEUIP010000075.1 GCA_016795075.1 Planctomycetaceae bacterium | reverse complement strand
CCTCGAAAATTGCACCTGGCATGTTGGAAGAATCTGTTTGTACTCGATCCAGCGAGTTTTCGCAGTGCCTCCCGGACGGTCGCCCTTTTTCCGAGCGATCTCATGACCAGACGGCGCTGAATCGTTGGTAAAATGCGGTATGATGGCACGGAGACTGCCGACCCGATGGCAAAGCGACATCCTTGCTACAAACATGTAGCAAACGGCCAGATAATTCTACGTTCCCAATCTTCAACATGGTCAGCCATGAATGACGACTCCTCGATTGTTCAGATCATCGCCATGGCCGGTCAAGGGGACACTTCGGCCCAACAGAAGATTTGGGACCGGTACTTTCCCCAACTGGTCCGACTCGCTCAGCAACGCATTCATCAGAACTTTAACCGCATCGGCGACGGCGAAGATGTGGCCCTCAGCGTGCTCGATAGCTTTTTCCGTCAAATTCAGAAGATTTCACCGCCGGATGTGAGGGGCTTGGACGATCTTTGGCGATTGCTGTCTAGGATGACCCAGCGTAAGGCCATCGACTGGATCCGGTTTCAATTGCGTGAGAAACGACGGGTACTTGGGGAATCGGCGATTGAATCAGGAAATCCGGAGTCGGCCACCGAGGCACGGCCGATGGCCGACGTTGTGTCTGTTGAGCTAGAACCCCACTTGGCCGTCATGTTGATTGAAAACTGCGAATGGATGATGACAAAGTTACCGGAAGCGTTGCGACCGATCGTGCTGTTGCGACTGGCTGGGCACACCAATTGCGAAATCGCAGCAGCACAAGGCTGTTCGTTGGCAACCGTCGAACGTCGCTTGAAACTGATACGTTCCATTTGGTCCGAGGCGTTGTCCGAGGAGTCCTGATGTCGGCTGTGGTCCGCTGCATTTCCCCCTTGCTGCAGGATTTACCGAGCCCTGCAAGCCAACGGCAAACCGGAATAAAAATTCGTTGAAGGCGGCTCCGATGTCTAACCTGGATCCTGATGCAAGTTCGAGTCCTCGATTGTCCGTCGAGCAACAACTAGAACTTGATTGCATCTGTACCGAATTCGAAACGCAATGGAATCAACATCCGGATTCCCCGCCGCAACTGTTGATCTGGCTGGATCGCTGGCCGGCACCGTTGAACCGGGCTCTGTTCCGCGAGCTCTTGGCGATCGATATCGATTTCCGTAGCCACCATTCGTTGCCGGTCAGCACTGAAGAGTTACAGCGACTATATCCCGCGAACACGACGGATATCGAATGCGTGCTGAAGTCGATTGCTGACCGCAATCGTCGCGACGTGGCCGCCACCTCCGAGTCACTTTCCGTAAGACTCGCTGCCCAGCAATCCGAACATTTGCGAGAATTCATCGCGAGTCTCGAACAAGCACCGGTCGCAGAACTCCCTCCGGAGATTGCAAATTGGACTCAACAGCAGCTTGCGCGGGCACGGAATCTTGAGAAGACCTTATTGCGTCCAAGTTCATCTTTAACGACTGCACGTTGTGCTTCACGACGCTTGGACGGTTTGGAACAACTTGGTGATTTCAGAATCGTGCGCGAAATTGGTCGCGGCGGCATGGGCACCGTGTTCGAAGCCGAACAATTGTCACTCCATCGCCGAGTAGCGCTCAAAGTGCTCTGGTTGGGTGGCCAACAAAATTCGGAATCCATTCAGCGTTTCGAGCGCGAGGCCACAACGATTGCCAACTTGCATCATACCAATATCGTTCCGATTTTCGCCGTCGGCGAGCAGGATGGGGTCAACTACTATGCCATGCAATTGATCGACGGGCAAAGCCTAGATAGTTTGACGAAATTGAAGGCCGATAACTCCCTCGATCCAGAACAAATTGTCGATTGGGCCGTGCAAGCTGCTGACGCGTTGTCGCATGCCCATGAACGTGGCGTCATTCATCGCGATATCAAACCATCCAATTTGATGCTGGATTCCTCGGGCAGACTGTGGCTCACCGACTTTGGGTTGGCGAAACGCGAGCAGGATCACTCGCTGAGTCTGGCGGGAGTCATGCTGGGCACACCTCGATACATGAGCCCGGAACAGGCCTCCTCCAATCTACAGACCGTGGACCATCGCTGCGATATCTACAGCCTCGGTGCAACCCTGTATGAGTTGCTGACGGGACGACCGGTGTTCGACGGAAACTCGCCATACATTTTGATCAAACAGATACTCACGGAGGAGCCCTCGGCAGTTGACAAAATCCGGCCGCAAATCCCACGCGATTTGGCCACCATCGTCATGAAGTGCCTGCGTAAAGATCCTCGCGAACGATACGCAACGGCGAGCGATTTGTTGGCAGACTTGCGGTGCGTGCAGGAAGGACGCCCCATCAAGGCCCGCCGAGCCGGCGTGGTGGAGATGACAGGGAAATGGATCAAACGCCACCAGCAGACCGTGCGAACAGCCGTGGTGGCTACTGCGGTCCTCGCGATGATCACCCTGGGTATGTTACTCACATGGATGACCGTGGACCAATACTTTACGACCCAATTGAAGCTGAAAATGGGATCGACGCCGGCAACCGTTGCGTTTCTTGACGCGCGCGGCGAGATGACTCGAACATCCATTGCTTTGCCGACCACCGAGTCTTTGACTTTACAAAGCGAGCCTTTGACCTTGCGATTTATGGGCATCGGTCACCCAAGTCTTGATTACCGTTGGTTGGCCAAGCCACAGGCAATAGAAGAGTTTCAGGTCGAACTGCAACAACAGGACTGGAACTACCCTCGTCTGCCGCGCTTGAACTATCAAATCGTGGGCACCGGACCGAAGCAGCTGATCGTTTCTTGGACGAACGAACGACTCTACATTGATGTTCCTGGGACATTGCAATCGCCACCGCAGATTCAAGAGTCCTCCGTTGGGATGGAACTCGCCAAACTCAGCGATCAAACCAAAGTGCTGTGGGTCGCGTCGCTTGGCTCCGATCTCGATCAGGATGGAATCGACGAGGTACTAGTCGCCATGGCAAATCAGGCCGTAGTTCATGTTGTCTCTCGCTCGAACGGTAGATTGTGGGTACAAACCTTCACGGCCGATGCGACGAACATGTCCAATTTGGAACAACCGATCCAGGGGCGGGAGCATCGCGGCACGGTCTTTCAGTGGCCGGAATTGGTTCCCGATCAGGATGGCGATGGAAAACTGGACGTATTGATAACCATTGGGCAAAATCCAATCGACCCTCCTTCCGACGCTACCAAGACGACTCGAAGCGTGGCACTGGTTTCTGCGACCGGCAAACTGTTGTGGCGACACCATCTCGATAACGACCTATTTCGCTTGCCTATCGGCGCGGTGGTGGCTCCCCCACTTCAATGGCAGCTAACCGAACCCTACACAACGGGGACCAAGAACCTATCGTCCTTTGTGGTGCGAAACGGACGCAAGCTTCGGCACCTGGATCGTCAATCGATCAGTGAAGCACCGCACTGCGAAGCGCCACAAGCCAAATGGTTTTTGAATGCGGGTCGCAACGAAGTTCTGATTCGGACGGCGACTCAATTGCAACGGCTCGATTTGGCAAATGGCAACGTTGTGATGCCACCGCAAGAGACCGGGATCGTCAGTGCCGTGCCTTTCATCTGTCGCGACTTCGATAGCGATGGCAAGACAGAAGTTCTATTGATCGAGTCTCTACCGCCGATCAACAACCCGGTTGCTGGTTCCCTTTTAGCAGCCATCCCGCAGACGCGATTGGTCCTCTGGTCGCTCCAGAAACAAGGCCCCGTTTGGGAAACCGTCGTCGATTCGAAACCACCGGCGTATTCGCCGAATTTACTGGCGGACGCGAACCGCCAAGAGATTGATGCAGGAACGGGACATCGCTGGCCCGTTGTCTTGAATGACTCGGTGCATGGAGCAACGTGGTTCGTTTTGCCTTGGAAAATCCCTAAGAACGTCGGGTATACCGGCCTCTCCATGCCTTCGTCGGAATTGGCCTTGGTCGAGGCCGGAACTGGGAAAGTGAGTTGGACTTGCCGCGTGCCAAACATGGATTGTTGGACCGATCAAATAGCAGTCCTTCCGGACATCAATCGAGACGGCACACCCGAAGTGGCCATTGCCTCATTGTGGGGCGAGCCTTTCGAATGGGTCGTTGAATGCCGATCGGGACGGGACGGAGAACTCCTCTGGCTGAAGCATCAGGAGACAGATCAATCCCAATTCGATGAAGTGGCCAGTCTTTCCTACCTGCCCAATTCCGGGCGGCTTCAGTTGAATCTAAAGAACGTGGAGCACAACCAGGCTGCTTTTCAGATGCGACCGAACAACGGCGAAATCGTTCAAACTCTGCACGATTTTCAAAACCTGGAATTTCTCGATTTCGATGGAGACGAGGTTGAAGATTGGTGCATTACCCGCTCCGAATTGATCGCAGGTGTAAAACACAAAACGCTACAAATTGTTAAAGGAAATTTTCGCGATCGTTGGCGACGGTTGGGTGCACCTGTTCAAATTGGCTCGGACTTTGATCTGGATGGCGTCGTCGATTTGTTGTCGATCAAGAAGGACGGAGTTCAAGCGTTCAGCGCGCGAAACGGTGAATTATTATGGCAATATCAACCATCAGCCAACTGGGCGGAATGCCGCGTTTCGACCTGGGAAACCGAGCAAAGTCAGAGCCAGGCGGCTGGACAGCAAGCCGATGCTTACGGAATGGCCAAGCGAGAATCGTGGGATGTCGATGGCGACAGTACCTTGGATCTCGTTTTGCAAGCGGTCACTTTAGTGTCCGGTGAATCTCATCCAGCGTTCTTGGTCCTCTCAGGCCGAACAGGACAGCCGCTTTGGCAGTCACGGGCCAAGTTGTCACATCATGAAGCCATGCCACCTTTGACGATATGCGATCTCGACGGCAACAACCGACTAGATATTCTGGCCGTAGAGTGGTTGCCGCAATCCCAGAACAAAGGAACCCGTAGTGAACCTCGGGACGACAAGCAGCGCCAAGCCGTTTCCTTGAGCCGATGGGAAGTCGGCAGCGAAGAGGCTTTTTGGACCTTGCCACTCGAAGGCCCCAACGATGCGTCCGTTATGAACCGCTGGAATTGGGAAGCTGACCTACAGAGCTTTCCCCGACCTGCTCTGCTGAAAATTGATCAAGATGATGTTGCAGATTTGGCGCTGGTCATGGAACCTCAGTCAGCCGCTGAAGTCCCCCAATTGATGATCGGAGGAGTCTCTGGTCGCGATGGTCAAGTCATCTGGAAAAATCCTCTGGGAATCTTCGGTTATGATCAAACTACCATTGCCCAGAGTGAACGCTATGTGACTGCCGACGTCGATGCCGATGGTCGGGACGACTTGATTTTCCTGAGTTTCGCGAATCATAAGAATGCAGACAATACTCCGGGACGCGTAGCCCAGTTGCGGGCCTGGGATGCCACGACGGGCAAACTCAAATGGCTGTATGAGTATCCGGTAACAAACGATTTTATGCAGGCCAGCAACTCTCGAGTTGTAAAACCAATCGTTGGTCGCAACGAAGATGGACAACATTGGATCGCCATGACGCTGCGCACGAGCGAACAGCGGGATGTTGTCGTGGTAGTTGATGGCAATGGACAGTTACTAGATTCCCATCAACTCGAACGGGATACGCCCCATTACTTTCAAGGCTTTCCAGGCTGGAGGCTAGACCTTGATGGCGACAGTCAAGATGAACTCCTGTTCGACGATGGCGAAAGTCTGGTCTCGTTCCAAGTTAACGAAAAACTGCAGATGGCGCAACGGTTTCCGATCAGCGCTCGAGAATCGGACGTGGAAGTCTCATTGACAGAGGTGAATGGCAACCAACAACATTTGGTGGTAATCCGCCATTCCGACTATCACGCAACAGGATTTGATTTATCGACGGGTCAACCGCTTTGGCGAGTCGTCGGCCCCCAGTCGCAAAAACAATATCGGGCCGATCGATCCGCAGTTCAGATTGTTAACAAAGCGTGGAGCGGACAACCCGTTCCAGGATTCGATGCTCCCTGGGTTGTCTTCAACGGGTACCGTGAAGAAACGATTCTGCAAACGGCAACGCTTGGACCATTGTCAGGTCAAACGCGAACAGGACTAGAAGTCGACAGCATTCCTGTTGATACCGCGACCAAAAGGCTGGACTTTCGTCAGGCCCGAACGCTCCCTTGGGCGGAGCCAAACTCCCAGTTCGCGGTCCTGAATACGAACACTCAACTCGTTACCCTGATCGGCTTCGTGTTGGTATCTAGCGGATTATTGATCTGGTTGCCGTACGTGGTTTGGCGCTGCATGCGCCAGGGGTGGATCTCTCATCTCGGGGCATTGCTGTTGGGCATTTCGCTTGTAGCGCTCAACCTACTTTTTTTTGGCCAGACCTTTACGATACCCTTCCTATTGGAGCGTCCGGAATGGCACGACAAACTTACGGTCGCGTTCTCCTACGCGCCGCTTTGGGCGGTTGTGTATACCGTTCCGCAATGGATCTGGCGCGGCGAATGGCGGCGCGGGCTCGTATGGGTACTGCTGACTTTGGGGCTGAGTGTCGCTTGGGGCGGATGGGCGCTTTATCAAGATCAAGTGCAAGCTCCGTTGGCCCAAGGCGAATACTACGCAATCAGTTGGTCACCCGCGATACTTGCCATCGGATTGTTCTCCGCCAGTTGGTTGGGCGCACTGATCTGGGGAGCCATGGCGCTGCTCGGAGGTTTGACGAAACTCCTGGAGCGTTTCTTGGGACGTTCATCAGGCATCGTTGAATCTCTGAAATCTTGGCAGCCGAAGGGGCCTAAGCTAGAGGCCGGAGCGAAGGCCTATCGGCGGCCTCGCTATGTCCGGACGCTCTACTTGTGGGGTATCGCGACCATCGGATTTTGGGTGGTACTCTGCCCCGACTGGCAAGGCGTTTCCTACCGCCCGGAGGGCGCTTCGAGCAATTTTGATTTCACCGACGGAGCCGTTGAGAATGGCGGCTTTGGATTGGACGAACGCACGCCACATTTCCTTTGGACTCCACCGATCTCAGCCGGTGGACTACCAACGACGATTCGTTGGCCTTGGCAATTCGTTTCCAATCCATATCACATCGAGCTTGACTTGCGGCCCATGTTGCTGAGGTTCATGGGAGCGTTGGCGGTTTGGGGAACTGTGCTGTTTGCCCTTGGTTCGCTTTCACAAATCGAACGCCTGGATGCTGGTTGGCATTGGGTTGGGCTGATGACCCTGTTGTGGACAATTGCACTCTTGGCCGCCCTGGTACTGCAGGTGTTTACGATGGGGTACCTGCCGGGAGTACTGGAACTCGAGGTTTTGATCTTTGTGCTATGGGCAGTTGGCTATGCCGCAACTTTGTGGCTAAGTCGAATGAAAAATGGCACCTTCGCCACCACGGGGCAGGTACCAGTCCCATCAAACGCCAGCGGCAAGTCGCGGCCAATAAATGGAAAAGTCAGGTTTCTGATCGATGCCTGGTTGTTGGTTTTGGGGTTTGCTCTGTCATTTGGATTGGGCTTGTGGCTAGTCAATGTTACGCCAGCACTCATTGACCCCGAATGGCAACCTGCGATGGGACCTGGGTTGGGCGGTCCACGGGCAAGCACCATGAACTTGATTGGTTGGATTTACTTCGGCCTCGCCTTCGTCATGGGTTCCATTTTTTCATGGTTCCGATCCATGCGCGGAACCGGCATCGGCTTCTTTATCGGCTGGATGGTCTGGGCCGTTTATTGCTGGGGCTACAAGTGAAAAGTGGATTCATCGGCCTGGAGCCAAGCAATGTAAGTGAACATCACCACCGCCGTTGACCCTCTTCGTAAAGATCAACTACGGCTTCGCGAGGAACTTGATGCAAATGCAATGGTCGATTTTGATGGCATTGGCGGTTGCCTTCGCCAGGCCCGTGGTCGGATCGATTTGATAAACGCCGACATTCCCTCCGTCTTGACTGGCAATCAAAATCCACTTGCCACAAGGACTGATGTTGAAGTTTCGAGGGATCTTGATGTCCCCCGTGATATGTCCCGCTGGCGATAGCTGCATCGTTTGGGCGTTGTATTGGAACGCAGCGATCGTATCATGCCCGCGATTCGAAACGTAAACAAACTTGCCACTCGGGTGAATGCGGCACTCGGCCGTGCTGTAGCCCGGTTCTACTTTTTCCGATTCGCGCAACGTCGAAAGACTCTGAATCACCTCGAACTTGTTTCGTGCAACATCTAGTTTGACCACATTTACAGTCATGTCTCGTTCGCCGTTGACAAACGCGACCGAGTTATCCGGAGCGATGTGAATATGTCGAGGGGCGCTCAAAGCGGGCATCGCCAAGTACGGAGGATCGTTTGGCGTGATGGTCCCTTTTGCTCGATCGACTCGATAGAGGTGAACCTTGTCCTGGCCCGCGTCGCACGTGAAGGCCAACGTCCCAGTCGCATCAAAGAAGCCACAATGCCCTCGTGCCTCGCGATCCACACCATCGATCTTGGTGACCGGAATCGGGTAGTGGGCGATCCGCGAATCCAAACTGCCATCAGGCTTGAGCTTGAAGAAAGCAAAACTGCCACCGAAATAATTGGACACCACCGCAAATTGATTCGCGCTGTCCGTGCTAACGTGGCAAGCGGTCGCACCCACGCTGCTCAAAGTCACTTGCTGACTCAACGCCCCCGTTTGCGGATCCAATCGAAAGGAATGCACACCCCCTTCTTGATTGTTCTCTCGGACGGCGTACAGTGATTTTCCGTCCGGGGCAATGTGAAAGAAAGACGGACTTTCGAGTTCCATCGCTAGTTCTGGTTGCGAAAGCTGACCCGTGGTGGCGTCAAACGAACTGCGGTAGATGCCGCGACTACCGTCCGCGCTTGTGTAAGTACCGAGGAAGACCCAATACTGCTCGGATTGCGGTTCATCGTTCGCTTGACAAGCAGTTTGGTTTAGCACAACCAACAACAGGGCAAAACCTAGAAACTTGAACATGATAGGACTCTCGGTAAGGAAGTCTCGAATTGGTTGTTGCCGCGATTGCAGTCGTCACGGCCATCGGGGGGGCCAAGATAAAGCCGCTTCCGCTGCCTGCATCAGTCACCCAGTCTATCTGTTCGTCACTGCCGGTCAACCGCCAACAAAATGGGCCTAACCAAGAATCGACATCGCCATGACACTTGCCGCGCCAAAAACCGCAACGCCTCGATTCCTCTACGGGACGGCTTGGAAAGAAGAAGCCACCCAAGCATTGACCGAACTGGCAATCCAACAGGGCTTTCGCGGCATCGATACCGCCAACCAACGCAAACACTATTACGAAGCGGCCGTTGGGGCCGCCATCGCCGCGTGTATTCAACGCGGCCAGGTGACTCGTGAGGATCTATTTATCCAAACCAAATTTACGTTTCAAGCGGGCCAAGATCATCGCTTGCCTTACGATCCCAAGTCGCCGATCGAAGTTCAAGTCGCCCAGTCCTGCACCAGTTCGCTCGAGCATCTGCGTACCGATCGAATCGACAGTTATCTCTTGCACGGACCAAGTCGCGGCTTGGGGCTCGGCCCAGCGGATTGGGCGGCTTGGAAAGCCATGGAGGAACTTCACGATCGAGGAACCGTCGGAGCCTTGGGCATCAGCAACGTGAGTCTCGACCAACTTACAGAGCTCTGTCAAAGAGTCCGAATCCTTCCGCGCTTTGTGCAGAATCGCTGTTACGCCATTCAGCGTTGGGATTATACGGTTCGTAAGTTCTGTCAACAAAACGAAATTGTCTACCAAGGTTTTTCGCTGTTGACCGCCAATCGCGCCGTCTGGGGAGCTGCGGATCTAACCGCCATCGCCAAACGCTTGGACCGTTCACCGGCTCAGATTATCTTTCGCTTTGCCATGCAAATTGGCATGTTGCCGCTGACAGGGACAACCAAGGCCGCAAACATGCAAGCTGACCTAGAAGTCGAGCAATTCAACTTGACCGACGCCGAAGTTCATCAGATTGAAAACATCTTGGTTCGCAATAGTTGATCGTGTCAGCCGCAGGCCCCGGTCGTACGTTGGCGCAACAAGAGTGTGAACGTGCGTCACCGATCAACCGTCGAGTTATCCATCATTCCGGAGTGTCATCATGTTGGCTGCTATTCGACCATGTAAAAACTGCGGCTCATCGAACTTTGCGGAGGGTCAAATCGACCAAGCCTCCTTCAAGGTCAAGCTGCCATTTGCGAGGTTTGTTTTTTCGGATCGCCTCGCCATCCACGCGATGGCCTGCGTGAACTGCGGAGACATTGCACTTCTCGTCGACCCCGAACAACTCAAAGACATCTTAGGCCCCGATTCGACTTAAACATCGCGTGACGTTCCGAGTCGCTTGGTTCGTCGGGATGCTCATCGCACGCGCCGCCGATATGCCGATGTTCATGGAGCACGCTGGAGCCCTGCGACGATGGAGAGTCAAACCACTGAGTACACGGAGGAACACAGAGAAACCTTGCAAAATCGAAATAGTACTCCTCTGTGTACTCTGTGTCCTCTGTGGTTCAACGCGCCGCTCGACTAGAGTTCGACAAGTAACAGAGCAAGTCACCCGTTGCGCCTATTCGCTGGCACGGGACCCAGGGATCTGGGCACTCCATCGTCTACGCTGTTTACTTTGGCCGAATGCTGAATCTCCTCGCCCCAGTTCTTCCCTATCCGCGTGCAATCGCCAGCGATCTTTTCCGGTCATCAACCCATCATGGAGACGAACCACCGTCGAATCAAACCACTGAGTACACGGAGGAACACAGAGGAATCTCGCAAAATGGAATAAGCACTCCTCTGTGTACTCTGTGTCCTCTGTGGTTCAATTCGCCGCTCGACCAGAGTTCGACGAGTAACCGAGCAAGTCACTCGTTGCGCGTATTCGCTGGTACGGGACGATTCTCGGCTTAAAACCTGCTCTTTTCACGTTCCGATACCGAGGGATAGTTCGGCCGGTTCCGGACGCTACGTCGTTCGGAATACTCGACGAGACAGTCCGACGTAGGAGACCACACAACTCACGATGATCGCTACCCACTCCGCGATAAGCAGCGGCCAGAACACAGCGAATTCCCTGGAGTCAAACAGCGTGTCGGACGCAGGGTTGGGAGGCGTCTTGACGCTGCCCCATTTTTGGCTAGCCAGGATGAAGTCAAACCCGGCGAATGACGTTTCGTAAGTTTGTACGCGCTCCGACCAATAGAGAATCTGCCGTCTTTGGCAATGAACCTCTAGCCATGGTGGAACCAGTATGGTCAACACAAATACGGGAAGCGAGATTAGGAAGATAATCATCGCCATTCCGAAACGACCAAAGACGACGCCAGACTGAGTCGATGAGCTCCCGTCATGTTTCATTTGTTAGACTCCGCAGTCCGCAGGCTGGCCATCACTCGGTACGCGAGAGGAAAGCCAACGTATCAAAAAATGGCCGATCGCGAGCGAGGTATACATGGCATGGTTACCTCGATCGACGCACCAACGTACGACCACCACTTGCGAGGAACCGTTTCTTGTAGTGCATTGTACCGGTCATTGGGCATCTCGTCACGGCTGTGATGAATTCCGCTGGCGGTCGGTAAGGATGTGCGGCGTTGTAGTGCACGGATGAGTTCTGAACAGACGAAATGAACCTCACCCAGTCATCATCGCAAAACCCCTACACACCACGGTCAAATCAAACCACAAAGATCACAGAGGATACTGGCAAGATTCACACGGTGCTCTTCGTTGTGCTCTGTGGTCCATTCAGGTACACGAACTTCTCCGTCGTACTCAAGCACCTTGGTGGTTCGCAAGAATCTCTGCACCTACGAATCGCCGAACGGCTATGTTGACTTAGAGGGAGCTCGTGTCATTGACTTCACTACCGATGTTGCCGCCCACTTGGGGTCAACGCTTACAGGCAAGGTTCATTTACTCCGCCGAGTTTGCTTGGCGGACAATTCCAATACGACCTCTCCGTCTGGACTGGTAACGGTCATCGTCCACTCGACATGATCCTTGTCAATAAAACGATGAATCGAATGGTGCTTGAAAGCTACTTCTGAACTGTTCCAAGTCATCGTCTGCATTTTCTCGTCCCATTTCCCAAAAAGCGGAACGGTGAGTTCTTCGTTTATGAAACATGCACGATACTGTTTGGAATTGGAATCGTAAGTGACCAAAAAATGTGCTTCCCGGTTTGCCGGAAGATCGAGGTTCTCAGAAAGCACAAATTTGCCCTCTCGAGACCACCTGCGGCTCTCCATGCTAGTAGACTTCTCATCGGTGCCACTGGCGGTGACCACCGTTTCCCAATCCCCAATGTACCGGTCGAGAACCTGCAATTCGGCGGAACGTTTGGGCACGTCCTGCGCGCTCGCAGAAGCAAACGCCATCAGCATTATGGAGCCCGTAACGACCATCAATAGAATTCGCATCATAAACAATCTCACATTCAGGTCGCCGAGCTCGCAGATATCGTCACTCAGCGCGGGATAAGTGGGCATTTATTTGGAGTGCCGCCAGTTAAAGTGTGACTGTTTCTAACTCCTCAGTCAATCAGCGAAAATTGCAAAGTCACACGGTGGAGGTTCTGTTTCGGCCAAGTCCAAATTGATGCGCGCAAGACGGAATTACTACGATGCCAGCCGAGTTTCGCGCGGCCTGATTCCGATTCGTCGAGGACGACAAATCTCGAGAATGACGGTTCGATTCTGGGCGCCCGAATGGTGCCCCTCAAACCGCAAAAAGGATCCCAAGAGCCCGTTCGAAACCGCCCTAACCAAACGTACAAACGAAAAAACCCCGGGGAAACCGGGGGTTCTGATGGCTCGTACGAGCTGCTAATAGTTGGAGCAATACCCCCTAGGGGATTCGAACCCCTGTAACCGGACTGAGAATCCGAGGTCCTGGGCCACTAGACGAAGGGGGCGTAGTGGACTGGGGATTATGGCAATCGTCCCGCAGGCTGTCAACCGTCCCCGCCGTCAGCGAATACCCCCGACCGCGGAGTTAAGGCTGGAACAAATGCTGGACTACCGAAAACATGATGTTCGCGGGCAACCAAAGCCCTCGGCCAAACGACACCTGTCAGTGTGCCATCCCTCGGTGATTCAGAAATGATTAGTGAAAAATGGAAATTGAAAAATGCAAAACAATGTCGGGAATGGCCAAGGCACAGGAAGGCAAAAAATTCGATTTTGAATTTTTCATTCTTCAATAGTCATTCATCATTCAGCCGAGAGATTCGGTCTGGCGATTCGCAGTTCACTTGTCGGTATTGCATTTAGGCCGCGCGGCGAGTGGTCGCGGACGCCTTGGCTTCCGCGGCTGCGAAGGGAATCGTTGCCGGAGACTTCGCCGGAACGGCTGGGCGCTTTTGGCAATCCGTTAGTTCCGGGACCAACTCCGCTCCTAGCCGAGCCACCTGCTCCGCGTACGCTTGGAATCGATATTCGCTCTGCACGCGAGCCTTGGCGACTTGTCGAACTTGGTCGTGGGCACCCGGGTTGTCCACGACCTGCGCAATGATCTGCTCGACCGCAGCGTAGTCGCCAAACGGAACGACAAAGCCTGCGTCCGAACGAATGGCTTCCGGAGCTCCACCGGCTTGATCAAAAGCAATGATCGGAATCTCGGCGGCCATCGCTTCATGAATCACACAGGGGAAAGGGTCCACCCGCGATGTCATCAAAAATCCGTCTCCCCCAACAAAATACTTTTCCACACTATCTCGTTCGCCAACAAAATGCACAAAGTCCTTCGCGGGCGAATAACCCAAGTCCAGATCCACAAAATGTTTGGTCGAGTGACGTCCGGCGTAACCACCACCAATCCAGACAAAATGAACCGGCCGCTGCGAACCTCGCGACTTGGCGTGCCAATACCGCGCGATACCCGCGAAGTGATCGATCCCCTTCCGCATGTCCAACGTCCCACAGCCCAACAAAATCACCGCGTCCTCCGGCAAGCCAAACTCGCGTCGAATCTCTTGCCGTGCTTGACCGCGCTCGAATCGCTGGCCAAACGACTCGTCCAATAACCCTTGAGGCAAGATCACATCCTTGCCAGCGGGCAGCGGCGCGATTTGATTGGCCGAGCGGCGCACGATCTCCGCAGGGAAGATGACCTTCGCGCTCAGATCGTACACGGATTGATAGTCTTCCGCCGAATAACTGGAGGGCAACTCGTGGACCAAATAGATCGTCGGCAAGTTGTACCGCTGGAGCGATTGCGCCATGAACCGCGACTCCATCGAATTGCACAATACTAGCGTCGGTTTGCGACGATCCAACTGGCGGACAAAACGTCCAATCGAGTAGTTCAGCTTCCACGAAGCTTGTCGCTTGAGGTTCAAACAAGTCACATGCGACCGTGTCCCGAACTCGCGATAGATCGGCCCAGGATTGTGGAGCAGTGTGTACCGATTCAAGTGGTAATGCTGTTTGAAATGTTCCAACAATTGGGCAATGATCTTGGGAGCCCCCGTGCGGGAAGCTTCATGCGAAATGACGACCAGATTCATCGGATGGACCGGTCGCGGCGGCGGGTTTGTCCGTTTCCAAAACTTGAGCTGCTTCAGAAGTTTCATCTTCTTGGTTCCTGCAAAAAAACCGCGGTTGAAATCGGAAAAATTGACGCGCACGCCCGCAACCCCGTACCGACTGGTAGGCAACGGACGGTAGCAAGGCACCAAGTATTCGGCCAAGACCAATGTCGCTGGCGTGCTAGCACTCGGATGTTTGACTTTCGAGTTCGCCGGGGCTAAGCTAACTGCCGTCGCGTGCGCGGGAGGCCTGATAATGCGACCGACTCGCTCGGCGGCCGATCCCGAACACTAAGAACCTGTTTTTGAACGCAAAGGTCTTGCCCATGTCTCGTGCTGATGCTCCCGCGTCGATTCTCGGCCGCCGTCGGTTTATGCAGGTTCTCTCCGGTGGAGTCGCCTGTACCCTGCCTGGTTGGGCAATGGCGGCCAATGGCTTGTGGATGCCAAACGAAGATCTGCCGTTGACGCCGACGCAAACCGAAGGCCCGTTTTATCCGGAAACCGCGATCGACCAGCAACTCTTCAACGACACGGACCTCAGCCAGAAGATCGCTGGGCACGAATTTGCGAAAGGGCAGCTAGTGATCGTCAACGGCGTGGTCACGGACCAACGCGGCAAACCGCTGGCGGGATCCGTTGTCGAAGTTTGGCAGGCTTGTGCCTCGGGTCGATACCACCATTCACGCGACGAATCCAATCCGCTGCTGCTGGACAACAACTTCCAATTCTGGGGTCGTGCGGTTACTGGTGAAGACGGCAAGTATTCGTTCAAGACCATCATTCCCGGCAAGTACCCCGGTCGCACAGGACGGCATATCCATTACCGAATCGACAGCCCTCAACACAAGCGGTTGGTCACGCAATGTTATTTCTCGGAATTCGGTGAGGACAACGGCAAAGACGGAATTTACCGACAGTTGGATGCCAAGCAACGGGATCAAGTCACGGTCCAGCTGGACAAGCCAACCGATCAAACGCAGCCATGGAGCGGTGCCTTTAACATCGTGATGGGTAAAGCGACTTAGAGGATGAACCGGCTGAGGTCTTGATCGGCCAATAGGTCCTTCAGCCGAGCATCCACATACGCAGCGTCAACCGTCGTGATGCGACCTTGGTGATCGGGAGCGGTGAAGCTGATTTCTTCCAAAATCCGCTCCAAGAGCGTATGAAGTCGACGAGCGCCGATGTTTTGGGTTGTCTGGTTCAACTGAAACGCATGGCGCGCGATTTGGCGAATCCCATCGGCGGTAAAGTCCAGCCGCACCCCTTCGGTTTCCAGCAGCGCTGCATACTGACGCGTCAAGCTGCTGGAAGGCTCCGAAAGAATTCGCACATAATCGTCTTCGATCAAATTGGAAAGTTCGACACGAATCGGAAAGCGACCTTGCAATTCGGGCATCAGATCACTGGGTTGATGCTTGTGAAACGCTCCCGCGGCGACAAATAAAATGTGATCGGTCCGCACTTGGCCGTAACGCGTGTTGACAATCGTTCCTTCGACCAACGGCAACAAGTCGCGTTGAACACCTTGTCGCGACACATCCGCGCCTTTCCCTTCACTGGCGACCAGCTTATCAATTTCATCTAGAAAGATGATGCCCAGATTTTCCGCTAGGGCAATGGCCTGACTGTTGACCTGATCTTCATCCAAGAGTTTTTCGAACTCTTGTTCGAACAGAACTTTGCGGGCGTCTTTGACCAAAGCTTTTTTCGTCTTGGACGATTTGGGCATGAACTTTTCGAGCATCGATTGCATGTCGCGGTCCATGTGATCACCGCCCAAAGCACCGAACATCATCGGGCTGGACTTTTGTTCGATGCGAAACTCGACGACTCGCTCTTCCAACTGCCCCGCGCGTAGTTTGCTATGCATCTTGGAACGCAGTTTCGCGTACGAGTCGGTTTCGATCGACTTGGCCGACTCCATCCCGGATTCGGTCGCTCCATCGTCGTTGGATTCATCAGCAGACATGTCGGAGGCCAACTCGGTCCGCTGCGAATGGGCCGAGTGAGGAGGCGGGCCGCATAATAGATCCAGCAATCGTTCTTCACACCGCTGGGTGGCTGTGGCTTCGTTCTGGATCTGTAGTTCTTTCTTGACCAGAACGATGGCATTCTCGACCAATTCGCGAATCATGCTCTCCACGTCGCGTCCATAGTAGCCGACCTCCGTGAACTTGGTGGCTTCGACTTTGATAAACGGAGCGCCAGTAATTTTCGCCAAGCGTCGCGCGATTTCGGTTTTGCCGACGCCGGTTGGTCCAATCATCAAGATATTCTTGGGGTTGACTTCTTGTCTCAACTCTTCGTTCAATTGTTGCCGACGCCAGCGATTGCGGACCGCAACGGCGACGCTCCGTTTCGCGGCCGTCTGGCCAATGATGTATTGGTCCAACAACTGCACAATTCGGGCGGGAGTCAAATCGGCCGGGCCGGATGGTGAAACAGGGTTCGTCATGCTTGGCTCTTCACTAGGCGAGGTTGTGGGGTGTGGGAAGTGTTTCTACCACAACATTTTGATTGGTGTAGATGTCGATCGAGCCCGCAATCTTCAAGCTGTGCTCGACGATTTCGCGTGGCGACAAAGAACTATGCGCGACCAAGGCGCGCGCGGCGGCCAAGGCGTAGTTTCCGCCTGAGCCGATCGCCGCAATTCCATCCGTCGGTTGGATCACATCACCTGTGCCACTGATCAACAAGACATGTTGGCCATCGCTGGTGATCAACATGGCTTGCAATTGCCGCAAAGCGCGGTCCATTCGCCATTGTTTGGCCAATTCGATTGCCGCGCGAGGCAGGTTTTGCGGAAAGTCCCGCAGTCGTTCTTCGAATCGCTCCAACAGCGCGAAGGCGTCGGCACTGCTACCGGCAAACCCGCAGAGGACGCGGCCGTCCAACAGCTTGCGAATTTTCATGGCATCGGCCTTCATGACGGCTTCACCCAAGGTGACTTGGCCGTCGCCACCGATCGCCACTTCGCCCTGCCCTTTGACACACAGGATGGTGGTCGCGTGAATTTCTATTTTGCGGGTTCCCGCCATAAGTCACTTTCTCACGGAACAACGGTACGTGCCTTGACCCAGGCACTAAGTTCTTTGAAATGTGGATGGCGACTATCGCCGCACCACTCGAATAAGACCGATTCGGTAGTGGTCAGGATTGACCCGCTGATCTCCAGGCGTTGCCAAGCGATTCGTTGATCCAATTCGCGGCGCGAGCCCGTCGCGTCCACGACCACGTAACAATCGAACCCCATGGCCAACAAATCCAACACGGTTTGCAAAACACAAACGTGGGCCTCGATCCCCACAACGACAACTTGACGCCGCCGCTGGGCATGCCACTCGGTAAAGACCTCATGACATTCGCGACAACTGAACTTCCTTTTTTCGCACGCAGCTTGCTTCAGTCGTTGACTCACGGCTGGGACACTTTTGCCCAATCCCGCCGGATATTGTTCGGTGGCAACCACCGGCACATCAAATCGAGCTGCCGCGTCCATCAACAACGTGACGTTGGCCAGCAAGTCCGACGACCGTTGCACAAGCGGAAGCAATTTTTCCTGAACATCGACGACCAACAAAGCACTGGTCGAAGGATCGAGCAACAACGGGCTACGACTCAGTTCCGACATCTGAAATGAACTCCTACGGGCAGGGATTCGTGCACGAGTTGCTTCCGAACCCCATGTTTGACCATTCGACTTGCAGCACGAATTCTACACGGCAAGAACTCGACACGATATGAACAGTTGCGATTTGGCTGTTCTGGAATTACCCACCACTGAACGGCGGCAAGATCGCAATCTCGTCATTGCTCCGCAGCAGTTGATTATCCGGGACAATCTCTTGATTGATGGCCACTTGAGAAAATGGCAACAACGCCTCAAGCCCCGGATACTGCTCCAACAAGTTCGTCCTCAAATCGGCCACGGTGGGATCGACATCCGGCACGTGGATCGTGATTTCATCAAACCCGACAACTTCACGAACCATAGCAAAAAGCTTGATTGTCATCTTCATGCCTGGCTCCTAGTGCTTTGTCACCATTTCATTTTGGGGTCGGTCTGGTAAAGGGGTCAGGAGTC
>JAEUIP010000074.1 GCA_016795075.1 Planctomycetaceae bacterium | reverse complement strand
CGTCGAGCGGTTGCACTGATTATCTGCGACCGGCGTCGAAAGCCTCCTTGGCCATCGTCGAGCAAAAAATCGACTTCAAAAAACGCCTCAACGTCAAAGGTTCCTTGTTGCTCCGAAAACTTGGTGCGTTCCGGCAACCGACGAAGGGTCGTGTTGGAGCCGCTGGCGAGAAAACTTCGTACCGTTTTCGAGTCCAGGAATCCTTCTTTCATTTCCAGTGGCGGCGGAATCAGTTCCGAACTATCGGGCGCTCGCTCGGCCCGTTCAAAGTACTCGGCTAAATCAACGCCTTCCAAAGGTCGATCCAAATAATCCATGCGCAAACAAATCGCTTCGTGAATTTTCCCGTCGATCAGCAGCTGCACCCATTCCTCCGCGAAGTCCTCGCCCAAGGCAACCATGTGGTTGTGATACAAGGTTCGTGTTGTCAAACTCCAGACCGTTCCCGTCGACCCAATAAAGACGCCCACGTAAGCTAACCAAATCAGCGTCTTGGGCTGTCGAAAATTGGAGAAAATCGCGGCGACCGCGGCTGCGAACGAAACGAGAAATAGCACACCTAACGCCGGCAGAATAAACGAGAGGCCCGCCAAGACTCCCGTGATGGCCGAAATGATTGCCAACACGGAAAACGGGCGATTTTCGTAGTCCGAGAATTCGTTTTCGGAACCGTCCCAACGTGATTCTGCTCTGTTCATGATCGTCTTGAATATCCTTGTATTCGCTCAACCGAAGACCCACGACTAGGTTCATCTATCGATTGACGCGCGCGACTTTTTGTTGCGAAAAACGCGACTTGCGTTCTTCGTATTTGGCTTGGAAAGTCCTCAGTGGATCAAATTCTCGAATCTCGGAATCGCCCTGAATCAAAACGTGCTTCTCACGGTAAGGTTGGGCGAATTGCGTGTCCCGCGATTCCGCCAACGAACCGCGCGACAAGCCGCGCGTCAGATTCATCCAAATTTGATGGGGAGCCGTAAAGTTGGTGGTGGTTTCGCTGCCGTTGAGCGGCAACGGGGCGACCAGGAAAGTGAAATGCGTAAAACAAACAAACAGGAACCCCGCCGCTAATGCTACTAGCGTTCGGCCAATCATCTCGGAAAAGAAATCAAATCTCACCCGAACGGCACTAAACGAGTCCGTTAAGATTCGAATGAGGATTGCCGAGCCAACAAACAGCAGCCAAATCGCCGCAAAATCGCACATGTAGGTGAATTGCTTGCTGGTGGCTCCGCTGCCATATTCAATTTGATCGGCGATGGGTTCAAAGAATGCCGTGGCAACCAACGCGGCGAGAAGGATATTCACAAACGAAATAAATCCGCTCCATAGCCCGACAATCCAAACCAGACCGGTGACCGCCAAAAAAGCAACGAACAGAATCAACATTTCCAACATGGCTACCGCCGCTTTCCATTTTCTGTGGTCGGGCCGATTGCCGACACATCCCGTTCCATTGTAACGCCCGCTACGCATTCCACCGATTCGGTTCGTCGATCAAGTTACGATTTCAAGACACGTTGCAATTCTTCAATACTGGTGATTCCCAATGCCAGCATCGCCAAGCCTTCCTCCCGAAACGTCGGATTACCGGCAGCCCGCCACATCTGAGTTGCTTCCGAAAACTTCTTCTGCGACTGCAGGATCGACTTTAACGTGGCATCGTTTTCCAGCACTTCAAACAACCCCACTCGAGCGAAGAATCCCGTCCCACCACAGGTTGGGCACGTTGGTGGCGGAATCGGATTGCCTTTCTTGTCCAACGTGGTGTAAGCCGCCGGGTCAAACTGTTTGTAAAATTGCCGAACACGACCTGGCTGAATTCCAAGTTTCGCCAGCACGCTGGGATCAGGCTCAAACGCTTCGCGGCACTTGATGCACAAACGACGCAACGTTTTATGCGCGACCACACCGACCAAGTGCTTTTGGATTTCGTCTCGAGTCATCCCGAGGATCTGAAGCCGGAACACTGCCTCCATCGCCGATCGCGCGTCGATTTGCACGACCATGAGCCGGTTGGAAGACAAGCCTTTATCCACGATTCTGCGCATGATCTCCGGACTGCGAACCTGCGAAAAGAATACGGTGTCAGGTTCTTTGAGTAGCAATTCTCGGAATCGGTCGTCAAAGACATCGAGCGAGTCGTACACGACCGATCCGACGTTGATCACTTCATCTTCGACTGCGCCTTTCTGTTCAAAGGTCACAAAATCGGCCGTGAAGCGATCGCCAGCAGCACGCACGCCCTTCCAACTCATACTGGCCCCGTCGCCCGGCAATGCCGCCGAGACCAAAAGTCCTTTTCCCTGCTTGAGCATTTGCTTGACCCGCTCGTAGGCCTTTTCTCGCATGCCCATTTCGACCAATTGAGCCGGTTGTGGACGCGGCAAATCTACTCGGATCTGAACCCGTTCGCCGGTCGGTACCGGTTGGCAACGAACGTGGAATTTGTATTTGAACGCATCCAATTGTCCCGTGAAAGTGCTCTCCTGTCGCGTTTCGCGTTCGCGAAAATCCAAGTTGCACAATTGTTTGAGCGTCGCCAACATGAAGTCGCCGGTGGGGCGATCCATAGGAGGAAGGTCCACCCAAATGCCATCCACTTGCTGTTTTACACCGACATGGTGAGCCGTGAAATCCAGAATCACTCGATCGGCCCATTTACCGACCGTGTCGGCCAACAACAGGACGAGTGTGGGAAATCCCGGCGACCGAACCACTTTGGCCAAGTTGACTTCGCGCTGCGATTCGGAATCCCCGGCGGCCTTCAGTGCCAACGGCGGCAGGACAATTTCAGGAGTAGTCGTTGCCATAGATAACTAACTTCATCTCGGGGAATGGGGGACCAGCAAGATTCGACAAGTGCCGCGGGATGCCTTAGGAACTGCACGTGCGTTTGAGTTCATCGACACCCGTTATGCCTTGCAACAACAACGGATAGCCGGCTTGCATCAGTGTCAAGGCACCTGTCTTGCGAGCGGCCTCCGCCACCGCTTCGACTTTTGGCTGAGTCAAAAGTACTTGCCGAATCGTGTCGTTCATTTCGATAACTTCGAACACGCCAATTCGACCGACGTAGCCCAAGTCGCTACACGTCGGACAAGGTTGATAATTCTTAGGAAGTTCTTGCGGAATCGTTTTGGGGACATACAAATAATCGACCATGCGTGGATCGCCGCCCAGCTTCCGGATCATTTCCGGCGGGACCTTTTGTTTCACTCGACAAGTTGGACACAAGCGACGGACCAACCGTTCGTAGATCACACCACTCAACTGTTCTGCCATTGCCTTGCGATCCCCGGCAGCTGCAAATGCCCGGAGCAATCCTTCGGCCGCCGACTTGGCCGATACGCGAGTAAAGATCTTTTGTTTGTCGTCCCGCGCGCAACGAACGAGTTCCCCCACCAATTTCGGATCAAACAATTGTGGAACCACAAAGGCTCCCGCTTGTTTGAGGTTCGCATAGGTAATTCGCTCGATGGCCGCATTGACGTCCCCGTCCGGATGGACCAACCGATTCAAATTCTCGATCTGGGTTTCGGTGTCCGAATTTGGCACGATCGCAAACCAGTCTCTTGTCCAACGATCGGCAGAATTCAAGCAAGATTTCCACAACGTCGTCGAGCCTTGTGTCGGGGTGGCTGCGACGACAAAAATACCTTTCCCACTCATGCAACGTTTGACAATTTGGGCTTGTGCATCTTGCAACCCCAATTCTGTTAATGTTTGGACGTTGTCTTGCGGTGCTTCGATTCGCAGTTGAGCGCGGTACTCGGTTTTGGTGGGTGTCACGGTCAAGCGAATGACCGCTTTATCTTTGTCTTTCTTGATCCCAAATTGACCCGCCAGTGGACGATTGGAGGTTTCTGGGCCGGCTCCGATGAGCAATTGGGCGACACCGATGACGGCTTGTCCTTGCGCGGTATCCATCTCTGCTACCGAATGCCACTGACCGTCGATTTGAATCTGAACCAGCGCTTTTTCTCGGTTACAAGCGATCACCAAATTTTCGCCGCGGCGCCGCAACATGTCGTCGCACATGGCGGCAAAGGTAAAGAACGCAGGGAAGCGTCTTGCTTGGAAAATAATCTCGGCTGAGTTTTTGCCGGCGACCTTCGGTTGAAACTCGATGGGGGAAGCCTCGACCTCGACCAACTTGATTGGCTGAGCAACTTTCCCGGACGCGGTGATCGAACGGCGAAGCTCTCGATCCACTTGTTGGTTCCGAGCCATGAAGAACGCGATTGGAGGCGCAAACGCCAACAGCAACAGGACCGGCAGACCCGCCCAAAACCACGGCACCGCCAAGACAGCAATGAGTCCTAACAGCATGCCTCCCAAATAAAACGGACTCCATACCGGAGCCTTGGCCTTGAGGTAATCTTCCAACCGCAGGGCCTCGCGATTGGCGTAGTCCACCAAGGCGACCCAAATCGTGAAGACCAGCACGATGATGAGGATCTTGTAGCCCGCAAAATATCCGCCTGGCCCACGCCACATGCCGTGCACGTCGTGTTCGTGGAACAGACCTTCCAATTGCCCCCAAGCCAATCCCGTTCCCCACCACGGGCAACTCCCGCAGATAAGGCCGATAACCAGGGCTCGCCACCACAACCGCCGACGCGCGAGAGGATTCCCGATTCGTTCCAATAAACTCATGCGGCACTAACTTCCTAAGAACTCTTTTGAAACGCCAGCCCAACCATCCGAAATCTCACGAGCCTCCGCCAATGATCACAGAATACCCGGCTGCGATACGGCAATACCCTTGAGCAACATCTTGAGAGCTTCTTTGTTCGGCGCGACTTGAAACGCGGTCGGTCGATCAATCAGCCCAGTTTCAATCAAGCCGTGCAAGCTCATGGTGAAATCTTGCATGCCGTCTTCCGCACCAATGCGAATCGCATCGGCCAGTTTATGATCCTGGCCTTCCAAGACCAACTTTTGGATCATCGGTGAAAAGGTCATGACTTCACATGTTGGTACCCGCCCCACACCCGGCTTGATCGACTTGAGCAACTTCTGAGCAACGATGCCTTTCATGTTCATGGCCAACGCGCTGCGAATCGCTCCGTGCATCGTATCCGGAAACAAGTCCAAGATACGACCAATGGTCGAAGGAGCACTGGAAGCGTGGATCGTTCCGAACACCAAGTGACCCGTTTCTGCCGCATGAATCGCCGTCATAAACGTTTCTTCGTCCCGCATCTCACCCACCAACATGACGTCGGGGTCTTCGCGCACGGCATGTTTCATACCAACTTCGAAATCGATGACATCCATGCCGATTTCACGCTGGTTGATCAAGCATTTGTCTTCGGTGTAAACAAACTCGATCGGATCTTCCAGCGTCAGGATGTGTTTGCTGTAAATCGAATTGATGTGGTTCAACATCGACGCGATCGTCGTGCTCTTGCCCGACCCGGTCACACCGGCCAACAACACCATGCCCTGGTCAAAGTGACACAGCGTTTCCATCACCGGCGGCAAATGCAAACCCTGAAAGTTGGGAATGAAATTGTTTACCCGACGAGCGACCAACCCGATTTTTCCCAACTGCGTCAGCAAGTTCACACGGAATCGCCAATCCACTCCATCGACTTCCACAACATACGCAAAGTCGGCACCACCGGTCTTGTCGAAGATCTTGCGATTTCGATCGTCCATGATGGGAAACAGCAGATTCGCCATCTCTTCGGCATCGATTGGGCCGCGATTGAGTGGCTTGAGTTCACCGTTGACCCGCACAATCGGGGGACGACCCACCTTCAAGTGCAAGTCGGAACCCTTGAGTCGAACCAAGGCGCGAAACAACTTGTCGACTTCTCGATCCTCTCGTTTCCGCGTGTACTTGGCTTTTAATTCTTCCACGCTCGGTGCTGCTGTGGGCAGTTCCGCTTCGTCAGCTTTTTTGTGGCCAGCCATCTGTTTTCGCCAAACTCCTCAAGTCCATAGAGGGATCAACCCAAGCCCCAAACTGCTTTATTGTACTCGCGATCCAAAATTTCGGAGTCGGTCCGGGTGCAGAAGACAAACGAATTCCGTCCCAATCCTTCCCCCGACAACCGTTCGAGTCTCCGATTGTATCAGTCGTATTGCTTGCCCGACTTCTGACTTGCTCGATTTTGTCGCTCGGACCATTACATTTGCAACGTCCAAACCGCAGGGTGGCGCCCCATTAGCGGCGGACCGATACGCCCCGTTGCTCCATCACGGCCTTGGCCTGATCGATGGTATATTGGCCCGAATGAAAGATGGAGGCGGCCAAAACGGCACTGGCCCCGGCTCGGGTTACCACTTCGGCCAAATGTTCCGCATTTCCGGCTCCGCCGCTGGCCACGACCGGAATCTTGACCGCCGCCGCGACCGCCGCTGTGATTTCTAAATCGTAGCCGTCACAAGTGCCGTCGCGATCCATGCTGGTCAATACAATTTCACCAGCTCCCAACCGTTCGACTTCTTGAGCCCAAGGCACCGCCTCTAAGCCCGTTGGCACGCGGCCACCGTTGATATGAACTTCCCAAATCTCTTGACCGTCTCGGATCGTACGTTTGGGATCAATGTTGACGACAATGCATTGTTTGCCAAAACGCTTCGCGGCTTGCGCGACCAGGTCGGGGCTCTTCACGGCCGCTGAATTGATCGAAACCTTATCACACCCAGCTCCCAACAACCGGCGGATATCGTCCAGATCCCGAATCCCACCCCCAACCGTCAACGGCATGAACACGCGGTCGGCGGTCCGGCGGACCACGTCGATCATCGTCTGACGCTGTTCGTGACTGGCCGTGATGTCCAAAAACACGAGCTCATCCGCGCCCTGCGCTTCATAAGCGGCAGCGACTTCGACCGGATCACCCATGTCGCGCAGATTGACGAAGTGGGTGCCTTTGACCACTCGGCCACCTTTGACGTCCAAACACGGTATCACTCGAACACATAACATTTCGGAAACGCTTTACTTTGGTAGACAATTTCCTGTCGCTAACTTCTGTCTGAATTGCCGCTTCGGCACGAACGCTCTCACCCCGGCATTTTGCCAACCAGGGATGATTTTTCCTAGGCCTTGGTCAATAATCGAGCCGGAAACTGCCGACTACATTCCAGCTGTCGCGAGTTCCACAAAACCCCGCAATCGTGATTGGAGACCGAACATGGGCGACTTCACCCGCTACCAACAAAAAGTCATCAAGAACTATTACGACAACAAAGAGAATATCGCGCTCCAACGAGTGCAAGAAATCTTGACCGAACTATATTTGACCGAAGGCAAGAAACGCGAAAAACTCTGGATTTCGCTGTTTGATAATCTAAAGAAGTTGGGCGTTGGCCAGGAAACCATCGCGCACCTCCAACAAAAGAACGATCCGAAACTCGTCGCCAACTTGCTCCAAGAACTGCTGAGCAAATAAGCAAAGAAAAAACCAGCCATGATCCGATCAACAAAGCCTAAGCCGGCTCCGGATCGACGCTTTGGCGAGGCCCGATGATCGCGGAGTCGGGCAAGTCCCGCTCCGCGCGGGACATGATGGCGGCCATCTCCGTCCGCGCAAATTTGAAATCGTCCATTACGAATGATTTGGACGCCGTGCCGACTGAATAATAAACTTTCGCGATCCCTTTTTTGATCCACTTGGTTTTGTCGATCTTCGTGATGGCGGCAAACGGAATCACGTTTTTATTCCAGCTCGGCCGAATCTCTTCGTCGTCGGCCTCGATATACGTCCCTCGCGCGAAGAAGTACTTCAAGAGCATCGGAACGGCAATCAACAGGCAAACCGCAATCTGCAAGTACTGTTGGAAGATATCGTTCTCAATTTCAGCCGGAGTCTCCGGGACATAATTGTCCCAGCCCTCCTGGGAAGTGCGATCCAGCCAAGCTTTTTCCCGCTGGGTAGATTCCAGGTCCGCCATTTCGACGTGATAAACCTTGGCCCGCTCTAGTTTGGCGGGATAGGCGACCATGCCGTCGTACAAACACCATGCCGAATACGCCAAGCACACCAACCCGATGTACAAAAACTTGCGAAAGAAGCCTTCTTCGTACAGTGCTTTGACTTGCATGCTGGACTAGTTCGGCAATTTGACAAATTCAACCCGAGTGTACTTTTGACGATGGCCCGTACGGCGCTTCGAGTTCTTGCGACGACGGAACTTTTGAATAAAGATTTTGTCGCCTTTGGTTTGGCCGATCACCTTGGCGGTTACCGTCAAACCTGCCAAAACCGGAGCACCCAAGCGGAAGTTCGAACCATCAGAAACCGCCAAAACGCGGTCAAAAACGACTTCCGCTCCGGATTCTAGACCTTCACGGTAATCGATATCGACTACCATTCCCTCGGTCACACGATATTGACGACCGCCGTTGCAAACAATGGCGTAAGGGACGATTTGATTGGCTTGGGTTGATTCGCTCATGGCTGATTTCCAGTCGAAATTCACGAAATATTCGCTGCGGAGCACTCCTCAGGCGGATGGGAAAGTTTAACCAACCTTTGGACAGTCGTCGAGCCCTAATTCTGGCTTTATCCGAAAAGGAGGGCAGTCCGGTGGACAAAGGTCCCTCCACGTTCTGGCGAATATAGCTACCTTCGCCAGGCGACGGCGGGGCGACTACTCGACGAAATTGACCTGATATTCGTCACGGAGGTTTTCGATAAACTTCGTCCCGGCCTGAAACTCTCGCTGCTGCAGCACCGACCGAACTTGGAATGGGTAATCCCGGAAGGAACCCACGGACGTCAAAAACCGCTGAATCAATTCGTCCTGCGACTCGCCCGCATTCGCGGTTTTCTGAATGACGTAGACTCGAGATCGATCCGCGTTAAACGCGGTGCCTACTTTGCCAACTTCCAAGGCAGTAACGGTCTCCATGAACTCTTCTCCGGCCGACTCCGTCCCAGTGACGCGTGAAATTCGCATCCCTTGGTTGAACATGTCGCTGGTGAACCAGGAGAAGGCGCCCGTTTCAACCGCGGCTGGATGAACCGACTTCAGCGTCTGGCCTTCACCAACGAGGGCCGCTTTGGCTTTGGCATCCGCTAGTGCCAATTCGCGGGCTTTCCCCATCTTCCAATAATCAACGACTAGTTCGCGAACCTCGTCGAATTCGCCCGCCCGAGCCGGGTAAGACTCGGTCACCCAAATCAGGATATTCTCATTGATTTGTTGGCTAGCGTAGGGATCTTGCGAGATTCGATCGAAGTCACTGAACAGCTGGTTCGCAAAGCTGGCCTCTGGTCCGCCAATATTTCCCAATGCAGTCTTGGATAGTGTTGCCTGATCCAAGACCGGTGTTGCTGTAAACGTAAACTGGTGCTTCTTGGCGAGTGCTTGATAGTCGATCGGCTTCGCGGCTGGTTCGGCCGGATTCGATTGATGAATTTTGAAATCGCTGCGGAAGATTCGTAGTTGCTTGTTAACGTCGTCAAACCCGGCTTTTACTTTATCAAACGCTTTGGGCATAGCCAGTCGCTGACGGATCTCACGTTCCGCTTCTTCAAACGTTCGAATCTTTGGTTCGGCCGGCACCACCGGAGGTTGCTCCTGGGTTGGCGGTACGACAGCCGGTTGTTCCTGAGTTGGGGGCACTACCGTCGCGGGATCCTGGGTTGGAGTTGCTTCCGTCGCAGGTACTTCCGTCGGCGGAACTTGGGCTGGCGGTTCCACGGCCGGCGGCTCTTGAACTGGTGGCTCTTGAACCGGTGGCTCTTGAACCGGAGGTGGAGTCTCGTCTTGCATCCTTAGCGAAACGTACTGACGGCTTTCGCCACCACCCGTTTGTTCTCCACCCGTTTGTTCGCCACCGGTTTGTTCACCGCTGCCGGTCGAGTTGGATTCGGTCGTTCCGGTCGCTTGGTCGCCTGGTTTGGTTGTTTCTTCGGTTGGGGGAACGGTTGGCGGGACATCCAAATCGCCGGAATTTGTCGGCGGGGTGGTGTTCTGGGGTCCCTCTAGCGGAATGGTCTCGCCCAGCCCAGATGGGAAGCTGGCGGGGTCCAAGCCGGGGAGCACGGGTGGTGCCGGTGGTGGTGTGTAGACCAACGGATCTTTGGCAGCCAATAGCCGATCGTATTCCGCGCGGACTTCTTCTACGGGAATTTCGGCCGCCATTTGATTAAGGACGGCGCTGGTATCGGCGACGAAATATTCCAGTTTCAGTCGATTGCCAATCTTGAACCCTGGCTTTGATCCGTCGAAGGTTGGATAGCGATATTGGCCTTCGGCGAACAATTTTTTCAGCTCGTCTTCGGATGGAGTTTCGGTCACTTTGGACAAATAGTCCTCGACCTTGTGTTCGAGTACTTGGCAGTCGAACTTGCGATTGACTCGCGAGAAGTAGGAAAACGCCGCAGCCGGATTCACGGCTTGGGGCAAGCCTGCTTCGATCCCTAACATAAATGTCTGGCGGGCCAAGAACTCCCGTTTCAGTAGTTCGCGGAAGTCGGTGTACGACATCATCCCCGCATCTCTGCCGACTTCGCTGGCGATTGCCCGCATGTCGTTGGTGCTCAACATGTTGACGAAACGTCGCAGCTTGATATCGATCGTGTCGTCCGAGACTTGAATTCCCAGGTCGCGGGCTTTCTGCGCTAGCAAGACGACATTAAACGCTTCGACATGGCGAGTTTGAGCGGGTGCATCTGCCGGGGAGGCACCGGCCAACATCAACACTTCGTCCGAGGTGTAGTTCGGGTCAATTTTTTGGGCAGCTTCTAGCAGACGCGCGAGATAAACCTGCAGCGCTAATCGCCGGCGCCAGACATCCTCCAATTCCAAGTCCGTGACGGTTCCCTTGCTCCAGGTGACCGAAGCCTTCGCTGTTGGGGCGACAACAGGCTGATTTGGGACGTTATTGGACATGACGCCCAAAGCGCCGAAGCCGGCCATCAACATCACCGTAAAGAAAACCAACATCGTATGTTGATTCTCACGCATCCAAGTCAACGGATTCATGTACTTCGAATTCCTAAAAAACTTGCTCAATCGCAGGATCGGTGTTGCGGGGCTTGTGGTGGAGGCCTCGCGGGCCTATCGATACACGCAAAACCGGCCTTCACAGCCTCTCATTTGCTCGGCCGCAGCAGGCCCGCCATTGTAGAGCGATCAAGGTTAAATTCAATCCCAATCCCACTTTACGCGTGACATCGCCTTGCCATTTATGAGAAAACCCATTAATCATGGGGGGACCGAGCCCGTGGGGCACGCAGACAAAACTCCGTCAAAGCACCTTACTCTCCAAATCGAGTGAACCTCCCGTATGGCGAAATCGGACTCCAATTCGGAATCGGGAAAACCCGGCAAAAAGGCCGGCGGGACGGGCAGTAGTCGGTCGGGGGGCAAGAAATCGCTCGTGATCGTCGAGTCGCCGGCCAAAGCCCGAACCATCAGCAAGTTCTTGGGTCGAAACTTCGCGGTCGAGGCCAGTATCGGGCATGTCCGCGATTTGCCGACCGGAAAAAAAGACATTCCCGAACAGTTCAAGTCGGAGCCTTGGGCGCGGTTGGCGGTCAATGTCGACCGTGATTTCGAGCCAGTTTACATCGTCCCGCCAGGTAAGAAGGCTCAGATTACCAAACTCAAAAAGCTGCTGAAGGAATCTGACGAACTGTTTCTGGCGACGGACGAGGACCGCGAAGGAGAAGCCATTAGTTGGCATTTGCACGAAATTCTGCAGCCCAAAGTGCCCGTCCATCGCATGGTTTTTCACGAAATTACCCAAACCGCGATCGATGAGGCGTTGCAGAACCCGCGGCAAATTGATGACGGGTTGGTCAAGGCGCAAGAAACTCGGCGGATTCTGGATCGTTTGTACGGCTATGAGATCAGCGAGTTTCTCTGGAAGAAGCGATTGGGCCAGTCCGCGGGTCGCGTGCAAAGCGTGGCGGTTCGCTTGATCGTCAACCGCGAGTGGGAGCGCATTGCCTTTGTGACCGCGACTTATTGGGACTTGATCGCAAGTTTCAAAGCCAGCACGGGGCAAAGTTTTGATGCCACCTTGATTTCGCTCACCGGGCAACGGCTGGCGATTGGCAAAGACTTTGATTCGGCAAACGGTCAGCTCAAAGACCCGTCGCTGGTGCTGTTGGATCGAGCGGCGGCAGAAGCCTGGCGCGAGAAGTTGCTGCGCGCGACCTTCCAAGTTTCGAAACAGGAGGTCAAGCCTTATTCGCAACATCCGGCGCCTCCGTTTATTACCAGCACGTTGCAGCAGGAAGCCAATCGCAAGCTGGGCTTTACGGCGCGACGTGCCATGAGTGCCGCGCAGTCGTTGTACGAAAACGGCTTTATCACCTACATGCGTACGGATTCGACCAATCTAAGCGACCAAGCCATTCAGGCCGCGCGGACGTTGGTACGTCAGGAATATGGTCCGGAGTATCTGCCGGATAGCCCACGCCAATATGCCTCCAAGAGCAAAAACGCCCAGGAGGCCCACGAGGCGATTCGCCCGGCCGGGACAACATTCCGCTTCCCGAAGGAAATCGCGTCCCAGCTAAGCGATGACGAGTATCGTTTGTACGAGATGATTTGGAAACGAACGGTCGCGTGCCAAATGGCGGCCGCCACGGGCAATCGCGTGACGGTGCAAGTATCTGGCGGAGATGCCGTGTTTCAGGCGACGGGCAAGACGATCGAGTTTCCTGGTTACCTTCGCGCTTACGTCGAGGGTTCGGATGATCCGTCGGCCGAGTTGGCGGATCAAGAAAAGATCTTGCCGGCGGTTCGCGCGGGCGAGTCGGTCGACTGTCAGAACCTGACGACCAAAGATCATACGACGCAGCCTCCCGCTCGGTTCAGCGAAGCGGCATTGACGCGGGAGTTGGAGCGATTGGGCATTGGCCGTCCGAGCACTTATGCCGCGATCATCGAAACGATCCAGCGGCGAAATTATGTGTACAAAAAGGGCAATGCCTTGGTGCCGCGTTGGCAGGCCTTTTCCATGGTCCGGCTCTTGGAAGAGAACTTCCCGAAATTGGTCGACTACCAGTTCACTGCGGAGATGGAAGATCTGCTGGACTCGATCAGTCGAGACGAACTCTCGAGCACCAACTACTTGCGGGATTTTTACTTCGGCAAAGCGAATGACGGCTTGAAGCAGCAGCTTGTGGACAATATGTCCGTCAGCAGTGCTGATGTGTGCACCTTCCCGCTGGGAACTCCGCCGCCCACTGCGGAGCAACCCAACCCGGCACCGATCAGCGTGCGCGTCTATTCCGAAGCCACATTGATTCAACAGGGCGAGGATCGCAAGGCGAGTGTACCGGACGACCTCGCTCCCGACGAATTGACCCTGGCGAAGGCCACGGAACTGTTGTCGGCCGCGGCAGTCGGTGACACGCCTTTGGGAGTTTGTCCAGCAACCGGCCGCGAAGTTTATGTCAAGAGTGGACGGTTTGGCCCGTACGTGCAGTTGGCCGTGTCGGACCCGGACGGGAAAGAGAAGCCGGTCAATGCCTCGTTGCTCAAAGGCATGGAGCCGGCGGATGTGACGTTGGACGTGGCGCTCACGCTGTTGTCTTTGCCGCGCAATTTGGGTGTCTATGCCGCGTTGGGCGAGCCCGTGTTGGCCCACAACGGCCGATTTGGCCCGTACGTAAAATGCGGTCCCGAAACTCGTTCGATACCGGCGGGGCTGAACTTGTTGACGATCACTTTGGAGCAAGCGATTGAATTGCTGCAGAAGCCCCGATTCGGTGGCCGAACCGCAGCTAAGGAACCGCTCAAGGTGCTGGCCGAATCGCCGGTAACGGGCCAACCGATTCGCTTGCTTGAAGGTCGCTATGGCCCCTATTTGACGGACGGCGAGACCAACGCGAGCCTGCCCAAGGCCATGGCTCCGGAGACGGTTACCGACGAAGTCGCTCTGCGATTGCTGGCCGAACGAGCGGCCGCAGGCGGCAGCAAGAAACCCAAGTCCAATCGCGGGGCGAAAAAGAAATCTGCAGCTCCCAAAAAGGCCGGCGGCGGGAAAGCGGCGGGTGGGGCGAAGAAGGCGGGGGGCGGGAAAAAGGCGACCAAGAAGAAATCTTGATTTTTCTAATTGGCCTTGCCAGTTTGTGAAATCTGGCTACAGTGATGCCGACGTTGCCTTTCGCGAACTTCGGAGGGGTAGTTTCGTGTCAAACCCAGGGCAACCACGCTGTAATCCGGGAAGAATTCGCCGATGACTTTTATACGAGCAGTCTGAGCACCAGTGAATTGGTGGTTTTCCCCGCCATCAAGGTCGGACGTTTTGCTTCAGGGAATGATCTTGAAGCAGGAACGGATAGACGGTTTGGCGGTGATTCTCTCGACGTCTTCGAGACGTGGTCTTTCCTTCAGGCAGCTGCGGCCTGATCCCTGTGACATCTGGATTCTCGCGTTCCGAGGATCATGACCCTAGGGTGAAACGCTGCACTTGCGAAATAGTCGTTATCCGTTGGGTAGGTTCCCGGCGGTTTTTCCTGGTCAACGACCGTTGGCCTGTTTCCTCGATAGGTGATTTATATGGACTTGAACAAGGTTCGCAACATCGGTATCTCCGCCCACATTGACTCCGGAAAAACAACGCTCAGCGAGCGAATTCTGTTTTACGCTGGTCGAATTCACAAGATTGAAGAAGTGAAAGGCGGCGGCGATGGCGCGGTGATGGATCACATGGAACTGGAAAAGGAACGCGGGATCACGATCACCAGCGCGGCGACCTCGCTCAATTGGGATGGAAACAAGGTCAACTTGATTGACACCCCGGGCCACGTCGATTTCACGGTCGAAGTAGAACGTTCGTTGCGCGTTCTGGACGGAGCGATTTTGGTTCTGTGTTCGGTCGGTGGTGTGCAAGCCCAGTCGTTGACCGTTGATCGTCAAATGAAGCGATACGGCGTGCCTCGCTTGGGCTTCGTCAATAAGATGGACCGAACCGGTGCTGATCCGTTCAAGGTCTGCAAGCAGATGAAAGAAAAATTGGGAACCGATGCGATTCTCATGCAAATCCCAATGGGTGCCGGTGAAACGTTCCAAGGTTGCATCGACTTGATCAAGATGAAGGCTTATTTCTTTGACGGTGCCAACGGTGAAAAGGTCCGTGAGGAAGCAATTCCAGAAGAGTTTCAAGACCAAGCCGCTGAATACCGCCAAAAGATGATCGAAGGTTTGGCCATGTTCAGCGACGACATGATGGAAATGTTGTTCGGTGGTGAAGAGCCCAGTGAAGCCATGATTCACGAAGTCACCAAAAAAGCAGTCTTGTCTTTGCAAGCCACGCCAGTGTTTGTGGGCTCGGCCTACAAAAACAAAGGTGTGCAGCTGTTGCTGGATGCTGTCAATCGCTACCTGCCTTCACCGTTGGAACGGGAAGTCAAGGCTTCGGATTGGCACGAACCGACGAAGAAGGTGCAGTTGGAATCCAATCCCGACAAACCGTTCGTTGGCATGGCGTTCAAGATTGTGGACGACGAGTACGGTCAATTGACGTTCCTCCGTGTGTATCAAGGCGTCACCAAGAAAGGTGAAACCTATTTCAATCAACGTACGCGGAAAAAAGAACGCTTTAGCCGGATCGTTCGGATGCACGCGGATCGACGCGAAGAAGTTGATAGCGCTTCGGCTGGTGACATTGTCGCCATCATGGGTATCGACTCGGCTTCGGGTGATACCTACGCCGCCGAAAATCAGATGTGTACGCTGGAAAGTATCTTCGTTCCAGAACCCGTGATCAAAATTGCAATCGAACCCAAAGACCGCAGCAATGCGGATCGCTTGAGTGCCGCTTTGCAACGTTTCCGCAAGGAAGACCCCACGTTCCGAGTCAGCACCGACGAAGAAACCGCCGAGACCATTATCGCCGGTATGGGTGAGTTGCACTTGGAAGTTTATGTGGAACGAATTCGTCGTGAGTATAAAGTGGAAGTGACTGTCGGTGCTCCGAAAGTTAGCTACCGCGAAAAACCAACTCGTGCTGTCGAATTCAACCACAAACACAAGAAACAAACCGGTGGTTCAGGTCAATTTGCTCACATCGTGGGCACCATCGAACCGCTCAGTGACGAGGTCGAAGGAGATTACCAATTCGAAGAGTCGATCGTTTCCGGTCGTATTCCTCGGCAGTTTATTCCGGCCGTCGACAAGGGTTTTGCCAGCTGCATGCCAAAAGGCACGTTGGCGGCTTACCCGGTTGTGAAGTTCCGCATCCATTTGACGGACGGTTCCTATCACGACGTCGATAGTTCGGAAATGGCGTTCCAGACCTGTGCTCGCGGTTGCTTCCGAGAATACATGCCGAAGACCAATCCCGTTTTGCTGGAACCTGTCATGACCGTGGAAATCGAAGTCCCCGATCAGTTCCAAGGTCCGGTGGTCGGCGATATCACGCGACGTCGTGGTTTGATTGTGTCGACCGACGGACAAGCCGGCGGCATCTGCGTGATCATCTGCGAAGTTCCTTTGAGCGAGACCTTTGGTTACGCGACGGACTTGCGTTCGATGACCCAAGGCCAAGGAACGTTCACCATGGAGTTGAAAGGCTACCGTCAAGTGCCGACCAACATCCAAATGGAAATCATCGAAGATCGAAAGAAAGCTTTGGTCACGGCTGAATAGCCGCTGTTCGAATAGGCAAACCATTTCGAAAGGGAAGCTACCTGGTAGCTTCCCTTTTTGTTGGATCATAGGCAGAGAGCAGAACGCATCGATCTCGCCAAGATGGTTGCAGACGACAACTCTCAAGATCGGGCGAAATCACGGACGACGCACGGCAATCCAAAGCTACGGCTCAATTTCGCAGCGGCGAACGTTTTAACAGCCGCGGTTACGAACAACCCAGTATCGTGTCGCCGAGCGGGTTGGTAGCGAAGGCCCTCTTTTATTTTCTGTTGGGTCGTTGGTCGTTAGACCTGCTGTGTGAAGCAAACCCCCACTATCGCCACCAAGTGCGCGGTGGCCAGAGTGGCTTGCGAATCGCGTCGGGAAGACTTGGCTCGGGACGTGGAGCTGACTGCAACTCCGGCGTGAGCAGCGGCAGATCCACTCGCCCCAAGTCATTAAAATCAAGAGCCGATGGCGACAGATCGCTGTTGACGATTCGCGGCAAGAGGGCGACGACGACTTCCGTTCGTTCGCGAACGACCGTTCGTCGTTGGAACAAGCGCCCCACGAGCCAAAGATCGCCGAGCACCGGGACCTTCGTCTGTCGTTCGATGTCCGATTCTTGAATCAATCCTCCAATGACGACCCCATGTCCGTCCGGGATCAAGATGGTCGTGTTTAGTTCGGTGGTGTCTTCGTTCGGAAGTTTGGTGACGGGATCAATGGCGCCGGTCGAGACCTTGGGATTGATCTTCATCAAGATAAAACCGTTGTCGCTGATTTGGGGCGTCACGGTCAGAACGGTTCCCACATCCAGAAATTCGACGGCTTGTACGGTTGCCGTCTCCGTGGTGGTACTGGTGGAAAACGCTAAACGACTGCCGATTTGTAAGCGAGATTCTTGTCCATTGATCATCAGCAGTCGCGGCGAAGCGAGTGTTTTTGAGTCGGTCGTTTTTGCCAATAGGTCCATCACTTTATTGAAGTGAGAACCACCAATGGTAAAAATGGCGCCGGGATTGCTTTCGTCACTAAAAGTCTGCGTCTTCAGCCACACCTCGGGCCCGGCCCCACGCGCCAACTGCTCCAATTGAATCCCATGCGCGTTTTCATTGCCCAGCCGGACTTGCAAGATGCGAACTTCCACGATGGCTTGTAAGGGAGCCTGATCCGCTTGAGCGATATAGTCGGCAACGCGAGCCACATACGCAGGTAGGTCTTCCACCACTACTTGTTCGGCTGCCTTCAGTTTGTTGTCGGCCATTGTTTCTCGCGAGAACACGCGACCCACGGGGGAGATAAGACCGGTTACCACCGTCTCCACATCTTTGGCCGATATGTGGTTCAAGTTGAAGATCTTGACCGTACGACCTTGGGTCATGAAATTCTGAGGCGTTTCCTTGTCGACCGTGGTCACGTAAATCACGTCGTTGGTGCGTGACCAGGAACAGTTGCTGATTGCCATGATCGCATCCAGCGCATTCTCCAAGGACGTGGGCTGCAGCGTCACGGTGACATTGATATTCAGTGATGACGGCACGACGATGCTTAACCCTTGCTGTTCGGCCACCGCCGCCAGCAACGCGTGGAGTGGTGTGTCGCGGACCGAGATTGTTACCATCCCATCGTTAGAACGTACCGCTCCGACCGGGATTGGCGGAGTCGCCAGCGCCAGTTCCATTTGTCGAGGTGGAGAAGTCGTTGCCGATTGCAGTGGGACCGACGTTGGCCCTGGGACGAGTCGACTGGAGTTGCCCGACGAACCATTCGACGGCAGGTTCTGCACCTGGCCAACCAACTCTTGAATCAGCGCTGCCGAATCCGGTGCGGCACCACTGGGGACTGGTAGGTTTTCGAGTTTTCCACCCTGGCCCAAGCCTTGGAGGGTTTCTTGCAACGCCGGCACATAGCGAGAATGATTGGCCGCCGCCGCTTCCAACGCCAGTGGGACTTGTTCGAGGGTTAAAGGCTCTTGCTCCGGAGGAGCGTCGTAGACATACGCCGTCCGCTCGATGGTCTTCGTTCTTGCGGCCGATTCCGTCGACGAAACAAACTCGGTCGCCGCGGGTACCGACGATGTTTGGGCCTTCGGAGAAGGGGGCAAAGCAGCTGAAGAACCAGCAGGCGACGACTGAACTTGGGACGCCAATTGAGCCGGGAAGACAGGCTGATCGACCAGTACGGTGGTGCTGGTGTTCCAAGGGTTTTCGCTCGCACAACCGCCAAACAACGCTAGCACGAGCAGACAACTTAGAGACTGGGCCAACGAAACGCTGCGTTGCAGCGTTCGGCGAGAATGAATCTCGGTTTTCCTGGCCCGGACAGTCATAATAACCAGTTGTAGAAACGAAGAACTCGCTGCCGCAGTGAAACTTGTTAAAGTTTGCTGACTGAGCAGACTCTAGCGAAAGGATCGGCTCGACAACGGGAAGAAGATTAGTTCGTTCTTGCGAAAACGAGCCGCGAGTAATTGCGTGTTCTACTGAGTTTTCCCAGACTGCCTCGGCTGCCGGATTTGGGGCGGCAGAAAAGGCAGTTCGCTCGGATGTGATGACTTGATTCT
>JAEUIP010000073.1:15703-19219 GCA_016795075.1 Planctomycetaceae bacterium | reverse complement strand
CGTCATACTTGAACGAGACGTCTTTTAGCGAGACAATCAGTTGCCCGCTGCGCAAGCCAGTATCAATCTGGAGTTCAACTTTTCCGACTTTGTCGCGACGTTCTTGACGATTGCGGCGCATTTCCACTAGAGCGCGAACGCGGCCCATATTCCGAGTCCGACGAGCTTTGATCCCCTGTCGAATCCAAGCCTCTTCCTCCGCCAGCCGTTTATCAAATAAGGCGTTTTGTTTCTCTTCCGCCTCCAATGCCGCATCTTTCCGTTCCAAAAATGTCGCGTAGTCGCATTGCCAATCAAAAAGACGGCCACGGTCCAGTTCCAGGATTCGGGTTGCGAGATTTTGCAAAAATGTTCGATCGTGAGTTACAAAAATCAACGTGCCTGACCAGCGGGAGAGAAACCGCTCTAGCCAAGTAATTGCTTCGACGTCCAAATGGTTGGTCGGTTCGTCCAAGAGCAAAACATCGGGCTCTTGGACCAATGCTCGAGCCAATAGGACTCGGCGTTTCATCCCGGATGAAAGCGAGTCGAACGGCGCGTCACTCGGGAGCTGCATACGAGAAATCATCTGTTCAGAACGCTGTTCAATCTCCCAATCGGACAACTCCTCAAATTTGTTCGCTTGCTTTGTTGCGGTTCCCGGTCCGTCTGAATTCGCGAATCCGGATTGGACCATTTCCAAAACCGTTACGTTTTTTCCGTGCGGTACATCTTGAACCAAACGAGCCAACCGGGTGCCATTGGACAATTCAATCGTACCATGATCGGGCACCAATTCTCCAGCCAACATTTTGAGCAGCGTGGTTTTTCCCGAGCCATTTCGCCCAAGCAAACCAATTCGCTGTCCCGCTTCAATCTCGCAATTGATTTCCTCGAATAATGCTGGACCGCGAAAACAAAAAGTCAGATTCCGAATCGTGATTTGCGACATGCCGGCTTGGAAAGTAAAAGGAACGACCCGAACCGGGCCGAGTCATCCGACTCACCCAAATTCGACTCCAGTAGTGGATTGGCTGACGTCACAAACAGTGACGGTCCCAAGTATAACAGCACTCGTCCGGCATGTTAGCGCGGGGCGCAGAAATCGGCACACGATCACACGGGCCAAACGGTTCGTTCTGCCCGCCACATACCTTAGGGCATTAATTGGGCGTCCAAAGCCGCATCTTCTGTGAGGTCGTATTCGTAGAATGACCGAGCAATTCTTTCCGACAATCGAGTCAAATAAAATGCCTGAAACTTCTCTTCCGACGACTCGATTGCTGGGCGGCCATCTCTGGGAAATGTAAAATCCAACGGCCCCTGGGAAAATACAAGTCGACCATTTTCCTTGATGTTGTAGACATCCGTCTTGTAATTGCAGCTTCCCTTGTACAGCGTTTTCCCGTCATAGATCGAATAGTCGGAAATGTTGACCAGCATCACATAGTCCGCGTTGACGCCCTTACCTAAGGCCATAGGATCCGGCTCTCCGAAACCATTTTGATCCATCCAACTGGCAATTTGCGATTGCGAAATCACATCAACCTTTTTGATGTTCTTGACGAAATGCATCGAAATTGCCCGGCTCAGCAATTCACTGACCGTTTCCGGACCAAAGGCCGTTTCATTCGAGATCGTCACGACCGCGACTCGTTTGCCTTTGAATTCATCGAACTCCGGTTTGGATTTATGACCGAATAGGACATACATCAACTGAGCCGCCGTCCCAACACACCCGGGAAACACCAGGAGTCCCGCAAGTAACAAGAGCAAATACAATCCGGCAAATCGCCGATTACGGAACCGACTAGCAAACCTCGCCGCTTCGACCTGCGGAACTGCAACCATGGAACATCCCTTTCCTCGGTCGGATTTCCACGATTATTGGCCGCGGAACCGAATCACAACAATCGCCCAATCCATTGGGCTAACGTCACCACCAACACAATGGCACCGAGACTCAGTACCAAAAACGGCTCGCAGCGTACAGGCCACCATCGGTTAAACAGGCCACTAATTCCGAGCCAAGCCGACATCATGAGCACAAAGATCGCTAGCAGAAATCCACCTGGATTGGCAGCCCAAGATCGTCCAAAGTTGCCCCGTACAAACCAGGACCAACTAGTCGTCATCCCACACGATGGGCAGGGAATTCCCCACATGACAATGGAACCGCACGGTGGCAAACCCAAAGCCCGATGGGTCCCAACCCCTGATTCGTTGGGAGTCAAAAGCCGGGTCACTCCCAAAAGTCCCAATAAACCAATCGCGGCGATTACCATAACCCATCGCTCAAGGCGGCCAAACTCACCCGGTCGTGGACCTTGCCACGGAGCAGAATCTCGAGATACAGGCTCGAGCGTGGCGGTAACGTAATCTTCGCGCATGCCGTCATCATAACACTACCCCTGCGCTGGCTCAATATACTCCCGCCGGTGTTTTTCTAGACAGTTTCGAGCTTACAACCAACCGAACTTTTCACAGCCCTCGATTCAGCACTTTCGCCGGATTGCCGTTTTCCGATTTCTACGGCGCGATTCGCAATGTCGACAAAATCGGGTCTCTGGGTTGCATCTTCCGCCGGTTGGCCAAACACGACCTTGCCCTCGTGCAATACGAATACGCCTGGCAGAAAAAAACTATCTCCTTCAACTTTGCCGATTCCATGCCCGCCAAACAAGCCATGGACCAGGCCCCGCCACAAGACTTTTCCAGAAAACAGTTGGCCAAACTTTCCTCGTTGCAAGCCAAACCCACGATAAATGACACAAAACGGGTCACTGATGTGGTGCCAATAGTCCACACTGTACTTCGCCAAAATGGTGGTCCCATCCATCGGGCTACCCATGTGGACGACGACGACATGAATCGGCAACGCATCCAATTCCTGCCGGACCTCTCCAAGATCCGCCATCACTCTGCGGCAAAAAGTGCAGCCACTATGCCTCAAAAACACAACCATGGTTGGTTTCTGATACGACAAAGCCTCCAGACTGTGCCCACGGTGGGAGCGGCTTCGGTGAAGCAGTTCCTCCATGCCCGGTACAAATTCCGCTCGACCGGTGTCCGAATGCCACCGGAAAGATTGATACAAAATCCCCGCAAATGGAAATAACCAAATCAGGTCATTGAAGACATTAACCCACCCAAATTCCAGTGGTAACTGACCGCTCCACCACGCGTAAGCAAAACCAACCGGCCCCAATAATTTGCCGAGAAACCCGACCAGAACGATCGGCCAATGGCGCAACGGATCTCGAGAAGCAATCAAGTAGCCAAGTCCATAAACCCCGACCACCATCCCCAAAGCCTGCCAAATCGCCGGGTAATTCACTGGCTCCAAGTTCATGACATCAAACAACAACCCCGGAAACAAAACAACGAGTCCGCCCCAAACCAGGTTATAAAAACCTGCCGCGACCAAAACCGCCGACATCCACCTCGATTTTTCCATTCGTTATGATCGCTCTTGAAAAACGCCCGTGCAAACCACTTTCCCTTCGGATACTCCGCTTTTTTGGCAAGAACTTAACG
>JAEUIP010000073.1:0-15693 GCA_016795075.1 Planctomycetaceae bacterium | reverse complement strand
TGGGAATCCCGTCTTCTCCGACCCGTATTCGTGTGACTAACCCCAATAATTGACATTCTATCACGCACTTGTACGCAAGGCCCAGCTTTTCCGAAAAGGGAGTCGCCCATCTCCAGTCGTACCATCAGGCCGGGATTTTGCGCGCCCACCCAAGGGTCTGCCCCATGAAGGTCAGAGACTCGACAGCTTGTTCGGTCGCCGCGAATGTCGCAGATTTGGAAACCCCGCCCGGTCTGAAAACCTGGATGCAACGCTATTCGGCGAATTGGGCTCGCGAAAAATCAACGGTTGACGATCGGTTGGCTAAAGTGGTTTACCCGCAACGTCAATATTCCGTTTAATCGTCGACCGAATCGAGATCCTCGCCCCATTCTTGGACCAAATCGCTATTTGGATGATGTTTCTTCAAAATCTGGTAAGCAAACTTCGCCCCGGCCAATCGGTCGGCTTCAACGCACCACTCGATCACGGTCGCCAAGACGTATTCGTCGTAGTCATGATCCTTGAACAGTGGCTCCAACTCAGCAACTTTACTCGCGGGCAAGGCCGCCGCCAAACTCGCCAAACAACCGACCGATTCAGGCATATCCTTCAGTCCCAGCCTCGCTTGGTCTGCGGCTTGCTCCGACTTGCCCCAGTCCAAGAAAATGTCCGACAAGGCCTCATGAATACCCACGTCATATCCTAAAAGCTCCCCCAACTTCTGGAACGATTCGATAGCGGCGGCGTGACGTTCCTGACTTGCGAAAATCTCGCCTCGCAAACGATATAAAATTGGGGATTCCCCCGGCATTTTCTCTAGTTGCTCCAGGTCCTCCAACGCGGCAGTCGCGTCATCCAATTGGGCGAGCGCCACGGCCCGTAACAACAAAGCGAACCGCTTGATGTCATCAGGAAATTCATCTTCAAGGACCAAATCCGCGTTTTCGATCAGCTGTTCCAAATCCGCTTCATCCAACATTCCGGAATTGAGCATTTCTGCAGCGCTCGATATTTCTTGGAACGCCGACATTGATTCCAGTTGTTTTCCGGCCACTGAAAAACCAACGCCGGCAAGCGTCGAAAATCGGAGATTTAAATCCAGGATCTCAAGATCATAGACTTTCCACTCGTCTGCTTCGCGTTTTAACCACCAGCGCACCGACGTACTCAGTTCGTTGGCGTCATAATGCCGGCCCAACACCACAACTCGTTGATCATCAAGTCGCTCAAAACGAGTCCACTTGACGTGCGTCCAGGCGAGCTCGGAAAAGTTTCGATACTTGCTTCGCATCGCAACTTCCATACGCTCTCGAAGCTGGGACAATTCGGCAGCTTCCAGCGCAGGAATCAACTTCCGTTCCTGCAACGATTCGAACATCGCCTCCATCGAGAACTTGCGACCAATCCGCCGACTACTACCGGAAGCAAACGCGTTGTTCAAATCTTCCAACCCCAAACGCACATCATCGGGCATTACGACTTCTTGGCCCGAAACTTTCTCAATACCCTGCGGGGTCGACGGAGATTTTTCGACTGGCAATTCCGCTTCTTGGGCGGGCGACGCCCCGCCAACTTGCTTCGGCCACACTGGACCGGAAACAATCGCCGTCCCGACAATGAAGAACACCCACCAAAAACGTACCGTGCGTCGCGACACCATTTCTACCCCTTCCACTTCACGAAGCCTTCAATCGCTTGGTATTGTGCCAAGCCCAAGCGATCGTACATGTTGGCGGTTGCGGCGTTTCGAGCCTCGGCCCGTTGCCAAAATTCGCGGGCATCGGACCCGGGAAATAACGCCCGATCCTTTTGCGACTCATGTTTGAAGATCGCTTCCCGCTTTCGATCCACTTCTTGCGGACTGAGAGGTACGGCCATCTCGATTTCGTGAGCCGGCCACTCATGCCACGCACCTCGGTAAAGCCAAACGTCACAATGCGGCCACCAATCATCGCTTTGACAAACACGACAGGCCCGAAACAAAATATCCAAACATGTCCGATGGGTCCCATGCGGATCACTCAAATCGCCAGCCGCATAAATCTGGTGCGGCTGGACCTGCCGGAGCAACTGGACGGTCAGGTTCACGTCTTCTTCGCTGATTGGTTTCTTGCGAACGAGTCCCGTTTGATAAAACGGCAAATCCATGTAATGCAACCGTTCTTCAGGAACACCACAGACATCGGCACCCGCCGCAGCCTCACCCCGACGAATCAAGCCTTTCAACAGTTGCAACTCGGGCATGTCGGTTTGCCCCGCCCGTTTCTCTTGCAAGAACGCCTTGATTTGCCGGGTTACTTGCTCAACCTCGCGACTCACAATTCCAAACGTATGGCAGAAATCACTGGCAAATTTCGCGAATCGCCAGGCATCGTCGTCAAAAACGGCGATATTGCCGGAAGTTTGATATGCGATATGAACGTCGTGTCCCTGATCGGCCAAACGAGTCAAAGTGCCCCCCATCGAGATCACGTCATCGTCCGGGTGCGGCGAAAACACGATAACTCGTTTCGGGAAAATCACACCCGGTGTATTGGGCTTGCCCGCCGGCCAGCCCGTAATCGTGTTTTGCAATTGTCGGAAGACCTGCAAATTGATTTCGTAGGCAGAACCGTACTCCGCCAACAAATCCTGCAAATGATGTTCGTTGTAATCACTGTCCTTGAGCATCAATATCGGTCGACCAACCAACTGCGAAAGCCAAATGACGGCCCGACGTACCATCAGTTTATCCCACCGGACATCTCCCAAAACCCACGGCGTTTGAATTTGGGTCAATGCGGCGGAGGCAGCTTCGTCCAACATGAACGTGGCCCGCGGATGATTTTGCAGAAAAGTGGCCGGGACCTGCGGCGAGACTTCGCCTTCGATCGTTCGGGCAACGATCTTCGACTTCCCCTCGCCAAACGCCAGAATAATAATGCGTCGCGCTTGAAGAATGGTACCAACGCCCATCGTCACCGCACGGCGCGGGACGTTTTCGACGCCAAAGAAGTCACTGGCGGCGTCAATCCTGGTCATCCCATCCAGCGTAATCAAACGAGTTTTCGAATCGGTTCCGGACCCCGGCTCATTGAAGCCAATATGCCCAGTTCGCCCGACCCCCAAAAGCTGCAAATCGATCCCACCCGCTTGGATGATTTTCTGCTCGTACTGTTGGCAATAATCGCTGATTTGTTCGGTTGCGATCGTTCCGTCGGGAATATGAACTTGATCGGCCGGAACGTCAATGTGATTGAACAAGTGTTCGTGCATGAAACGATGATAACTCTGCAGGCAGTCCGGCTGCATCGGATAATACTCGTCCAAGTTGAAGGTCACCACGTTGGCAAACGACAAACCCTCCTCGCGATGCATACGTACCAACTGAGCATAGACATCGACCGGCGAGGAACCGGTTGCCAATCCCAACACGCAGGTGCGACCCTCGGCAGCGCGTTGGCGGATCAAATCCGAAATTTGGCGAGCTACTTGGAAGCTAACTTGCCGAGACTCTTGATAGATTTCGTACGGAATTCGCACCGGCCCGCCAGACATCTGAGTGATGATCGGGGGAGCACTTAAGTCAATCGCAGCTGCAGACGCCATCGTTCCGTTTCCACTACAGGGCCAAAGTTACCACATCCAATCCGATTGTCTCGGATATGACTTGACCGTGTCAAGCACCACACAGCATTCGACCTTGTCCTAAATGGGCGCCGCCCCATCGGAATGCATCCCAGTTCCCGCCTAAGAAAACTTACCGGCGCGGGTCGGACCTCGTTGCGGATAGCGTCGTGCTTCGTCAACCTTTGATTTCGGACTAACTAAGCTTGCAAAAACGCTTTACTGGTCGGGAATTTCTGGGATTTCGTAAACGCGGCGTCCCTACTTTTTAGGCTTGCCCAAACACTAGCCTCAGCGCGACTCGGCCAAACCTTGGCTCCATTGATAAAGCCATGGATGAACCCACGGGTTGGTACCGGAATAGAGTGAAGAACCAATACTGAAAAATAGCAACAACCACGCCAACAGGAACCCCAAACGCGAACGGTTCAGGAAGTTGATCGCCGGAATCAACATGACGATCCAAAGCGGCGAAAGCCAAAACACCCAACGCAGGGCACTAGCTTGTCCACCATAATTGCGATCCAAAACCGGACGAGTCAAATAGAAACCGACAACCAAAACAGACAACCCCAGAACCATGCAGCTAAGGACTCGCCACTGTCGATCACCACGCATCGCCAGACCGATTCCAACCAAGGACAAAATCCAAATTGGCGTCAATGTAAAAATCCCATGATGCCCAATCAGACAGTGAAATGCATACCACGCTGGAGACTTCTCACCCGCATCAACTCCCTGACGCTGATCGTCGTACCAATACGTCCCGGGATAATCGTACCAGTTGGCCCATTTTCGAATCTCGATCTGATCCCCGCCCTTGGCCTGCGTTACCGCCAACGCCTGCCATTGATCCGGACGATACGGACCGAGGAAATAGTCGCGAATAACCCAACGTTTCTCCACGTTTCCCGGCAAAGAGTAGCGGTTCTCTTCAATCCATGTCTCCGGGCCCAACTGAAAACCCCATCGCTCCGAATGTCGATTCAATTGCCGGCGCATCTCGATCGGCATGAGCCCCGGCTCCAAGTCGGCCGCAAACTCCAATGGCATCGCCAAAACGACCGGACCATCGCTCCGAAAACTGTACGGCATTCGCAAGGTTCGATGAGCAATCAGGTTTGTTCCGAAGTAGGCCAAACCCACCACCAACATCGCGGGAATCATCCACTTGAACGACCGCTCAGGATTTTGCCAAACCCCAAACCCCGCCACCATCAACGTCCAAGCCAAAGCCGGCAATTCGTTGGCCACAGCCATCGCTCCACCAAGCCCAAGGAAGACGTACCAAATTCCCGATGATTTCGGATCCCGATAGATCACGACCATTGCAAACAAACTCCAATAAACCGCAATCACTGCGAAGTGATGGTTATTGAGCGTCACTGCAAACGTCGTCACAAACGTCCCCCAACAGGCGGCCGAAAACGCATAAAATCGGGCCGCATCCGAACATCCAGGCCAACGATCCAAGTACCAGGCAAAAAATCCTAAAGTGATCGTCAAAGGTAAAATCTGGCACAGCAACAACAACCATCGTACGGCCAAGAATAAACGCGACTCCATATCCAACCAACCAACTCGATGCAATGCGGAGTAAACTCCGGCCACCATGGTTGCAAGTAACGGCGGTTTACTGGAATAATCGTGCAACCGCCCATCAGGTCCCGGATGCACGACTTTGTCGATGGTATTCCAATGGCGTGCCTGTACCGGGTCTCGCGTGTACGGATCGATTTCGTAGCTTCCGGTCTCCGTCAACGCCCGGACCGTCACCCAGCGGCTGCGATCATTGGCGCTCAACATCGGACTAGATTCTTCGCCGACTTGACGTTGGGTCCATCCCAATCGCACCACCATCGACGCAAATGCCGACGTCAAGATCAGGGCATAGATAAACAAGCGAACTTGTCCGGACCAACGGCTCACGGCAATTGTTTCAGCAGGTAAAGTTTCCGTGTCCAAGGTTGCTCAACGCCAATCGAATTCTATTTACTTCGGTTTTCGAAATCCGGGTCAGAACGGCATCCCAAGTTTAGCAGAACCACAAGGAGTAAAAAAGTTGAAGATCGTAGAATTCATCGGGGATGGCCCCAACCGGAAAAACCCAAGCCTCAATCGCTCATGGGAAGACAGGCCGGCTGGGAACAAAAAGACGCCGCCCAAAACGCCGCATCGCCTTTGGCTCGACTCGGACGCAATCACGTAAAACGGGTTGCTCAATGATTGAGGTTCGATCAAACTGTGTCGGCAAACGCCACGAAACCGAGAAACTGGAATTCCCCATGCGATATCTATTGAAATACGTCTACTTTCTGTTGGGATCTCTTGCAGCCCTCCAGTTGCCGAGCGGCTCGATCAGTGGGCAAGAAATTGATCCCGCCAAGTGGGATTCGCCGTCGGCTCCACTTCCCCCGACCGAGGCACCGGCCAGCGAGGATGGCGCAAGGGCCATTTCCTCATTCAAGATTCCCGCAGGTTGGAAAGTGGAACTCTACGCTGCCGAACCCATGGTGGCCAATGGAGTCGCGCTACACGTGGACTATGACGGGACCGTGCTCGTATGCGAATCGTTCCGACAACAACAAGGCATTGAAGACAATCGCGGTCACGCACAGTGGTTGTTGGATGATTTAGCTGCCCAAACGATCGAAGATCGGCGCGACTATATTTTGAAGCACTTGGGCGCGGACGCCATCAAATATACCCAACAAGACGACCGAATTCGCTTATTGCGGGACACCAATGGCGACGGACGCGCGGACGTTTCCAAAGTATTTGCGGATCGCTTCAATACACTTTTGTCAGGAACGGGCGCTGGAGTTTTGCGGTATCGCGGACAGACCTATTACACGTGCATCCCAGATCTGTGGATGCTGTCTGGAAACGAGGCAGATCCGGACGTCGCGACGACTCGACAGGTTCTACACCGAGGCTACGGTGTGCGTTTTGCCTTTCGCGGCCACGATTCCCACGCGCCGGTGATCGGCCCTGATGGCCGTCTCTATTTTTCGATTGGAGATCGAGGCTACAACATCCGAACCGAAACTGCCCATTGGAAAGATCCCTCTTCGGGCGCGGTGTTTCGTTGTAACTTGGATGGTAGTGACCTCCAGGTGATCGCGACAGGACTAAGAAACCCCCAAGGCTTGGCGTTCGACGAGTTTGGGAATCTCTTCACCTGCGACAACAACAGCGACAGCGGTGACCAAGCCAAGTGGTTTCTGATCGTACCCGGTGGCGACTATGGTTGGCGCATGCATTACCAATATCTTCCCGATCGTGGGCCCTACAATCGCGAACGACTGTGGAACGTCTACGATCCAGCAACGTCTGTTGCATACGTCATTCCGCCGATTGCCAATGTCTCGGATGGCCCAAGTGGTTTGGCATATTACCCAGGAACGGGTTTGGACGAGTCATGGCAGGGCTCTTTCTTTCTGTGCGACTTTCGCGGACAAACCTCGACCAGCGGTTTGCGAAGGCTTAAAAACGAACCCAACGGCGCGTTTTTTAAGTTAAGTCAATCGGACGAACCTCTCTGGCAGGTCTTGGCGACCGATGTCAAGTTCTCCGCTTCTGGTGAACTCTTTATCCTGGATTGGGTCGAAGGTTGGGTCGGCGAAGGCAAGGGCCGCATTTATCGAGCCTACGATCCTGCCCATCGTGATTCCGAATTGGCACGCGAAACCGCTCAGCTTTTGAGTGGCAACCTTTGGAAGGCCGAATCGAAAACATTGCAAGGCTATTTGGCTCACCCTGATCAACGAGTTCGACAAGAGGCTCAATTCGAGCTGGTGCGTCGCGACGACATTGCCTTGTTGCTCGCTGCTGCATCGTCGGCAACCAAATCGGATCCGGCCATTCCACCGCAATTACAACTTCTCGCCCGAGTCCATGGGATCTGGGGCAGTTTTCAATGGTATCGTGAACGAGCGCTCCATCACACGTCAAACGATCTGCAGCCGTTTTTGTCCCAAATTCCGACTTGGCTCCAAGATGCGGAGCCAACCATCCGGGCGATCGCTGCTCAACAGACAACAGAACTGGAAGAAGCGATCGACTGGAATTTGCTCGTCGATCTAGTCAATGATCCCGACGCACGCGTTAGCTATTCGGCGATGATCTCGATTGGGAAACATCGCTTGTCTTCAGCCGGCCCCTCCGTGCTGGAGCGTTTGAACACGAATGCCGACGCCGATCCCATCTTGCGTCACGGAGCCGTCATGGCCTTGGCAGGCATCGACAACCCGGAAATATGGAAAGCGGCGATGCAACATAGCAGTCCTTCGGTCCGTCTTGCAACCGCCGCCGCGCTGCGTCGCGTGCAAAGTCCAGAGCTTGGGAAATTACTGAAAGACGGAGACATCCGAGTCGCCACGGAAGCCGCTCGGGCGATTTATGATTTGTCGCTTAGCGAGATTCTTCCAAACTTGGCGGATTCCTTGGGGGTGGCGGGTGCCGACGATGGTTTTATGCGACGCGCGCTAAACGCCAATTTTCTTTTGGGATCAAAGGAGAACGCTGAACGACTTGTCGTTTTTGCTGGCTCGAGCTCGGGATCGATCGAACGGCGAATTGAGGCACTCGAACGGCTAGCCGAGTGGGACAAACTACGCCCCCTTGACCCGGTACTCAATGAATACCGCCCGCGCGCTGCTGCGCCGCTCGCTGACGCTCAATCCACCGTACGCGCCGCATTGCCGCAACTTTTGGCGACTGATCCCGCAATCGCGTCCAAAACCAGTGAAGTTGCCGCACTGCTGGGCATTACCGAAATCTCACCAATCCTTGAATCTTCGTTCAAGAATAAATCCCTACCGGCTCGGCAGCGAGTCTCCGCCTTGAAGTCTTGGTTCGGTATGAAAGGTGCTGATTTAACTACAGTTTTGGTCGAGGCGGCTGAACTCGATCCCGCAGTGGAAGTCCGTGCTGCGGCAATGGAATTGTTGGCCCAGGCCGACGCTCCCAAGTCGGAAAAATTCGTCGCAAATGCGCTGAGGCAGGGCAGCCCCGTCGAACAACAGGCCGCCTTGCGAGCCGCCGGTAGGATGCCGCAGGAAGTCGCAATGCCACTCTTAACCACCGCCACAAAACTGGCATCCACCGGACAACTAAAGGTTGACTCGCATTTGGAATTAATGGACGCACTTGCCGCGCAAGGTGCCGACCAACTGTTGGTCGATTTCCTGGCCAACCGTCCGGCGACCAACTCGAGCAACATCACGGACAAATATCCCGAGTTGTTGGCCGGCGGCAATGCTGAAAAAGGTCGACAAGTTTTCTTTGAAAAGACCGAAGTTTCGTGCGTGCGTTGTCATGCGATCGCCGGAACTGGCGGAGCGGTTGGCCCCGAACTTACCAACGTTGCCTCCAAAAAGGACAAACGCTACTTGTTGGAAGCGGTGATTGACCCCAACGCGGTGATCGCAGAAGGCTTTGAAACGCAGTTGGTTCTGGACTTGGAAGGCGTCACGCATTTTGGGATCGTCAAACGCGAAACCGACGAATTCGTCGAACTCATGAACGCGGATGGACAATTACTACGGGTACCGACTGCCGACATCGATGAACGCCGCCGTGGACAATCGTCCATGCCGACCGGGATGGAAGAAAAACTGAGTAAACATGAACTGCGGGATCTGGTCGAGTATTTGGGGAGCTTGCGAGACAAGCCGTAGATTGTGTCCCGGTTGAATGGCGGAAGACCGGCGCCAACGTTCACTGGGAAGAACCCGCAATGGCCTCAAAACAAGTGGGACAGACAGGCCTGGGAGTGAAGTCATACCTCTAGATGTGGCGATTGGCCCGGGTTTGAACAACGTTGGCGGGAACGCGAAGCGCACCGACACAAGTTGAACTTCGAAACGGCCAGAACGAGGTCAAAACCTATTGGCCTTCGGGAACCGTTCGGCCGCGACCAACAACTAAGGAGTAGTCCCGAAATAAATGCCCGATTGGGGAGAGTCCGGCCTTGGTTTTTTCGCAAACCCCCGATCGTCGAATCTGTCGAGACAGCAAACGGCATAAGCCACCGAACGGCATGAGCGGCAGCGCGACAAGATGCGAGCGTTCGGTAATTCCCACGGATGGCAGAGCCGAACTGCGGATGAACAGTCCGAGGATACTTCCTTGACCGACAGCGTTTGTACGACCGCAATGGTCGAACTTCCGAGATAATCCTTCGACAGTCTTCATATCGGAACCGCATTCAGCAAACGTCGGCCAGCAAGGCAAATGATCGTCTTTGGTTGACGCGGCGAAGAAATGAGTGTTGAAGAACGGAAATTAAAAAATGCAAAATGGGGACAGCCATTGCTTGTTCATGGAATGCTTGTAACCAGACGTCTGGTGCATTTTGACTTCTTCATTCTTCAATCATCATTAATCATTCAACCGCCAGAGCCAGTGAAGCTCATTCCGGAGCTTTCGACTTTCGAAGTCTGGAACTAATTTCGGGACAAATCCTAAGCGGTAGCCCAAGCTTGTGGCCGACACAAGGGCGTCTCTCCCGATTGGGCAACACAAGGACAGCCTGATGCCCGACATTAGGCAGCTGGACTGAGTTCGCGATTGTCCGGACGCTCGCCGGCGACTTAAGGCTTGGATCTCAGCACACGAAAATTACCAAATCGAATCCAATGCTCAGAATCATTTGGACCGTGATAACATTGCAGGCTGATCTGCTCCAAAGCCGCGGGCGGCAAATCGCCTTCTCCAGCCAGTAAGAAGGGACCATTAAAGTCCGTTCGATAAAAGGCTTGAACTTGTTGACCTTGTACCGCCAACCGTAGCTCCACGGGTACATCTTGTATCTCGTGATTTCCCGGCATGATCACGATGCGACCATCCACCAGTTCCTTCACTAGTTTGAAAACCGGGCGACCGTCGCCGTACCAAGTCAATCCTGCCTGTTCCCATTGTTTGGTTGGCGCGGACAAGTTGGTGACGGTCACTTCGAATATCCAACGGTCGTCTTCGCGAGCTTCAACCGTTCGCAAAAGTGCATTTTCTACCGAATCCGCAAATCCTGGCCAAACTCGAATTTCCAACCCACGATTTCGCACGCACCATCGAGCAGGTTGCGGACGCAACCATTCCCAACCGTCAGCCAATTGATCCTGAAACGAATCGGCAAACAAGAGAGTCGGCTCTGCGAGGGTTGTTGGTTGAACATCTTGTCCCATTAAAAAGCCCGCAGGCGCAAACATGATTGCCGCGGACCCAATAGCAGCCACGACAAATTGATTCCAAAGATCTCGGATGGAGCACGGCATCGTATTCCGTTCACTTTCAGATTCGAAGCTGCAGACCCATTTCTCAAACGGGCTATTTTAGCTCCGAGTCGTTCAATTCAAAAATCGCCCAAACTCTTTTGTCGGGACCACGAAACGGCTTCAACGTAAACCGCCCCTCAATGGTGATCGGTCGCGTCGAAAAATCGACCGTCTTCCCCGGAGCCATGTTGACGATCATGCAATCGTACAATAACGCACCAGGGCCAAAGCAACACTCTTGGTTGTCGCGTACAAATACAAACCGCGTGATCTCTTTTTCTTTGAAGCTAGGGCGAATGTACCCACGAATCTTGATCGTGCGGCCGCGTAGCTTTAGCAAATCCAACGTCAGTTGGCGAACTTCGAAGGCTTGCTCCGCTTCGATTTGAAACTTCAAATGATCAAAACTCAACTCCAAAGGGCCTTCGATCGACCAATCAATTGGAGGCGGTGGGGTCCATTCTTCTTCCCGGCGGACGGGAAGGGCCGAATCATCGTATTTGGGATTATAGAACAGTTGCTCATCGTTATTGCGATCCTGTGAGTCTGTTTTCGCTGGTTCCTGCTTGGGCGTCGGATCGGTCGTTTCTTGCTTCAAGTTTTCCGACGGAATGGACTTCGGAATTTCGGATCCTTGGGAACCCGCTTCTTGTTTCGATTCCCCAGATTGGGCCAAACACGGTGGTAAAACCAAGTGATTACCGACGAACAAGCCAAGAGCGATCGGCAAGTGGCTGATGACCATCGAGACGAGCCCCGCCCAAATCCACCGTCGTCGTTTTGTTACTTTGTTTGCACCAACCAACATCGGTGGACTTTCAGTTATAGAAGTCGGCGTCGATCTGATAGATGTACCCCGGAACATCGTCTGCGATAAGATCACCTTTTTGCAAACGCTTATTGAGTCGGAAAGTACCATGAATTCGACGCAGCATGTAATCATACTGGGTCGTTTCCTCAGGCGGCATTTTGATATAGACGATTTCGGTTAGGTTGGGACTTCCACCAAAACAACATTGGCCGAAATCACCGACCATCAAGAACTCGGTCAAACCGTTGTTCCGCAGACCAGGTCGCACGTAGCCCTTCAGAAAGACTTTTTGACCATCCAATTTTTTTGCAATTTCCGTCGGCTGCTCGACTTTGTTTTTCAAATGTTCGTAAAAGGTGATTCGCTGATAACCTTCACGCACTTCCGTCAAATAGATGGTCGTATGAAACGCCGACCCACCAAACAACGCCAGCAACCCGAGCGTCAATCCCGTGATCGCGAAACCTTTACCAGTATACTCATCAGGGTAACGACGAATCACGCGCAGACCGTGCCAGCCCAAAACAATCGCCAACGGCGCGAGTGCCATAAACACCAGGAAGATAAATCCGGCCATCGCAAACGCCCCAAACAACAGGGACAGAGTCGCTGCCTTGCTCCGCAACTGGTACTGTTCGGCTTCATTTTGTAGCCGCGAGCGTCCCGCGTTGCTCAGCTGCGCGGTAACGACTTCACTAGCGACATCTTGTTTGCAGGGCAGATGATTCATACGGCCGGTCTCCGATTATTCGATAACATCAGCAGAAAAGTCGACTAAAGGTTCCATTCAAAATCGACCACGTCAACACAAGCAACAATCCGTTGACGAACACTGGTACGCCGACAATCCACCACAAGTAGTTAGTCGGAGTACCTTCTATTTGCGTTTCGCTTCGATTGCGAGCCGAAAGGGTCTTTGGCGCCGAGTTGTTTGCCGTCAGGCCTGTGGGCAAAGACGACGTTTCGTTACCAGCCACCGGAGCAACAGGAGTCGTAAGTCCCTTTGCTTCCGACGCGGTCGAATCACTCTCAACCACATCTAATCCTGCCAAGGCGACCTCGGAAACCTCCGAATTGCTCGCGGACTCCACCATCGGGCGGAACGCCGTCGTGCGGACACCGTCCAGGTTGGAGTCTTCAATTTTGGGGGGCTGAGTTGCTTCAGTCGGTCGATTCTCTCCAGGGCCTTTGCCGGTCCCAGCTCCCTCCTGTGACTTTTCCTTCTGCTCTTTGGATTTCTCCATTTCCAACTCTTTAAGCTGCTGTTCGAATTCCGCGTCTTCGGAGTCCGTTTCCGTTTGCATCGCCGCTTCCAACTCAAAGAAAGCCAGTGCACGACGAACGGACTGTGGATCCACTGCCCGCAATTCTTCGATTTTCGCTTTCGCAACCGGATCTGGATTCACTCGCAAAAAATGCACGATCGGCACTCGCACCCATTGGGTTTTTTCGTTGGCATTTTTGAACATTTCGACCAACCGGTCGGTGACCGTCCAATCCTTCCACCGAGCTAGATCGGCGATCACAAGATCCGCCACTTCGGGACGATCCAATAAGAGTCGAACGGCTTCAACAATTCGCGGCACCGGTATGACATCGCTCTCCGTCCCGTGGAAACGCAGCGCCGCAACGGCAGCATAGGTATCCACATAGTCCGCCGCAGGATCTCGCAAGAATCGATCTTCAATCAGTTTGACGCCATCCGAACCGGCCAAGGTTAAATAACAAGCAATTAGGGAGTCCAATGCGGCGCGATCCCTCTTCTCCTGACTGGTGATCAAACGCTCCAATAGCGGCAAGTCCTCCGCCAAACCACAAACGCCGATCAATGTGAAATAGAGACGTTTGCGGTTGATGGATACCTCGGGGTCCTGGACCCACTTGACCAATTTTTCGCGATTCATATCCCCTTTAACCGCTTTGACCGTCTCATACGGAGCACGCGCGAATTCGTCATACGCGTCGAACGCCATGAAGCTTTCACTGTCTTCCAAATAGTTCAAGAAAAACTTAACACGCTCGGGACCTTCGGTTGGCAACGTTTGTACCGCGAGAATGTACTCTCTCGACCGCTCCGATAGCTTCATCGGAGTGCTCCACATCATACGGTCGGTCAAAACACCCATGACCAAACATTCTTGACCTGGTTCCAACGTTGCAGGAGCAATCGTCTCAAATTCGTCATTTTCGGCGACAAACGACTTGCCCTTCAGGATTTTGGATACCTGAAGTCGCAACTTGCGGTCAAATCCATCCTCGGTCAGTTGCCCAGGTCCCACGACCTTGGCAAAAACCACCGCATCCGTTGCCTCGATCTCCTCCGCCAATGTTGGTTTCAATGCGGTGCAGAACGGACACCACGCACCCGCGGTCTCACTCGCATTCGCACCAGATTCAAGAATGTTTCGGGCAGAAACATCGGCAACCGGGAAGTTCGCCGATATCGGCTCTGCCGCAGAGAGACATGCAGCCCAAAAACTGCAGGTCGCGATCATCTTCGACCAACGTCCAAAATCCCTACAATCGGAAAAATGGATACGTACGAACTCGGTAATAGGTTGCAAGACGCCATTCATGCTAATCAGAAGTCCTAATAAAAGCGACTTATCGCGGTAGACTCCGCCGCGAACCGCCCTTAGATTTTCATACCATTCGGTCAATCAAAGCAACACCATTGCCATTAACCGACATGGCAAACCACATCATCCCCGACACCGCCAATTTATGGCAAGCCGAACTACTCGGCTACGGGAGCGCTCCCCGAACGCAAATCGCGACCACGGGGCTCACTCCATTATACCGACTCCCAATCTCCTCGGTTCGAAGATTTAGGACAAGTTTTCCGAAACATCCAAGCGGTAGGCCGTAATTGCTGGCAATAAACCAACCAGGATCGCGAGGATCACCAGTCCCGGTACAAGCATCAATTCCGAGGAAACGGCAAAGCTTCCCCAGCCCCAATCGAATCGCATACCAGGAGCAAAATCCCAAATGCTCAACTCGACCCCGGTGCGTTGCTGAACGAGCGGACTTATCAATCCATTGACGAAATGGGCTGCAACCCAGCCGAAAAGGCCGCCGCCAGCAGCCAACAACACCGATTCGGCCAAAATGATCCCGAATACCGTCGATTGATCCGCGCCCAAAGCTCGCATGACCGCGATTTCCTGCCGTCGTTCGCTCATGGAGTTGTAAATGCTTACCAAAATTCCGATTCCCGAAACAACGCAAATCATGACGGTCATCGCCAAGATCAACCACTGGACCGGTGTCACAAAGGTCTCGAATACGGACTGAACCTCCGCGACGGGCGTTACCGCTTGAGCGGATCGCTGCTGCAAACGGGGCGAAAACGCCGTCCAATCCATCTCGTTTTCCAATTGCCCTAAATTCACGGCGTTTGTGATACCAAATAGACTCGCGCCCACATCGTCATGCGAGCGCAGAAGTATCGACGTCAACTCACGTTGCTCGATCGGCAATGGAGTCCCGTATTTGCTCTTCTTTTCCTCGGTATTTTCGGGTTGCGGATCGCTCGTTGTGCCAGCCTCTGGCGAGGTTGATTGTTTCCCATTTTCTGATTCTTGCTCTCCAGTTGGCGAATGATCCGCCGCGTCATCAACCGCCGCTGTCGATCCCGTTGGCCCGGCAGCATTCTCCCCCGCCGCGTTCAATCGCTGTTCTAACTCTTGATCAAGTAGAGCCTGGAACTCTGGATCACTGAGATTGTCCTCCGGGCTTGATTCGAATCGTTGAGAATTGACTCGCTCGTCTTCCAAAGGTTTCCGGTGCTCGTCCATCATGTAGAAACCTTCAATATTGATAAACACCGCAACGTCATTGCGAGTCCCGGATGGCGCCATGATGCCCACGACCACAAACCCCGTGCGATGGATGTGCCCGCCCGCCCCAATGTCGCCGTGAATCGGCTGGATCGAGTCTCCTAACTTCAAACCTTCGTTAGCTGCCACCGTCGAGCCGACGACCGCTTCCAAAACCCCATTCGTTTCGTTCCAA
>JAEUIP010000072.1 GCA_016795075.1 Planctomycetaceae bacterium | reverse complement strand
ACCGAGCGAGAACAGATTCCCGCCGCAGTACCGACCGGTATTCTAGCCTACCCTCGGGCTTTGTGAAATTGCTCGTCCGCCGAGCTCCTGCCAAACGCACCATCGAGAGGCCAAAAATGATGCGACTTTATCCATCGCGATACTATCGCCGATTGTGGCTGAAATTCTTCCACCTGTTGGTGGCCGGAACCGTAGGTTGGTTGCTGTCCGCCCAATGGTTAAACGCCCAAGATTGGGTCGGTGGCTCACCCGATCGTTTGTCCGCGGCGCCCGTTCATGGATCGCTCTGCGATGCAACCTTGGTTCGCGGAACGAGCCACGACGGTCTGGCCGGTCAATTCTTCTGGCAATCACCACACGTTGGGCAAACCCACGCGGCGACAACGTTTCACATTACCAAGGTGCCGTTCCGGTACGGCGACTTTGGCGCAACGTCCTATCCCCAACGCTACCAAGCCACCAACTACTATCGCAGTCGAACGGACTGGGTTTGGGAATAATCGCTTCGACGACGGCGTGTCACTACGCGGCGTCACCGACGTTGGGAACTTTGTCGAACGTATCCGGACCAAAATACCGCAGGCCAACCAACGGCTCACTGCCCGTGTTGCAGATTTCGACACCGGCGGTCGCCGCTTCGTAAGTGATAAAGACCTCGTCCTCGGTCAATGCACCAAAGCGGATCATGGCGGGGGTTTGCAAATTCAATTTGCCCATGGTGCCTTTGCCCTGAACCGTCAACCAACCACTGGCGCCGGGATCGCGGAGGACACAACGGGCTCCCGGTTGGAGCGTCAGCTCTTTAGCACTGAATAATTGTTCGCCATCCACCAACCCGTACACAATCCATCGATCTTCCCAGCCTTCGCCCGAGTTCGCGAGCATCGGCTCTAAGAAGTTATTCGCTTTGAAGTTTGGATCGACGTTCTTTTCCCAATCCAATTGACCGATGATGAAATCCAGGTCTTGATGTTTGTCGGCTGGCATGTCCTTGACCAATAAACTCCAAGGGACCTCCCGACCTTCGACCAGACTTTGGTACATGCCAAACACGTCACTGCCCCATTGAGGCTCGTAAGTGCAGAGCGATCCAGGAGCGTGCAACACGCCCGGCGGAATCAGCCATCCGGTGCCACGTTGCAAGCGATAGGCTTTGGATAGGTCCAAAATACCGTTGTCACCACGATGCCAATTTTCCAAACATCGCCGCAGTTGTTGTTTCGTTGTGCCTGGCTCTAGACCCATGAACGTATAGGGAAAGTTGTTGTCGCAGTTGTTGTACTGCGGCGGGAAATAGTAACTTTCTGGCTTGCCTTCTTGACCGACCAATTTGGCGTCTTTGAAGGTCTGATGCATGTGATGTGGGATCGGCCCCATGTTATCGAAGAACTTCGAATACACCGGCCAACGGTTGTACTTGCCGAACATTTTCGAGCCAATGATGCGCGTGCCAGCTTCGGCAATGGCATCCTTCAACTGAAATTGACGACCCTCGAACAGACAGAAACTCTGACCTTCGTGCCAGACTCTTCCACCGTTGGCGGCATCGGTCGTGCTCCCGAACCAGCGTTCATCAATCCCGCCGCGTTCTGCACCGTAAGAGTAATAGTCGGAGGGGTGCAATTTGATCCGCTTGCCGGGGTGGAGGAAGCTGCGTGGCACCCAGGTTGGCGTCAGACGGAGCAAACCACCTCCCGCGTCCAGGGCCGAATTCAGATCCTTGGCCACATTGTCTCGCTTGACCAGCAATTGACTATCAATCTCACCGCGCTTGACCGCCATGTTTCCACTCCCAATGATTGGACTCAACCCAGCGAAACTCCCGCCGAGTGTATCGCAAAAAACAAGAACTCTTCGGCCCCCCAATTTCGGCACTCCACCGACCGCCGGTCGCCCTTTTACCGGAGGTGTTTTGACAGTAGCGACTAGGAGCTTCGTTCGCAAGCCGCTGCCGATGTTTTTGCCGATGGTTGGACCGAACGCTGGACCAGGAACGCATCGCGACGCGTGATTGGTCGGCGACCCGCCAAGCCACGCTCTGCGAACCGTTTAACTCCAATACGGTCCAGCGCGGAGTGGTATTGCGATTAACCGGTCAACTCCAGGTGAATCCCGAGTTTTGGCAGACCCGAAACGGAGGGATAATAGGTAGAAACGGGCACAGGAATGCGCGCAAAACATGTCTTGTTTTCCAAAAAAAGGCATGATTTTCTCCAAGAATACCGGGGGAACGTCGAAGTGGCTCGTGGTAGACTGGTCCTGACGACCAAGAAGCAGGTTTTTCGTTGCAATTGAGAGCCCGAATATGATGGAATTCACTGAGTTGTTTGGATTGTTGGCCCAACGTGGCGATGTCAGCGATGTTGAAATTATTCCCCTGGTGGCCGTTAGCTGCATTTTGGGCGGGCCGTTCGTGGTGGCCATCGTTTATGTCGTGTTTCAATCGATTGGGGCCATCGTCCGCTCGGGGTTGGACGCGAACTTGAAGCTGAAAATGTTGAAGCTGGGATATTCCCCCGCGGACATCGAACGAGTTTTGCTGGCGGGCTCCACCGGAGTTGCAAAAGCCAAACCCACCAAAACTCCGCAATCGGAAATCGTGATGGCCCAGCCGATCAAGTAGCTAGGTGCCCGCCGGCTGAAGCCGGTACACGTGCGTCCGCTAAATCACGCGCGTCCGCTAAATCACGTGGAAGTCACATCGGAATTGTCTTGAAATAACTTCCCGATTTGGGATAGTCTGACCTTGGTTCATCCGAGAACCCCGATCTTCGATTCTACCGAGACTCCAAATGGCCTGAGCCGCTAAATCGCCTGACCCGCGTAGCGGCAAAATGCGAGCGTATGGTAATGCCCACGGATGGCAATGCCGAACTGCGGATGATCAGTCCGCGGACATTTCCTTGACGGACAGCATTTGTCCGACCGCCATGGTCTAACTTCCGAGCTGATACTTTGACGGTCTTCACGTCGATACCGCAGGCCGCGAATGTATTTATGCGCAGATCGGCATTGCCATCCGTGGCAAGTCCGCCTGCCAGGCAAATGAGCGTCTATGGTTCACACGAGGCTAAGAAATGGAAAATGGAAAATGGAAAATGGAAATTGGAAAATGCAATATGCTGACAGCCATTGCTTGCTCGCGGAATGCCTGAAACTAGACGTTTGGTACCTTTTGAATTTTTCATTCTTCAATAATCATTAATCATTCAAACACCAGAGCCAGCCAAGGGCATTCCAGCGCTTTCGACGTTCGAAATCCGGAACTCAATTCACGACAAATCCTATGTGCCGCCCACCGATCCTCGAAAAACGAGTGCTACTTGATAGTTGCGGCACATGGAATCTGCCTACCACCGTCCTTCGTCGATCGGCATTGCCATCCGTAGGCGGCTTCTTGTTTGGTTGGTTATGCTGGAGTCTCACCACAGGGACCTTACTCGGGAACTGCCATGTCGCCGGCAAAACGCACTCCAACCAAACGCACTCCAACCAAACAAACGACCAAAACGACCAAACAGCCGGCGGCGGGTGGTGCCGACGCTTGGGCGGAACTCAACGATGAGATCGTGGCTTGCGAGCGTTGCCCGCGGTTGATCGCACATTGCCAGCAGGTCGCTGCGGAAAAACGCCGAGCGTACGAAGATCACGATTATTGGGGCCGACCGGTTCCCAACTTGTTTGCCCCGATCGGCTCGGTCGATCAATCGAGCCACTCCGGTGCGAGTAAAGCCTCGTTCGCGCCAACAGGGACGATTGAGACTTCGCGATCCGTGTTGATTGTCGGGTTGGCTCCTGGGGCTCACGGTGCCAATCGAACCGGTCGTATGTTTACGGGGGATCGCAGCGGAGATTGGCTGTTTCGCGCTCTGCAACGCGGCGGATTGGCGTCCCAAGCAACGTCTGTGGACCGGAACGACGGGCTGACGCTGATCGACTTGGCCATTACCGCGGTTTGTCATTGTGCTCCGCCGGACAACAAGCCACTGCCGGAGGAAGTTCAAAACTGTCGGGAGTACTTGGTTCGGACCTTTGAGCTTTGCCAGCCGAACGTTATTTTGGCGTTAGGGAAAATTGCTTGGGACGCCATGACAAACTTCTATCGCCATCAACCCGAGGCTTTTTTGCGAACGTCGACGGTGGCGTTCGGGCAGGCTCCGTCAACCCCCAAAGCGGTGTTTGGGCATGGTCGCGTCGTGCGTTTGGGTGACCGTTGGATGGTAGGAAGTTACCATCCTAGCCAGCAAAATACGTTTACCAAGCGATTGACGGAGGCTATGCTGGATGCGGTAATTGCCCAAGTCCGTGAATTGGCTGAACCGAACTCGGTCAGTAAATCGCAAAACGCCCACTGACCAAAATTGAGTCGATGAATTCTCCCACCGAACCAACTCCGCCGTTTACTTCGTCCGCTGGCCCTATTTCATCGGAGGTTGGGTGTACGGGAAATACCGAAGCTTCCTCATCACCGACTGCCGGAAAAACATTTCCAGAATCCACTCCACTGGGATTTACGGATCCGTGGGCGGCCCCTTCGCAGGTTTTTTCATGGCTCGTGGTTGTCTTCTGCGCTGGATTGATGATGACGATGGTCTTCGTTGGTCAATTCATCGCCCCGCCGGACAGACAGAGCCCCGCTGCGACGTTGGTACCGGCCAATTTGGCTGGCCAGTTCGCGTTGGGCATGGAGTCGTTTGACCAGCAGCAAGCGGTCGAGATGCTGGATTCGCTGGACAGCGGTCCGGTTCCGCAGCGTTTGGCTCGGCTGGTCATTTTGACGGAGCTGATCTCAAGCCAGAAGACCTTGGCCCCCAAACAGGCAGCTCCGTCGGCGGAGGATGCCGAGTCGTCAGAAAGCGACACGGAGAAGGTTGGGCCCCAGGACGTGCGGGACGGATTGGCGAAACTGCGGGAGCAGATCATTGAGGCCAACTACACACCGACTGACGACGAGGAAAAGCTGATCGCGGCGACCGAACTGGTCGTCCAAGCGAAATTGGCTGGTGAACCATTGCCGAGTGATTCGGAGTCGGTCCTGACCGTCGAAAAAGATCTAGGCTTTGCGGGTCGGGTGGCGGCCGCTTGGAGTTCCGACGATCCAAGGCAAAGTCGACGATTGCGGGACAATTCAACGGCCAAAATGCTGGGAATCGGGCTCTTCTTTGCGTTGGTCTTGGCCGCGGCCGTTGCCGGGCTCTTCGTGGCAGCGATTCTGTTCGGTTGCTTGAAATACGGAGTGCTTCGGTCACGTTGGCTCCCGGGGAGCGGATTTGGCTTTATTCATTTGGAAGCCTTTGCCGTTTGGTTCGTAAGCTTTTTTGTAGCTCAAGTGATCGTGGGGCTGTTGGCGTCTGGGCTTGGGTTGAGTGACGATGCAAATACGTGGCTAACGTTGGTCGTGTTTTATATTCCAGTCATCGTAGCCCTGGCCTGGCTTTTGGTTCGGCACCCACAACCCTGGCGGGCGCTACGGGAAGTTGGGTTTACAAGTCAAAATGTGTTTCTGGATCTGGGCAAGGCCTTGGTGACTCACCTGGCTTTTCTGCCGCTCTTGGTCTTGATGATGTACTTGACGGTTGTCTTGACGGGGTTGGTCCATAGTGATGGGGCGGCCGAAAACCCCTTCGCGCCGCCAGGCGGTCCGTCTCATCCGATTCAGGAACAATTTGACGGGCAGATTGGGACGGTTCTTGCGTTGTTCTTGCTAGCGGCTGTTACAGCGCCATTGGTTGAAGAGACCGTTTTTCGTGGTTTGTTCTATCGCTACTTGAGAGACGTGACACACCGCCAGTCTATTTATGTAAGTGTGTTGGTGGCGACTTTGGTCAACGGCTTTATCTTTGCGTCGATTCACCCGCAGGGGCTGTTGGGAATTCCGGCGTTGATGACATTGGCGGCTTCAATGTCCATCGCGCGGGAATGGTCCGGTGGATTGGTGGCTCCGATGGCGATTCACGCGTTGAACAACGGGGCATTGGTCTTGTTGATGTCGGTCATGTTTGCCAGTTGAGGCGGAGACAATTGCCGATTTGCCCTAGTTTTCCTCCGTTATCTTCAAAGCGGTAGGTTTGGTGAGTTGTCTGGAGCGAGCCGTCTCAAATACCGGCTGTGAAACTGTAGGAATTGCATCAATTACTCGGATATTTCTAATGGTCCGGGTTCTGCCGGGTCGATCACTTATACGGCGTCTACCGATTATTCGGAATGTCGCGTTACAGAGTTGTATTGTGGTTGATCGCAATCAGCCCGTTACAGTAAGGTGCCCGGGAGACATCGATGAAGACCATGTTTCGTTATTTTGGCTTCGGCTGTGTAGCAGCTTTCACAGCTCACGCGACAACCACGGCGGAAGCCCAAGATGGATTTACCACTGGGGTATCCGGCCGGGCTGGTACGAATTTGCGACTATTTCAGAGTGAAGGTCGCGCCTTACCGATGCCGGGTCGAATTTGGGTCGAGACCAACATCGGGGATGGGTTGGGCTATGACGGCAGCTACTTCACATTAGGCGGCAAGACGCACTTAGCCGACGACTTCTTGGATGGCCGTTGGTTGATGGAAACACAGGGCCATGTGTCGGAGAACGGTGGGTTCTTCGGCAACTTGGGTGTGGAACGAGTCTTTAGCTTGAAGTCGGCGGGTTCCGACATTACCGTCGGTAGTTGGCTGGACTATGACGGCGACGAAGTTGGCGATTTCTCGCACACGTTCTGGCAAGCGGCGTTCAACGCGTCGATTCGTACCGCCAAATGGGATTTGGTAGGTAATGCCTATATTCCGCTGGGCGACACCGTGTTCACTCAAGGTGAGCTGGGACGAGTTAGCTTTTGGGAAAACAATATCGCGCTGCGAGCTGGTTTGGATACTGCCTTGCAGGGTTACGACGTGACATTGCGTGCCAAGCCGCTGCAGTTTGCGAACTACAACGGCAACGTCGACATCGGTTTGTACGGCTACGAATCGGATGCGGTTCCTTACTTTACAGGTATTCGAACTCGCGCTGGCTTGCAGAGCCACAATGGCTGGCGGTTGAGTGGCGAATTGAATCGCGATGATTTGTTCGGCTGGACCGGTGTGGTTCAATTGGGCTTCACTTGGGGAGTGAACGACCGCGGCATCTCGGCAGGGTTGGGGAACGACTTGGACCCCACCATGCGTAACGATCATATCGTCCGGTTCCAGCAAGACGTGGTCCTGGCGATCGATCCCGACACGGGGCTGGCTTACAACGTGATTCACGTGGACAACCGTGCTGACGGAACCGGGATTGGTACTTTTGAAAGCCGCTTCCGTTCGCTGGCCGATGCCAATGCGGTCTCCGCTCCTGACGATATCATCTTCGTGCATCGTGGCGACGGCACCACATCCTTCTACGACATGGGAATCACGCTGCAGGATCGGCAGATGTTGTTGGGCGATGGTGTCCAGCACATCATCCCGTTGGCCGGTGGTACGTCGGCTTTTGTACCCAACGTCGTCAATGGGCTACGTCCGACGATTACGAACTTGGCTGGAAATGCGGTCCGGATCGATGGCAGCGACACCGTTGTCCGCGGTTTGATCATCGACGGAACGGCTCCGGGCACGTTCATGACCAACGGTATCCTCGCGGATGGCTTGTTGAACCCTGTCGACAACTTCCTCATCGAGGACGTGGATGTTCGTGGAGCAGTTCTCGACGGTATTCGTCTCGAAAACGCCACGGGCAACGCGACGTTCAACCGTGTCGTATCCGAGAACAACGGTCGCGACGGTATCAGTTTGGTAAACTACGGTGACGTCAACGCGGATATTCGGTTCCGTGATGTGTCCGTGTCGAACAACTTGCGTGACGGTATCCAGTTTTCGAACTACGATGCGGCGACGGTACAGTTTCTCCAGAACTTCTCGGCCACGGGCAACCTTCGCCATGGTGTCAACCTGGTAGGATTTGTGGACGGGGCGGGTGTGGGAGCGACGTACTTCTTTGATTCTCCTGTCGCCACTGGCAACGTAAGTGACGGTATCCGGTTGGTCGATGCCAATGGTAATCTGTTGTTCCAAAATTCCACACTGACCGGGAATGGTGGCAACGGTTTGTCGTTGATCAATGTTCGCAATACCAACCCACTGCATTCGACACTGGTCACGGCACTACCGGGCTTTGCTTCGACGTTCACCGGCAATGCGGGCAACGGTATTTTCGTCGACTTGAACCAAGCGGCGGCCGTCCAACGATTGCGAGTCGAATTTTCGACGCTCAATGGGAACAACACCGGTTTGATGGCTCAAGCGGACGGGGTCGGTGCCTTCTTGACGACCGACGTGATCCAGAACATCTCGATCGCCAACAACTTGAAAGACGGTATCTTCTTACGGTCGATCAACGGCGGTCTGCATGTCGCTACGGTTACGAACGTCGGTGCTCGCTTGAATATGGATGGCAACGGTGCCGCTGGAAGCGGTAACGGCTTTACCATCTTGGCGGGTGACACGGTCTCCGTAAATCAGTCGACCATGATTGCCGTCATCAGCAACATCTCGCTGCAAAACATCGGCTTGGCATCCACCGACAGCGGTGTGTTCGCGGGAACAGGCGGTCGCGGCTTGTTGAACTTGAACGCCGATGACCTGTTGATTGAGAATGTTGGCCAGGGTTTCGAGTTTGACTTCAATCAGATTGATCCGGCTATCATTTCGCGAGTCAATGTGCTGAACAGCACGGTCAATTTTTCGACCGGGATCGGCATGATTGTGGACAACGGGGCCGGTTCCAGTGCGGACATCTTGGTCAACAACTTGGTGTTCCAAAACGACGCCGCAACACAGTTAGGAGCTGCGGGCGTATTGTTCAGCAATACCGGTAACATGCGAGCCCGGTTCTTGAACACGACGATTGATGACTTCGATTCGTTTGGCTTGGTGGTTCAGACGGGCGGTGTGGGGCGAACTTTGGCCGAAGTGTCGGGCAATTCGATCACCAACAGCGGTCCGTTGAATATCATCAACGGCATCGCCGATCTGCCGCACGAAGACGGTGTTCGATTCTTGACGGCTGGAACCTCAACGGCTCATGCTCGGTTCGTGAACAACGTCATGACCGGCAATGCCCAACAGGGTTTGAACTTGACCGCGGCCGATGCTTCCACGTTGACATTCTCGATGAGTGGCAACGTGATTGCAGCGAACGACCAAGGTGGTCCATTCCCACCTGGACCGCCGGTCGACGCATTCATCCGAGATATGTTGTCGGTCAACGACGTCGGTGCGAACACAAACTTGGCCATGAGCAACAATACCTTTGTGTTCAACGCCGACATCGACAACCAGAGCGGTGCTGCGGCCTATAACTTGGAACTGGACGGTCTGACCAACGGTATCGGATTCCCCACGTTGATCGGTGGGCCAGTGACCAACGTCGCGTTCGGTGCTGTGGTGGAACCTGCGATTCAAGCGGAAGAAGCCGCGTTCGGCGGATTAGGGTTCTAATCCTGACCTGCGGTAGGGCAGGGGGCTTCGCAGGTCCTCTGGGAACATGCGGAGGACCAAGGTTCTCCGTGACGAGGGAGTCACCACGCACCTGGGTGACTCCCTTTTTTTGTTAGATCGCCCAATGGTCTCGAAGCAAAGTTTGTTTGGCGAGATTGGGCGGCTTGTGTATTTTGACGAACTTGTGACTTGACCGGTCGTTGAGGCACGTGAGAGTTACCAGCGCACCACGGCTGCGCCCCAGGTCAGTCCAGCGCCAAAGCCGCAGAGGAGTACGTGTTGGCCAGGTTTGAGAGCACCGGCCCGTTCGGCTTCGATCAACGCCACCGGGATACTCGCCGCACAGGTGTTGCCGTAACGATCCAAATTGGTCCAAATCTTCTCGGCCGGAATGTTCAAGCTGGCCATCGCAGCCTCGATGATTCGCGAATTCGCTTGATGCAATACAAAGAGGTCGATATCGGTCGTTTCCAGTTGGCATTGGCGGAGCAACTGAGCAACGACCTGCGGAATCCATTGCACCGCCCACTTGAACACGGTGCGGCCGTCCATTTGTAAGTATTGACCACCAGCAGCCAGAATTTCCGGGGTGAGTGGCTGTCGCGATCCGCCCGCAGGGAATAGCAGCGAATGTCCCAAGCTGCCCTCCGCGCCCAACTGGAAGCCCATCACTCCGGCATCACCCGCTTGGGCCACAGGAACTCGATGGCCGGCCGACGAAACCACAGCGCGTCCGCTCGGCTGTAACAACAGGGCAGCGGCACCGTCCCCGAACAAGGGATACGTTTTTGAGTCTTTGGGATCGACATAACGCGACAACACATCGGCGCCGATGACCAGCACGTTTTGGTAGCTGCCCATGGCGACAAACTGAGCCGCGGTTAAATAGGCGTACATGAACCCGCTACAGGCGGCATTGATATCAAAAGCCGCCGCCCAGTGACAGCCAATTCGCTCTTGGACGAGACAGGAGACGGACGGAGCGACATGGTCCGGTGTACACGTCGCCACGATGATCAGATCAACGGCCTCGCCTGGCACACCGGCCGCTGCCAAACATCGCTGGCCCGCCTCGGCTGCCAAATCACTTGTCGACTCGTGGGGTTGTGCCATCCGACGCTGGCGAATGCCCGTTCGTTGGACGATCCAATCACTATCGCAGCCCAACGCGGACAGATCTTCGTTGGTGACCACCCGATCAGGCACATAAAAATCTCCCGCAGCGACACGAACAGCTAACTGGGGGATGTGGGCAGCGGCTGAAACCGACTCGACTTGGCGACGCCGCGGGACTCTGGCTGGCATGGAATGTACTCATGATCCGAAGTTGATATTCCGTTATCGGCGCGCTGCTCCCAAGGAGTGCGAGAGCCAATGACTTTGCGATTTCGCAAGCAAATGGCGCCCAGCAGCGCGCTTCCACAGTTCCTTCTGCGGGTCCGCATTATGGTCCGAGGCTTCCGGTCGGTCATCCCGAATTTGCAAAGAATCGGCGACGTGCTAGCGGCGCGGCTTCGATGGATTGGCGAACAAGTCATCGTTACGTCCGTTGGGCCGCACTCGGCAGCCACCGCCCGCTTTTGGCAAGGGTAGGTGCGCCGATCCGTTTGCCACCATGTCCAATTCCGCCCCTGCTTTTGGGGAGTCTGGTTGGTTACAAAATTTGGTGTCGGACGAACATTTTGTTGGACCAGTCAGAACCCGCCAATACGTAAGTCTCTGGAATTCAGCAAATTATGCCCGTTTTTAAATTCTGGAGGGCGGCTCGTTTGTCAATTTTTCAATAAAAATGATTGGCGCTTTATCCGTTCGGGGGTGTCGCGTGAGCGGGCGTTTGTTACAGTAGACGCGTGATGGATTTCCGTGGGCAGCCTCCCCGAAACCCTAGGAAGAACGGAAAAATATGAGCCTTTTGGCCTTGGTTTATCAACTAGTTCCCGATTCGCCGATTTTAGTCGCCGCCAATCGGGAGGAGTCTTTGGACCGATCTTGTCCGAACCCGACGATTCAATCAGGAAAGCCGCGCATTTTAGCGAGCTTTGACCCGAAAACGAAGGGCACGTACTTGGGTGTCAATCAGCGGGGGATGATGGCGGCCGCGATTCCGCGCAAAAAGTTCGGCTCGGCGATTGGCACCAAATCTCGTTCGTTATTGTGCCGTGAGATGTTGAAATGTCCGACGGCTCGCGCAGCGGTCGATATGGCGGTCGCTCAGTTGCATACCGATCAATACGACGGCGTCAACTTGGTGGTCGCGGACGCGGACAGTGGGTGGGTGATTCACTCCAGTACCCAAACGGAAGTGGTAGAACTCAACCCGGGGCTCAACATCATTGGCAACTACAATCTGGACGATCCACGTGATGGTCGCGTCGGGTTGGCTCGGCGGATGTTGACGCTTCAGACGTTGGATTCGCCGGTGAAGTTTTTGGCGTTAGCCAGCAAGGTATTTGCGAGGGGGGTGACGGAACCTGGCCGTCCAAGCATGGTGTTGCGAGAATCGGGTTATGGCACGGTCAGCTCGACGTTGATTGCTCTGGGCAAAAAACCGCGCGATGCGATTTATCAATACGCGGGTGGTGCGCCTGACGTGGTTCGTTACGAAGATTTTTCGCCGTTTCTGCGCGACATCCTCAGCCGTGGTTTGCGCGAAAACCGAATTCGGGCCACGAACACCTAAATGGAGTTGTAGACCCTACAAGGAGCCGGTTCGGGATGCGAACCGGCTTTTTTTTGGCCGTTGTATGGCTGGTTGAATGAATGAGCTGATATTCTCTGGCGAGTCATTGATCGCTTTTTTTCGGACACCGCATCTGGAACCCGCATGACACCTAAGGAAGTATTGGCATTTTGCCGCGAGAAGGAAGTACGAGCAATTGACTTGCGGTTCATGGACTTCCCGGGATGGTGGCAGCACACCACGATTCCGGCCAGTTCCTTGACCGAGGCGACCTTCGTCGAGGGCATTGGCTTTGACGGCTCGAGTATTCGAGGTTGGCGAAATATCTTTGACAGCGATATGTTGTTGATTCCGCAACCCGAGACGCGGTTTTTGGATCCGTTCGCCAAGATTCCGACCTTGGCCATGATCTGCGACGTCCGGGATCCGTTGACCGGCGAGGATTATTCGCGGGATCCGCGAAACGTCGCGCGGAAGGCCGCTGCATTTCTCCAGAGCGCCGGGATTGGTGACCGCATCAACTTTGGGCCGGAGGCCGAGTTCTTTATTTTTGACGACGTGCGTTTCGATCAGGACCATCGCAGCGGCTATTACTTCCTAGACAGCAACGAAGCGCAGTGGAATCGTGGCCGCGATGAAAAACCGAATCAGGGTTACAAGATTCGCTATCGGGAAGGTTATTTCCCGTTGCCACCGACCGACAAGTTGATGGACATTCGCAACGAGATGATGTTGCGCATGATCGAATGTGGGCTGGATGTCGAATGCCAACATCACGAAGTTGCCACAGCCGGCCAATCCGAGATTGACTTGCGGTACGATCATTTGGTCAAGATGGCGGACCAAATGATGATCTACAAATACATCGTCAAGAACGTGGCCTACCAGCATGGCAAATCGGCAACGTTTATGCCCAAGCCCATTTACGGCGATAGTGGTTCTGGTTTTCACACGCATGTTTCTATTTGGCAGGGCGAACACAACTTGTTTGCGGGGGACCGTTACGCGGGCCTGTCGCAAATGGCGCTGCACGCGATCGGTGGAATCTTGGAGCACGGACGCGCCATCATGGCGTTCACCAACCCGACCACAAACAGCTACAAACGGCTGACCGGGGGCTATGAAGCACCCGCATTTTTGGATTATTCGCGTGCCAATCGCTCGGCGGCTATTCGTATTCCGATGTACTCCAATCATCCACATTCCAAGCGGATCGAGTTTCGTTGTCCCGATCCTAGCTGCAACCCGTATTTGGCGTTTGCGGCGATCACGATGGCGATGATCGATGGCATTCAGCGGCGCATTGATCCTGGGGCTTCGATGGAAAAGGACAGCTACGATCTCGCGCCCAGCGAACAACAACAAATGCGGCCTTTGCCGGAGACATTGGAAGAGGCCTTGGATTCGTTAGCCAACGATCATGCCTTCTTGCTGTGCGGAGGAGTATTCACCGAAGATGTCATCGCGACTTGGATCGAATACAAACGACGTCGCGAAATCGACGCGATGAAATCGCGCCCACATCCTTATGAGTTTTGCTTGTACTACGACCTGTAGATTCGCACGGTCCGACCGTCGTCGTTCGCTCCGCGAACCAACGATGAGTCGCGGAGCGAGTCACGACAATTTCACCCGTGAGGAAGGTCACCGCCATGTCCAGTTCCCCAGATTCCCATGCGTCGATCCGAGCACTGTCACCGACTCCGTTGTGGAATCACTTTTGTGATTTGAATCAAGTTCCCCGCGCTTCCAAGCGCGAGGAACGGGTCACGCAATTTGCAGCCAACTTTGGCCGCGGCTTGCAGTTGGACACAACCGTTGATGAGGTTGGTAACGTCATTATTCGCAAGCCAGCCACGGCGGGATTCGAAGGACGCACCCCAGTTATCTTGCAGGCCCATTTGGACATGGTCCATCAAAAGAACAGCGATACCTCGTTTGATTTCGACACTCAAGGTATCCAGATGGAGTTGCGGGGTGACTGGGTGGCGGCCAAAGGGACGACCTTGGGCGCCGACAACGGGATCGGTGTGGCAGCCATCATGGCCATCTTGGCATCGACCGACATCCCCCACCCACCACTGGAGGCGTTGTTTACGATCGATGAAGAGACGGGGATGACCGGAGCCAAGGGGTTGGCCGGAGGTTTGCTTCACGGTCAAGTGCTGCTCAACCTCGACACGGAAGAAGACGACGAATTGACCATCGGTTGTGCGGGTGGTGTGGACGTTACCGCCACCGGTTCTTATACGACGAGGGGTGTGGTGAGCAACGCTCGTTATTTGCGCATCATGGTGCGTGGCCTCAAAGGCGGTCATTCCGGAATGGATATCCATTTGGGGCGTGGCAACGCCAACAAGATCATGGCCCGGTTGTTGTGGCAAGTGGCCAAGAAATTCGATGGGCAACTCCTGCAGTTCGACGGCGGAAGCTTGCGAAACGCCATTCCACGCGAAGCGGTCGCGTTGTTGTCGTTGTCTGCGAAGGTCGCTGCCGAGGCTCAGCAATGGTTGCGTGAAGAGGTGGCCGCCATCGCCGTCGAGCTCCAGGCCACGGACCCGGATTTTGCGGTAGATCTTCAATGGCAATTCGAGACCGCGGACGCCGATCCCCCGCTGTTTGGCCTGGAAACGAGTTTCCAACTCGCGTTTCTCTCGGCGTTGTATGCTTGTCCCAACGGCGTCGCGCGGATGAGTCCAAAAATGGCTGGCTTGGTCGAGACTTCCAACAACTTGGCTCGCGTCATTGCCGCGGACGGCGAATGGAAGGTGGGGTGCCTCACTCGCAGCAGCATCAATACGGCGCGGGACAACCTGGCGCGATCTTTGGTGGCTTTGTGGGAAATGATTGGAGGGGAAGTGACCACCAGCGGCGATTACCCAGGTTGGCAACCTCAACCGGAGTCACGAATTGTCGAGTTGATGAGCAGTACGTATCAGGAGTTGTTCGGCGCGAGCCCGAAAGTCGCTGCTTGTCACGGGGGATTGGAGTGCGGCATCTTGGGGTCGAAGTACCCTGAGGTGCAAATGATTTCGTTTGGCCCCAATATTCGCGGAGCCCACTCGCCGGACGAACAGGTTCAGGTTAGTAGCGTCCAGAAGTCGTGGCGCTTGCTGCTCGAAGTATTGCAACGCGTTTGATCTGGACATGGGGCGCCCCAAATGCTAGACGTTTGCCGTTGTGGCGGGGCCGACGACGTGTTTGCCACGCTGCCATGCTCGGAACCTGAGCCATACCTGTCTGTTGGAGCCCCCGATGTTTTTCGAGCCATCCGTTTGGGATTGGATCCTGATCGCGTTGTCGGGATACGTTGCGGTCGCTGCGCTGGTTTACATGATGCGCGATTATCAAAAGAAGATGGTCATCCAGCTCAAGACCACCTTGCTCCGACGTCAGATGTCGCAGAAATCCAAGCGTCCGGACGCCGATGAGCTTGGGTAGTCGAATCGTCGGCCAGCAATTACGATGGGCTCACGTGTGTTGATTCAAGGTAGCCACAAGCTGTGGTCTTGCCCTGGATTGACGCGAACCGCTGGGTATCGTTTGGCGAGGTGCACTGTGAATCGGCTCCGAATTGTGGCGTTCGTAGGATGTTTCTTTTCGACTTGGAGCTGGCTGGCTCTTTCGCTGTTGTCCGCGGCGCCGGTGTTCCCGGTTCGAACGATCGCCGCACCGGATGAATTGACTTCGCAGTTGGAACTGGCCGGTGACAATCGTGGGCAACTGGAACAAGCACTGCGCGACTGTCCGTCAGAGCAGCAAGCGGCGTTGCAGTTTCTGATTCAGCACATGCCGCCACGCGATCTGCAAAATTTGACGGCCGCATTTTTGCTGGAGCATGTGGCAATCGCCTATGAAGCCAGAGCTGCGGCCAAGTGGGGATCCAGTATTCCGGACGACATCTTCTTCAACGAAGTCTTGCCTTACGCCAACGTCAATGAAGCGCGGGACGACGTGCGTCGCCAATTGCGTGAACAGTTTTGGCCAGTTATCAAAGACATGGAATCGATCAGCCAGGCGGCGGCTCGATTGAACCACGAAGTGTTTCGCCAAACGGGCGTGCATTACTCGACGCAGCGCCGCCGTCCCGATCAGGGCCCCCAGGAAACGTTGGACAACAAGACCGCATCATGTACGGGGCTATCGATTTTGCTAATCGATGCTTGCCGCGCCTGTGGGATTCCGGCGCGGTTTGTGGGCACACCACGGTGGTCGGACAACAGCGGAAATCACTCCTGGATCGAAGTGTGGGACAACGGTTGGCATTTCACGGGGGCCGCCGAGCCAACCGGCGATCAACTGAACCAAGCTTGGTTCACCGACCGCGCTGCACAAGCGACCCTCGGCGATCGTCAGCATGGGATCTACGCGGTCAGTTATCGCCGAACCGACTTGAAATTTCCGTTGGTGTGGCACCGGGGTGAAAACCATGTCTACGCCGTGGAAGTCACAGCACGTTACGCGGCAACCCGCGAGCGCCCTGCCGGAATGATCGACGTACGATTCAAGGCCCTCGCGCCTGGCCAACCCCAACGCTGTCGCGCGAACTTGTTGCTCAAGGACGAAACCGGTGAAGTGGTCTTTCGCGGACAAACGCTGGATGAATCGGCGGACAGCAATCATCACTTGACGGCGACCTTGAAGCCCGGACGTTATCAACTGGAAGTGACGTTGTCCGGCAGCACCACAACCCAAGCGTTTGTCGCGGAAGAAGACGGCCAGTTGGTCACGGTGCAAACCTCTGGGCTGGACCCCGAGTTGCAAGCCTTGCAAGCTTGGTGCGACGCCGACGAAGCGACACGCGGGACCTTGGCCGAGCAACCGTTTGCTAATAAGCCGTTATCCAAAGACCAAGCCGAACAAGCACGACAGATCTTGGTCGCCGAGCATCAACGTCGATTGCGAGTCCAACGCGAAGCCGAACATCGCGAAAAGCTCTTGACCATCGGCGACTTGAAGATGCCCTACGAAGTTCGCGTCTTTGGCGAACGACCGGCTGCTGGTCACAGTTTGTACTTGTCGATGCACGGTGGTGGTGGAGCTCCCAAGCGAGTTAACGACCAACAATGGCAGAATCAGCAACGGCTGTACGAATTGGAAGAGGGCATTTACGTAGCGCCCCGTGCACCCACGGATACCTGGAACCTCTGGCATCAGGATCATATTGATGTGATGTTTGCCCGCCTGATCGAAAACATGATCGTGTTTGAAGGGATCGATCCCAACCGCGTGTACATCACCGGCTATTCGGCGGGTGGCGACGGCGTGTACCAACTAGCGCCGCGCCTGGCCGATCGCTTGGCCGCGGCAGCGATGATGGCGGGGCATCCCAACGAAACGCAGCCGTTGGGCTTGCGAAACTTGCCCTTCACCTTGCACATGGGTGAATTGGATGCGGCCTACGATCGAAACAAGATTGCGCAACAATGGTCCGAGCAATTAGCCACACTGCAGCAAGCGGATCCCCAAGGCTACCCACATTGGGTCAAGGTCCACGCCGGCAAAGGACACTGGATGGATCGAGATGATGCGGAGGGTGTGAAGTGGATGGCGCAGTACACGCGCAACCTCGTTCCGGACCGAGTCGTATGGTTGCAAGACGACGTGGTGCACTCGCGGTTTTATTGGCTGAGTGCCGGCAATCAACCGCCGCGCGAGCGGGAAAAAGTGATCGCTCGGCGTCAAGGACAAAAGATCGAAATCGAATCGAGCGACCGCCCGAAATTTGCCGTGTTGTTGCGTGATGATATGTTGGATCTGGATGCGGAAGTCACGATCGCCATGGGCGACCGCGTCTTGTTCCAAGGCCGAGCACCACGGACGATCGCCAACTTGGCCAAGACCTTAAACGACCGAGGCGATCCCTTGGCGATGTTCTCGGCCCAGATCGACGTGCAACTGACGCCCTAGCGTTTGGTCCACCCACTCGGCTGGATCGGGCCATGTGTCCATACGAGCGGCAGGCGAGCCAGCGATAAGGGGTTCTTGTCGCTGAGTACGGCGACTTACTTGGAGTTGCTAGATTGGACCGCTCGGCAGATACGCACCGACAAACGGGGAGCCGCGCCAGCATCGGCGGCTCCGTTGTTCGAGCGATTGGGGATCGACGCTTCAGCTTGGTGCGAGTTGACCAAGAACTTCGGTCGGTTGTTTAGTTCGGTGGCCGGGAAGCCGACGATCATCGACGGTACTCGCAGTCGCACGCGCGGGCAACGCTACAACATCCCCGCCAAGACACGCCAGTTGCTTCCCAGCTAGTACCCAGCCAAGCGACACCGGTCAATTCGATCTTAAAACCACTTTACGCCACGCCGCCCGCTCTCACCTTTCGGCCGCGTTTGCTTGTTGCCTTTCTGCGCCCAACCAACGGGCCAAAACTCCATTTACCAGTCGCCCGACCATCTTTCGCGGGCGCAGCACCGCTCCAAATTGGTCTCTAGCCCAAAGTTCTCCCAGCGTCGCCGCCGATCAATAACCTATCGCCACTACATCAAGCAAATCCAAACTCTGGAACTAGCTGAAAAGTTGTCTGTCCCCAGTGTTCCCACAAAGATTGTGTGTCCCCAGTGTTCCCCAGTGTTCCCCCAGTGCAGCTGCCTCGGCACCGATCTTGGCAAGAACTCCCACCAGGTTATTGATCTCGGATTGCACGGCACTTATTCGTTGCCGGACCAGCCCCGCTTCCTCCTGTACCTTCTGAGAATCCTCCCCCAAGGCCGCCAGGGCACTGGCGACAATCTGTTCCCGCATACTGCGACAGGTTGAGATTTGGCGGAGAAGACGAATCACAGCAGCTTCCAAGGCTTCTGCTGGAATCCGCGGGCTCGAGCATTCCACTTTTCCTGCTTGATGACTTTGTCGCGTGCAGAAGTCGTAATGACAAGTTCGCGAACGGCCTCTTGCACCTTGGGGTGTCAGCCAATGAGCCTTGAGGTTTTGGCTCAAAGATACAAGTAACTGTCATCAACAGACAACCAATTTAATTGCAAAGGGGCGCACCTAACAAATGCTCCGAGTTAGTCTTCCGGTCAGTACCTTCTCTGAAAAAATTAGCTTCCACTCGGATTGATCAAACTTTTCGGTAAGGATATCGATTGTGTTGAGGATATAGTCAGTGGAATGTCATTCAATGAAGATAAGAGTTCTGATGTTGTTCGACGTGTTTCAAGATCATGACGATGACAAAGACCATGTGTAACAA